>JACQGL010000086.1 GCA_016199525.1 Armatimonadota bacterium
GCGGCCTCCTCGCGGCTGCCGAAGTGGAGCGTGTCCCAGACGGCGTAGGCGAGCGGGTAAAGACCGGGGGGCTTGAGTACCACAGTGGCGTCCATCTCGCGTGCTGCCAGGAGGAAAACCAGCGCTGCCGCCAGCAGCGCGGGGCCCCGCAGGGCAGGCCAGAGGACGTGGCGCCAGCGGTCCCACCCGCGGGCGCCGTTCAGGACGGCGTCGTCCCACAAGTCGGGATCGATCCGCTGCCAGGCGGGGACGATGACCCAGTAGGCGTAGGGGAGAAACAGGAGTGCATAGGCCCATAGGAGCACCGCGGGCGTGCCGTAGAGATTACCCATGGGGCCGGGGCGGTTCAGGAGCGCCACGAAACCTACCGCCAGTAGAGCGCCCGGCAGCGCGTAGGGGAGGGTGACGACGGCATCCAGGGCCGTGGGGCGGAGGTAGGACGCCGACTGTCCCGACGCAGTCGGGACGGCAAGCGCCCCCGCGAGGAGGGCGAGCGCCAGCGCGAGCCCGGCGGCGCCCGCAGCCAGGGCGCCGCTCTGCAGGAGCGCCTCTCCGCCATCCGTCAGAGCGAGCCGTAATGCACCACCATCCAGTGCCTGCGCGATGAGCGCCACCACGGGGAGCGCCGCCGTCAGCAACACCACCCCGGCGCAGAATGCGGCCGCTGCCGGCCGCAGGATTCCCAGCGGCAGATAGGGAAGCCGGTCCCCGCCCTCCGGCGCCAGCGGCACGCGCGTCAGCCAGACCCGCTGCAGCAGGACCAATGGCGTCGCAACCGCCAGCACTGCCGCGCCCAGGCGAGCGGCGGTGGCGGTGGAGAAGTCGCCCTTGAACCGCATCAGGATTTCGCGGGCATAGGTGGGCAGCCCCAGGCTATCCCCCACGCTGTAGTTGGCGAACGCCACCAGGAACACGAACGTCAGTCCGGCCAGCGCCGCGGGCCAGAGGGAGGGCCAGGCGGCAAACCAGGCGGCACGCCGGTCCGAGAGGGAGAGTCGCGCCGCGTCCTCCAGCTCACGAGGCACACCGCGCGCCGCCAGCGCCACAAGCCAGGCTACCGCGGGCCAGTGCCCAGCCGCCAGGACCAGCGCCGCCGTACCCACCGTGGCCGGCAGCCCCAGCGCCAGGCCGGACCACGCGGGTGAAATCAGGCCCACGCCAGAGCGCTCTTCAATGTAGAGGGCGGCTACTACCAGAGCGTAGGGCGGCAGGAGCAACGGCAGCAGGGAGGCGGCAGCCCAGAGACGGCGCAGGGGAATATCGCCGCGGGCCCACAGCCAGCCATACGGCAGTCCCACGGCCAGAGACACCCCGGCGGCCAGCAGGGCCAGCAACAGGCTGCGGCACCACAGCCGCGCCTCCACGGCATCCAGCAGGGCCCGCCCCTCCAGGGTGATCTGGCCCGCTGCCACCATCCCGCCGAGAAGGACCCATCCCAGGGGCAGCAGCGCCACTACCAGCAGGATGCCACCCGTCCCGAAAGCTTTCGGGATCGTAAGGCGTGGAGCGCCGGAGCGGAGAGACGAGAATTTCACCGCTCGAATTCCTCGCGCAGGAAACGATCCACCGCCTCCATCTGCTCCGCCAGTCGGGCGTAGTCTACGGGTAGCGGCCGCACCGCCAGCAGGGGCCGCACGCGTGCGGGGGCGCGGCGGCGAGCCTCAGGGTGGAGCGGCACCTGGCGGCTGGGCAGATTCGCCAGCCGGAGCTCCGTCTCCGGGGAGAGCAGATAATCAATAAACCGCCGCCCCTCCTCAGGGTGCGGCGCCCCCGCCACCAGGCCGACGGTGTTCGGGATGAGCAGCGTGCCGCCCCGCCCGTGCTGCGGGAACAGCACCTGCAGGCGCGCGCCGCGGTCCATACGGGTGTAGGCGTCGTCTGTGTCTGTGAGGCCCAGAAGCGCCCGGCGGCGTGCCACGGCCTCCGCGGCGGCGCTGTTCCCATCCACCACCTGAACCTGATTAGCCCGTAGAGCGCGGTAGAACGCGGTGGCGCGCTCTTTGCCCCACACCTGGAAGAGCGCCGCCACCTCGGTGGCGGTGGTGCCGAAGCGCGGGTTCGCCATGACCACCTGGCCGCGGTAGGCGGGGGTGCTGAGGGCGAGGAAATCGCGCGGCGGATGTACTCGCCCCGGAACGTAGGCGATCACTCGCGCCCGCGCGGCGAAGCCGGTCCAGTAGCCCTGGCGATCCCGGAACATAGCAGGATAGGCGGCGCGGTGGCGAGAGGGATACGGCGCCAGCAGCCCCTGGCGTGCCAGCTGGATGAGGCGCACCGCCTCCGAGCTCCAGAAGACGTCCGCCCGCGGCCGCCCGCGTTCGGCGCGCAGCAGGTTGGCGAGGCCCAGCGATTTCTCCGCCTCCGTATCGGTGTGCAGGATGACGCGGATCCCTGTGTCGCGCTCGAAGGCGGCGGCAATCGGCTGCGCGTAGGGACGATCCAGCGAGGTATAGACGACCACCTCGCGGGCGCCACGCCTGGCGGAGCAGCCGGCAGCCGCCAACAGCAGCGTGAGGAGGAGGATCGGCGGAACGGCGCGAGCGATCACGTACCGATTGTAACGGATATCCGGCGTGGAGAGCAGGAACGAATCCGAGCGGGCGAGGAAAGGGGCGGTACTCCTCTCCTCGGTGCCCGAACAGCACTCTTGATGTGCTAAAATGGGGGTGATAAGCCCATCCGCCTGCCTGTCCCTCGCTCACTACCCCTGCCGCTGTTCATCGAGGAGTGTCTCATGCGCCGAATGGCCTGGCTGGCGGCACTGGCGCTCGCCGCCGCTGTCGTGCCGTCGAGTGGGACGGCGGCGCCGCCGCTCAAGATCCGCCACCGCGAGTTTCAGGACCGCGTCCTGCCTCTGCTGTCGCGCACGGATGACCAGGCGAATCCGCTCCTGGCCCTCTGGATTCCGCCGGAGCTGGTGACCTATATCGTGTCCGCGGACCGGATCGACCCGTCCCCCGCCAACTACCTGGCAATGCGCTTCTTCCAGCGCTCGATCCTCATTTATCTGCGTCCGCCGGAGGGGGAGCAGATGGAGGGCTGGGAGCGGCTCCGCGAACGAGCCCGCGTGCGAGACGCTCGCGGACGCGAGTACCCCCCTCTCCCGCCACCACGCCGGCTGGCCTCCGCCTTCTGCGATGCCAATCCGGAGGGCACGCAGGCGCTCCTCTTCCCTAGGCAGACCCCCGAGGGTGACCCGCTGACCGCCGGGGGAGCGCTGGAACTGATCGTCCGCGATGTGGGCGGGGTGCAGGAGCGAACGTATCGCTGGGAGACGCCAATCCGGTATCCGCTGGCGGCACAGAACCTTCTGAAGAGCCTGCGACAGCAGCAGCGGGAGGCTGTTCGCGCACAGGTCATCTCGCCCGAGGAGCGTGTGCGGGCCGCGCTGCCCTGGCTCTGCGATGTGGTCCACGTCCGGAACAACTGGCTGATGCTGGCCTGGTGTACCCGCCGGTGGTGGAAGGCGGCGCTCTCCGCCACGTCCGAAACGTCGGAGGAGAATCGAGGGGCGCTCCGGGAGATCCTGGAGCGATCTACGCTGCTCGTCCTGTTCGGCATGGAAAGCGCCAGCGCGTCCGATCTGCGCCAGATCGCTCAACATGCCGTGCTGACCGATGCAGAGGGTCTGAGCCACCCGGCCGCGGAGCCTCCCCTGCCGATTCAAGCCCTGCTTCGGGAGACGCTGGCCGGGGATGCCATCAGCGGCGATCTGCCTGCGTGGGTACTTTTCTTCCGCGATGCCCCGCCCATGCACGACGCACACGGCGCTCGCCTGATGCTGGAGCCCGAGGGCGGGCAGCCCGCGTGCACGATCAAGTGGCAGCGCCCCCCCGCCGTCCCTCGTAGCGTGGGGCGACTGCTCGGGTGGGAACGGTAGCGCCGTTGGCACAGGAGTGCCGCCGTGGAGAGCGCCGTTCGTGCGCGGCGGGGCCGACCACGCCCGTTCATCGGGACAAGTGCGGCTGCAGTACTAATGTGGAAGTGTCCTCGGCTTCATAGTCGAAAATGACATGGTCCACGAAAGCGGCTACGTCGCTGACTTCTCCCAACATGTAGCGGAGGAAGTCGATTGCGTGGCTGGCCATGTCGTACACCGGCCCTCCGCCGGCCATAAAGTAGTCTTTCCTACAAATATTCTCCTCCGGAGGATACCAGAAGGAGGCGTGGACTTTCGCGGAGACGGGCCGGCCAATTGCGCCGCTATCCAGCAGTTCCTTGGCCTTTCGATGGACGGCGTGGAAGCGCGTGCAGTGTCCCACCGCCAGGACGACTCCGTTCGCCTCTGCCGCATCATCATCTGCGTGCATTCGGCTGTACTGACCGCCATCGGTTTTTCGCAGAGAATGTGCTTACCCGCTTCTGCCGCTGCGATGCAGAACTCGGCGTGCAGCGGCGTCGGGACAGCGACATAGACTGCATCTATCTGCCCGTCATCCAGTGCTGACTGGAAGTCTGTGTAGACTTTCACCGCGCCCAGTTCCCCAGCAGTGTGCTCGGCGTCTGCCAGTTTAGATGGCCGGCAGACGATAGCCGCAAGTCGCCCCCCCCTCCGCCGCGCTGATCGCTGGCGCCAGCCATTCTCGGGCAAACGCGCTTGCCCCAATCAATGCCCAGTGGACCTGGTTCATGCCCTCATGCTCCTCCAAGCGTCACACTTTGCCGGGCACCGGCGGCAAACTCGGCTTCACGGCGCTCTGCGCTTTACGTACGGCCGATTTCACTCCCGCAACTGCCGTATCGACCATCGCGTCCGTCATCTTGGGGTAGATGGGGAGACTGACCAGCCGCTTGAAGAGGTCTTCCGCTATCGGACACAGTCCCGGTTTATAGCCTCTCTCTCTGAAGATGCTGAGCAAATAGATCGGCTTATACTGGAGATGAAACTCTATTCCTTCTTCGTAATAGAGTATGTTCAGGAAGTCCGACCGGTTTATCCCCAGGGCGTCGTCCAGAAGAACTGTATAGATATGACCCACGCTCCTGATATCCTGCCGGGGCTGCACGTATGATTTTGGGACGACGACGCCCTCCACTTCCGAGAGCTTCTCGGTATATCGCTGCGCTATCTCCTGCCTGCGCCGGGTCATCGACTCCAGCTTCTTGAGCTGGACGCAGCCCACGGCCGCCTGCGCCTCGGACATGCGATAGTTGTTGCCTACCCGGCCTTCCAGGTAGTAAGTATCGTAGAAGAACGGCTCCCAGGGCTCGGACTGGTTCGGATACGGACCGCAGCCCATGGTCCTGAGCCTGACCGCCCGCTCGGCGATCCCGGGGTCGTTGGTCGTCAGCATACCGCCTTCGCCGAGGGTGGTCATGTTCTTCAAAGTGTGGAAGCTGAACGCCGTCATATCGCCTATGCTGCCGATCATCTTCCCCTTGTAGCTCGCTCCGGGCGCGTGGGCCGCATCCTCGATGACGGTGAGGTTGTGCTCTCTGGCGATGTCCAGGATCGAGTCCATATCGACAGGCTGTCCCCCGTAGTGAACAGGGATTACCGCGCGGGTCCTCTCTGTGACCTTGTCTGCGACTTCGGCGGGGTTGATGTTGAAAGAGTCCGGGTCGATGTCGGCGAAAACCGGCTTCGCGCCTGCGGCAAGTACGGGCAGAGCGGTGGCAACGAAGGTGCAGGGAGGCACGATAACCTCATCGCCGGGCCGCAGCCCCAGCACCTGGGACGCGAGGTAAAGTGCGGTCGTACACGAGGTGGTGGATATGGCAAAGCCGGCGTCAACGTAACTGACGAACTCCTTTTCGAACCTGTCCCGCCAGGGGCCGACGGTCAGTGTGTCGCCTTTGAGGACTTCAGCCAATACCGCGAGCTCCTCTTCTCCGAGGATGCTGCCCAGGTTCGAGTACGGGACTCGCACTCCTTTTCGCTCCGAAGGACTGTTAGCCATGCTCTTCTCCTCTTGGCGACGCCTACCGCGCCGGCGTCCAGCGGCAGTCACGATGCCGGTGTGCGGAATGGAATACTGCACAATCGTTGTGATAACGTCCTAACACCTTACCGCCCGCCTGCCAACTGCGTTTCTTGGGCTATTCCAGGCGCGCGAGGAAGAAGTCGAGCATTCGCTGCGATGCGAAGAGCTCTGGCGCCGTCTCGTGTCCTCTGCCGGGCGCAACTACCACTTCAATGCTGCATGCGGCATGAGGTCGCTGCCCTTACGATGCCCACGGCACAGCAGCAAACCCGCGCGTTCGTCGGCTGGCTGGCGCTGATCGGCATCGTGGTTGGGTTTGGGTGGTTCGCCCTGCGGGAGCCTGCAAGGATGGAGCATGCCTCATAGAGATGTAACCCTGCTGCAGGAGCGGTGCCATTTTTCGACCTCTCCCACTGGGCGTAGAGCGCGGCCAGTTCGTCCGGCCGCACGGCTACGAAACTCTCTTCGACTCGTCAGCGTAATGCTTCGCGCTAGTAAGAGACTCGTTCCATCCCGTTGAGCCAGCCTGGTCTCGGGTTGACAAGTAAGCTAGCGTTCAGGATGAGCTTCCGCTGTGGCTGCGAAAACCAGCAGTGACGCTTGCGCACCGGAGGACTTCAACCGGATTCGCTTCACCGCTTCCCACGGCCGCGGGTTTACGAGCCTGAACTGATTGATGCCCCGGATCTGGCCTGTGAAATGCCCGTGGTATCCCGGCTCGTCGAGTATGACGGGCACCGCGGCGGACGGAGTCACTTCTGCAAACTTGTAATTAGTCACCTCTTCCCAGAACCGGATGGGCAGTTCAGCCCGGCCGCCGTCGCCGTATTCGATTTCGAGAACCCCTATCGGAACGCCCGGAGCCTCGCGCCAGACGGCAGCGGCCAGCAGGTGGAAGCAGGAAAGCTCGCCGCCCCCATCGATCCATCCGGACGCGCCGGTAAGTTGCGGCAAAGCCTTGGACGCCAGTGCGATGTAGGAGCCCGAAAGCCTGAACGGAACACCCCCGTATTCCACGCTGCCCCTGGGTAGCCAGTCGAAGCGGTGAGGCTCCGGATTGACCGGCACGTGTGGGTCGTCCGGGAAGTCGGCCGGGTAATCGTGGAACTGCCAATCGGACGCTGTATTCGCTGCTGCGCTGACGTCCAGAGGCAGCAGCACTCCAGATGGCATAACCGGCGCAACAAGCGGCTCGGGAACGATTACCTTTCTGTCGGCGCCAAGTCCCAGCTTGTGCTGAAGCATCCGAAGCCATCCCATTTTCGTTAGCTTGTGCCCCCAGCGGGACCACAGGATGTTTCGCGATGTAGGAGCACTCATGTACGCGTAGGCTGCATCGAGCGCGCGCTGCAGGAGTATGCGCACTTCGGGGCGGTTCTCATCTCCGAGCACGCTCGCTCTGATGCCGGCCTCCGCGTAGTCCCGGTAAACCTGCGCCAGCGCCAGCGAGCCGCGCAGCCACAGCAAGAGCCTGGGCAGGTGCGGATCATCCGGGGACGCCGCGGCCGCATCCTCGATGTTCGCGATGGCCGACCTAATTGGGCTGGTTGCATCAAAGCGGTCTATCCAGGCTGCCGGGTTCTCGGCAAGCGAGGTGCGGCGCAGGTTCTCGTCAAAGAGCCGGCAGCTCCAGCCGTCGGGCGGGTAGCCATAGGGTGCCTCCGCGAACGCCAGCGGCCCCGAACGTAGAGCATCATAGCTGGCCTCGAAGCAGGTCTCCGGGGAAAGCACCGCCCAGTCGAAATAGCTCAGCCAGGGCGCGAAGAAGCCCCTGGCAAGCCCGGTTGGGAAAAGCAGCTTATCCCGAACGCCCAGCAGCTCGCGATATGCCGCTGCGACCTTCCCGGCCGCCCCTGGGAACCTGCACTCCGCCCAAGCGTCCAGAAACTCCTGGGGGCTACCCTCGAGCGGGTTCCACGCCCAGCGGGCCCACGCGGCATAGTAAGGCTCCCCGGGCTCGAAGTAGCGTTCCCGGTTCCCTGCGGCGGCTGCGTCAAGCGGATGGTGGTCAAATATGCCGGCGACTCTCCTCCCAGCGGCTCGCCTGATATCCGCCTGCAGCCCCTCCAGATTCACCACCGGCACCGTCGAGTTTACCAGGCCCTCCGAGTGGCTGGATA
>JACQGL010000089.1 GCA_016199525.1 Armatimonadota bacterium
GGGAAGTAGCCCTCCTTGTAGCGGGGCTTGAAGCCGAGGTTGGGCTTCTCTTCGCGGCCCGAGTTCCAGATACCCTCAATGCTATCCACGAAGTAGTAGCCGGAGTGGCTGTCCTGATCGAAGCGGACATCGTCGAAAATGTAGAACTCGGCTTCCGGGCCGAAGTAAGCCGTGTCCGCAATGCCGGTACTGGCAAGGTAGTTCTCCGCCTTCCGGGCGATATAGCGGGGATCACGGGTGTAGGGCTCGTGGGTAACGGGATCGACGACGTCGCAGATCAGGTTCAGGGTGGGCACCTGGGTGAACGGATCCTCGAACGCTGTGGTCGCGTCGGGGATGAGGATCATGTCGGATTCCTGGATCTGCTGGAATCCGCGGATGCTGGAGCCATCAAACCCCAGGCCCTCTTCGAACGCATCCGCCGTCAGTTCTTCCGCAGGCATCGAGAAATGCTGCCAGATGCCGGGCAGATCGACGAACCGCACGTCAACCATCTGAATGCCCTTGTCCCGAATGAGACGCAGGACGTCCGCGGGCGTGCTCACTTACGGTTCCTCCTTCTAACGAGCGCGAGTGGCGCGCGGCGATGCTCCCAAACGCGTTGGGACGCGCCAAGTCAGCGGTTTCTCCTCACGCGCGGAGATCAAAGGACGGCTGATGGCGGCCGCCGCGCCGCCGTCCGTTCTTCTCCCACGCGCCAGGATCGGGTGAGAAGGACAGGGCCGACGCCGGGCGCACCGAGCCCGTTCACCCCCGTGGACGCAGGGGATCAGGGGAACGTCCCCACGCGCCGGAGACCGGCCATCGGGTGGCTGACCCACAGCTGCCCATATGGGCGCTCCTCCGCACGTGGTTATTCTCCGCAGCCGATATTTCGCGGTTGTATCGCAGTTGTTAAATCTATGTTACGCCCGTGGGGCAGGGATCGCTCCAGGAACGCCAACACCCGCCGCTCGTATGCGTGCGCATACCAAACATGGGCCCAGCAATGGGTCGCCCGGGGCACCTGCCAGAACTCCTTCGGCTCGGCGGTGCTCTCCGCCATCGCCCGTGCGACCTTTTGGGGGATGAAGATGTCCCAGTCGGCGTGGATGAGGAGCGTGGGTACACCCTCCAGCTGCTGGAGCACCGCGCGGGGCGAAACCTCGGCAGGCTCCACGCCCAGCGCGCGGCGCAACACCGGCAGGGCGGCTCGCGCGGCCAGCGGTCCCAACGGCCCCCAGATCAGCCTGCACCGGCTGTCGAGCGCCTGCCGCAGATCGGGGTACACGCCATCCAGAACCAGCGCTGCCAGCTCCGGCGCATGGGGGGCCGCGAGGGCCAGGGCGGCTCCCCCCATCGAGCGACCCACCCCGAAGCGCGGCCGCCCCTCCATTTCCGGCAGGGAGGCGAGAAAGCGCAGGGCACCCCGCACGTCGAGAGCCTCCTGGTAGCCGATCGTGCACCGGTCCCCGCCGCTCTGGCCGGCGGCGCGGAAGTCGAACAGCAAGCAGGTGTAACCTGCCCGCTGAAGAAAACGCGCCACCGGCACCACATCGAGGTGGTCCTGCATATAGCCGTGGCAGAGGATACCAACCCCGCGCGCTTCCGACGCGCCCGCTCGCGCCAGCCAGCCCCGCAGGGGAGTGCCATCCAGCGACGGGAAGGAGACCGGCTCCAGATCCAGGCCTCCTGCCTGGCGAGGGCGACGCAGGTAACGCGGCAGCCGCGTGACGAGATGGGCAGTAGCGCGCGCGGTGAGCGCTACCAGCGTCAGCCCCGCTGCCGCGGCGCCGGCTACCGCCAGCCACCGCACGCCGCCAGAACTTGGGGAGTCGGCGATCGCGTCGGAATGAGAGGGATCCGACTCACGCATCGGCGAGGCGGGCGTTCCGACGTTGGGCATTGGCATCGGCTGTTGGGCGTTCAGATGCTCTGCGTTCGGGATAGGCACCGGGCGTGGGGAGGTTTTCCAAACGCTTGACGCTCCACGCTGGCTGCGTGCTAAGACTACCGTTCGAGCGTGCCAGTATGCGGGTATTCCCTATTCGGGGGCTGGTCCACTGGGATACCCCGCCTGTGCAGACCGGGGCCTTATCCCGATATCGCTAGGATAGACGCGCGGTAGCCACCCCACATTACACCCGACCTGATAGAGCGCGGGGCGATGGCTCCCGCGCCGGCCGCGCCCCGGCGGCGGGGAGGGGCCACGTCGGTTACAATAAGTCGAGCGATAAGGCCGGTCCGGGGCCGCTGGCGCGAGGGGTGCCTGGCGCGGCGAGACCCGGGCGTAGATGAAAGCGAGCGCGGCGACGTGATTCCGCTCCGCGACGAAAACCCCACGCGTAGCACCGCCTACGTCACCTACGCCATCATCGCCGTCAATGTGGTGGTCTTTCTACTTCAGCTCGCATCTCCAGAAGTGGGCGGTATCGATACGCTCTCCGCGCGCTTCGGTATGGTACCCGCGGCCGTGCTCCAGGTCCCACCCCATCGCGAGACAGGCCTGCCGCCCAGGCTGATCATGTTCGTCCGCACCGAGAATTACGAGCCCGCGTGGGTGACGCTGTTCACCGCCATGTTCCTGCATGGCGGTTGGCTGCACGTCCTGGGAAACATGTGGTTCCTGGCGATTTTCGGTAACAACATTGAAGACCGCCTGGGGCCAGCGCGGTTTCTGATCTTCTATATTCTGGCGGGGCTGGCGGCCGCTGCTGCACATCTGTTTGTTAACCCTGCCTCACAAGTTCCGACAATTGGAGCGTCAGGAGCGATTGCCGGCGTTCTGGGCGCCTACTTTGTGCTCTATCCGGGGGCGCGAGTGACGACGCTGATCTTCCTGGGCTTCTTTATCACCACCTGGGTGCTTCCCGCCGGGGTGGTGCTGGGGTTCTGGTTCCTGCTGCAAGTCTTGAGCCAGGTTTTGGGTGGTGGGATGATTCAGGACGGGGGAGGCGTGGCGTACGCAGCGCATATCGGCGGTTTCGCGGCGGGGTGGCTGCTGATCCGCCTGATGGCGCCGCCCGAGCGACGCCGGCCTCGCTACTATGGCCCCCCCTCGTACTGGCCGCCCGACGCCCCCCCTGGTAGAGGCTGATCGCTTCGATGGACTGGCGCCGCATTCACAAGCTGCCCCTCTCGCTGGCTCTCATCGGGCTGGTCGCCGCTGTCGGAATCCTCACGCAACGCTACCGCACGGAACAGCGAAACCGCGCCGTGGAAGTGGTCCTGGAGTACGCGGACGTGCGTCGGCTGGCCGCCGCTACGGGCCACTCCACGGCGGACGCTCTGCGCCGCTTCAGGGCGGCGGGAATGACCGGCCTGGCGGTCGCCGAAGACACGCTGCAAGATCTTCAGCAGGCCGGGGCGCTTCGGGTTCAGGCCGCCGGCGAGGAAACGCGGCCGGGCGGGCACGACACGCAGATCAGCATCGGCGACAACCTTACCGCCCGGCGCGTAGTCGCGCACCTGACGCATAAGATCCCGGGGACGCGCCCGTCTCCGCCGCCCGCCGGAGATCGGGTGCGGTTCGAGGTACGTGGGCGGCCGCTGATCTACGTGCCAGGCGCGTGGGACGATATCCGTTCGTTGCCCGTGGGTCTGGACCCCATCGTCGTCCGCGAGGTAACCGCCGCGGGACTGACATTGGTGGCCCGGCCCGATAACTTTCTGGGGGCCCGGCCCGATGCTATCGACTGGCTGCTCGGTGAGTTGCGCGCTGCGGGAGCGCGGACAGTGATCTTCGCGGGCGAGGAGATAGTGGGGTTCCAGAACCAGATCCGCGCCACGGCGGAGGCGCTGGCGCGCCACGATCTCCGGTACGGGGCAGTCGAATTTGGCAAGCAGCGCGGGGATGCCAGCCTTCAGGAACAGGTGCCGGAGCGTGTGGTGCGGGTGCACTCAATCGCCGGCGCGGAGATGACACGGCTGACGCTGCCAGAGGCGATCGAGCGCTACGTGCGCGCCGCTGCGGAGCGAAACATTCGTCTCTGCTATGTCCGGCCGCCGAACGCGGTTCTGGAAGACACCTTCGAAGATAATGTCCGCTATGTGGCGGCGATTGCGCGTGGTCTCCAGGGCGCCGGCCTGCAACTGGGACCCGCGCCCGCCGTTCCCCGGTTATTTGGCGCCGGGCTGGCCGGCCGGCTGCCCGCGTTGCCCGTTGCCAGCGGCACGGCGGCGATGGCGGTCCTCCTTCTGGCGCTCATCCTGCCAGTTCCTAAGCGGGCGCAGTGGCGGCTGACGGTGCTGGGGAGCGTGGTGGCCGGAGGCGCCGTGCTGCTGACGGGCTCGCTCGGGCGGCAACTGGTAGCGCTGGCGGCGGCGCTCGTGGGGCCGGTCCTGGCGTTTGTCTGGATCCCGCTGCCCGCGGGCGCGACGGCCGAAATGGCATCGCCTGTGTCTGGATCGCCGCTGCGCTATGCTTGCCGCCACTTCCTGCGGCTCTCGCTGTTCTCAGTGCTCACCGGGGCAATGGTGGCGGCGCTGCTCAGCGAGCAGCAGTTCCTGCTGAAGATCCGCTCTTTCGTGGGCATCAAAGCGGCTCATGTCCTGCCGATCCTGGCTATCGGGCTGGTTTACCTGGTGGGAATAGAGGCGGGCGACTCCTGGCCGCGCACGCGGCAGCGGGCCGCGCAGCGGGCCCGGCTCTTCCTGGACGAGCCGATCCGCACCTGGCACGCACTCGGACTGCTGGTGGCCGTGGCGGCGCTGGCGCTGCTGCTCTTGCGCACCAGCAATGACACGGGCGTCGGCGTCTCTTCCCTGGAAATGAAGTTCCGCAGCGTGCTCGACCGCGTGATGCTGGTGCGCCCGCGGACGAAGGAGTTCCTCATTGGCCACCCGCTGCTGATCCTGGGTCTGGCCTGGGCGGCGTCCCGAAGGCTTTCGGGATCGGGATGGCGGCGCTGGTCCCTGCCGCTGCTCCTCCTGGGGGCAATTGGGCAGGTCAGCATCGTGAACACCTTCTGCCACCTGCACACTCCCCTGCACGTAACGCTGCTGCGCGTGTTCAACGGCGTGTGGCTTGGCGGGCTGCTGGGTTTGCTGCTCACCTGGGCCGTCCTGCGCACTGCCGCCCGTGCGGGCCCTCCGGGCGAGCCCGCCGTCGCAGCCGCCTCGTCGTCTGGTCCCGACGCTGTCGGGACTCTGGGGTGAGCCGGGGCCGTTGAGTGCAGATGTCGGAACAGGAAGGATAGGAGAGTAGGTGAAGGGGCAAAGCCATCCATTCTCCCGTTCCCCCGCTCTCCTGCTCCCTCTGCCTCCGCGCTCCCTGCATCTCCCTGCGGTGACCCGGCAAGTAGGAAGGAATGCCGCGCGTTCTCTTCTCCGGATACTACGGGTTTGGCAACGCGGGGGATGAGGCGGTGCTGGCCGCCTCCGTCCACCTCCTGCGCCAGCGCCGGCCCGATCTGGAAATCGCCGCCCTCTCCGCGGATCCCTGGACCACGCGGCGGGACCATCCCCACGTCGTCGGCATCCCCCGCATGCGCCTGCCAGCGCTCCTGGCCGAGCTGCGCCGCGCCGACCTGCTCCTCAGCGGCGGCGGCAGCCTGCTTCAGGACCGCACCAGCCTCCAGTCCCTCCTTTATTACCTGGCGATCCTTATTCTGGCGTGCCGACTGCGCCGGCCCGCGATGATCTTCGCGCAGGGGATCGGGCCGCTCCGCCGCCCCGCGGCGCAGCGGCTCACGGCGGCGGTGCTGCAGGGCACGCAGGCGATTACCGTCCGCGACGCGGAGTCGGCGGCGCTGCTGCGGGAAATCGGCGTGCGCCGCCCGCCGCTCGAGGTGACCGCCGATCCGGTGTTCGCGCTGGCGCCGGAACGGACGGCGCGGGTCCAGGCGCTGTTAGGAGGCGACGCCCGGCCGCGCATTGGCATCGCTCTACGCCCCTGGCCGGGGGACGAAGGGGCGGCGGAGGCGGTCGCCACCGCGTTGCGCCAGGCGGCGCCCGGTGCGGAGGTGCTGCTGTGGCCGCTTCATCCGGCGCTCGACCTGCCGGTGGCCGAGCAGCTGGCGGCGTCCCGAAAGCTTTCGGGACGGGGCGCGCGGGTGGTGCGGAAGGCGCTGCGGCCCGGGGAGTGGCTGGCGCTGGCGGAACGGATGGACACCGTGATCGCGGCCCGCCTGCACGCGCTGATCTTCGCCGCCGCGGGCGGCGTCCCCGCTGTGGCGCTCTCCTACGACCCGAAGGTGGACGCCCTGCGGCGGCAGCTGTGCCTGCCGGACGGAGGTCGCCTGGACGCACCCGACCCCGAGCGCCTGGCCGCCGCCCTCCGCGCCGCGCTCGATTTCTCCCCCCGGGATCGCCAGGCTTTCCAGGTGCGCGTGGCCGCCCTCGCCCATGCGGCGGCCCGCAATGCGGACGTGGCGTGCGGGTTGCTGGACAGCGCCTGAGACGCCGGCCCGGGTCCCCGCTGCCGCTACTCGATCTCGTAGGTGACGTTTATGGTGCTGCTGAAGAGCAGCGTGCCTGCCACCAGGGGAGTTTGTTCGCGTATCCCGTACGCGAGTGCGCCACCCGCTCCCTCGGGTAGATCAAAGTCCGAGCCAAGGGCCCTGCCTCGTGCGGCGTAAGAATACCCGGTCTCGATGGACCGTACCGCGCGGATCTTGACCCCTGCCTCCCGCGCTACTAACTCCGCCCTCCGGCGCGCGTTGGCCAGGGCGGCCACCAGCGCCTTCTGTTTGGCTGCCTCGTCGTCGCGCAGGAAGAGCTCCATCTCGCTAACCTGGTTGGCGCCGTTCTCCAGCACCGTGTCCAGGATGCGCGACATCGTGGCGGCCAGCTTGTCCGAGTTCGGGTCATGGTAGCGCGCCACCGCCGAGTTCGTAATCTGATAGCCAACGATGGCGCGCGGCTCCGTCCGGCTGCGGCGCTCTGCATCCAGTGGCTGCACGTCCACACTTCCGGTTTGCAGATCCAGCCCGGGGCTGGTCTCCAGAGTGCCGTCCGGCCTCGTGGTCGTCTTCATCGGGGGCAGCTTCAGATCGCGCAGCGCCTCCAGCACCCTGCGCATGGCGGCGGCGTTCTCGGCGCGGGCGGTCTCCAACCGGGGGGAGATGGTCACCACCGCGAACAACAGGCGCGCCGTGTCCGGCGTGACCGAGAGCGTGGCCTGGCCGGTGATGTTGATCGTGCGGCGGGAATTGTCGGCAGAGGCGGGAGCGGCGATGAGGCTGCTCAGCAAGGCGGCGAAGAACGCCAGTCGGATGGGTGGCATACCGGTCTCCTTTCCGTGGCACGGGCCGTCCCGAACGCTTTCGGGACGAGGGGCGCAAGAGGAAAAGCAAAGGGTGGGCCGCCGGGCGTCTCTCCGGCAGAGCTACCGGAGGCCTATCCGACGTTTAGACGCTGCGAGAGGCGGTGAAAGTACACCCCGTGAGGACCGTGTTCTTCTGGCCGCGCGCCAAGGGGCCGGCTCAGCCGGACGAGGATGGGGCGATCTTTCCATCCGGTGGCCGCGGGGCCGTCTTCCCCCCGATCTGACGCAGGGTGATCTCCTGCGCCTCGATAGGGTCCGGCAGGCCGGTCTCCCGCTGCCGGCGCGCCACCCAGGCGAACAGGTCCGCCTTCAGGCGCGTCACCACGTCCGGGCGCTCGTCCGCCAGGTTGCGCTGTTCTCCCGGATCGGTGGGCAGGTGGTAGAGCTCCACCGGCGGGCGGCCGTGGATATCCGGGTGGTCCCGCGCCACGATCAGCTTCCATTCGCGCGTGCGCAGGCCGCGCTTGCGCATCCAGGTGCATTCGGTGAGGTAGAGGGTCTCTCCCGTTCCCCGGTCCACGCCGCCCGCTAGGGCGGGAAGCAGACTCTCCCCCACCAAGCCGAGGTCCGCGGGGAGGCCCTCAAACCCCAGATAGGAGAGGATGGTGGGGGCCACGTCCACCAGACGCACGGGCAGCTCCACCCGGGCGCCGCGCGGGATGTCCGGTCCCCGCAGGATGAGCGGGATATGGAGGTTTGTGTCGTAGAGGCCGTGGTGGTCGAACCACATCTGGTGTTCATCCAGCTCCTCACCGTGATCCGCAGTGACCACCACCAGGGTACGATCCGCCAGGTTCAGCTCCTCCAGTCGGGTCCACACGTGCTGGAGGCAGGCGTCCATATAGGCGATCTCGGCATCATACTGCGCCTTGGGGAACTCGATGTCGGTGACGTCGCCCATCCAGTCACGAAAATAGCCGCCGAAGGGCGGAAAGTTGAGGACCGGCGCCATGCCGCGGTGGTCCCGACTGGCGTCGGGATCGTCGCCGGTGTAGAACAGACGATCGAAGGGGGATGGCGGCAGGTAAGGCGTGTGCGGGTCCCAGTAGTGCAGGAAGAGGAAGAACGGCCGGTCCTGGCAGGCGGCGGCATTAAGGACCTCCAGGGCCGCCTCGGTCACCGCTTCACCTTTGCGCCAGCCACCCGAGGGATCGTGGGTCCAGCGGTAGGTACGGTAGAGTGCGACGCCGCGGCTGAACCAGCGGCCCAGGTTATCCGCGGCGGCGGTGAAGTAGCCCCGGTCGCGCAGCAGCTCGGCCAGAGTGGGGATCTCCGCCGCCAGTTCTGCCTTACCGCCCTGGGCGATGACCTGGTGGCGCATCGGGTCCTGCCCGGTGAACAGGCTGGTATGGGCGGGATGGGTGGGGATCCAGGGGCTGAAGCACCGCTCGAAGAGGATGCCTTCTTCCGCCAGGCGATCCAGGTGCGGGCTGGTGAGCCGGGGCCAGCGGTAACAGCTCAGATGGTCGGCACGGGTGGTATCAAGGGAAACGAGGATCACGTTCACGGCGGCCTCCGGTCAATCCAGGGGGAAGTTCACCCGTTGCCCCTCGGCGGCGCTTCGGTAGGCCCCCAGGATCATCGCCACCGAGACTTTACCCTCGCGCGCGCCGCAGGCAGGCGCGCTGCCCGACTGCAGCATATCGATCCAGGGCCGCGGGACGGCGGCAATCCGGTCGCCGTGGCTGCGCGGTATGCGAAACGGGAAATGCATCCAGGTAGCGGGCTGCCCGCGCCGGTACAGCCGCAGCGCCACGGAGTGAGGCGTGGTCATCGCGGTGGAGACGGCGTCGTCGTGGTTCTGAATCAGCACGCCCCGGTCTCCGTAAATCTCGGTGGTGTTCTCTCCCGCCAGGATGACGCTGCTGTTAAACAATATGGCCATCGTCCCGCCCGAGAAGCGGTAGAGAGCGATGCCTGTATCGTCCGGGGCAACGCGGGTGAGGACGTTGTCGATCTCCGCCATCACGCTCACCGGCTCGCCCAGGAGCCAGTAGAGGAAATCGGCGGCGTGCACCGCGTCGTCCATAAACATCCCCATGTTCGCTGTGGGGTCGATGTGCCAGGCGGTGGGCCCGGTGGGCGGGTGGAAGAGGAAGTTAATGCAGTGGCGGCGGCGGACGACGCCGATCTTGCCCAGTGTGCCGCCGTGCACCAGCTCGACCATCTTCTGGTTCACGGGGTCGCAGCGCATCTGGAACGCCATCTGGAACGATACTCCCGTGCGCTCCACGGCGGCGATGATGCGGTCGCAGTCCGCCAGCGTGAGGGCCATCGGCTTCTGGAGCAGGATCGCCTTGCCCGCCGCGGCGGCGGCGACGCACAGGTCCGCGTGCTTGTTCGTCTCGCTAGCGATGATGACCGCGTCCACGTCCGCGCGACCCAGAATGTCTTCCAGGTGCGGCGAGAACATCATGCCGAACTGCTCCGCCAGCGAGCGTCCCCGCTCCAGGTTATCATCCCAGGCGGCGACAAGCCGGGCGTCAGCGAATCTGGCGATCTGGTGGCAATAGGCGTTCACGTGCCCATGGGCGAAGGAGAGGATAGCGATCCCTATTCTGCTCATATGGGTATCCTGAAGCGGCGGTTTCGATCGGCAAGCGCCGGGGAAAAAGCTGCCAGCGCGCGATGGGGTCGCAAGTGACCCTCCTGGATTTACGCCCTGGCAGTGCCGAAGTTCCTGCGGCGAATGAGGAGACCGTAGTAAACAAGAACGAGCCGGCGAGCATAAGAGGCAGGGCTGTTCGGTTCTCCGAGGATTAATCGGATCCAGGTAGCAAGCGCCGTGCGGGAACGTGACGCGGGCAGCGGCGACCCGTCATTCCTCCTCCCGGATGCTCGCCGGAGTGCGCTCTGCCGAGCATCGGATGGCCCTGACTGCGGGTCCGGGAACATTGACGCTCCGGGGGGCGCGTGCTATAATCGCCTATCTACCCCCGCTACCCATCCCCGCCGGCCGATCGCCGGCACTCTTGGAGCTGCGAGCGATGTCCGGGCACTCAAAGTGGCACAATATCCGCCTGCGCAAGGGCCGACAGGATGCCGAACGGGGCAAGATCTTTACCCGCCTGGCCCGCGAGATCATCATCGCCGCCAAAGAGGGCGGCGGGAACCCCGACGCGAATACCCGCCTCCGTCTGGCCATTGAAAAGGCGCGTGAGAACAGCATGCCGCAGGAGAGCATCCGGCGGGCCATCATGCGCGGCACGGGGGAGCTGGAAGGCGTTTCCTACGAAGAGATGACCTACGAGGGCTACGGCCCCGGCGGCGTGGCGGTCCTCGTGCAGGCGATGACTGATAATCGCAACCGCACGGTGGCTGAACTGCGCAATATCTTCTCGAAGGCGGGCGGCAACCTGGGTGAGTCCGGCTGCGTGGCCTGGCTGTTCAACACGAAAGGGCTGGTCAGCGTCCCCAAAGATGCCGCGGCGGAGGATGACGTGCTTTTCGTGGTGCTGGATCTGGGCGCTGAAGATGTGCGCGCCGAGGAGAGCACCTGGGACATCATCTGCCCGCCGGAAGCGCTGGCCGCCGTTCGGGAAGGATTGGAGCGCGCGGGGATTCCCATCCAGGCCGCCGAAGTGACCCAGCTGCCCAGCACCACGGTCAATCTGGCTGGGAAAGAAGCGCAGCAGATGCTGCGCCTGATGGAGCAGCTCGAAGACCACGACGACGTCCAGAACATCTACGCCAACTTCGATATCGAGGAGAGTGTGCTGGCCGCGTACGGCTAATCAACCCCCCAGGTTAGCGCGCGCCCATGTTTCAACCTGCCTCGCGGCCGTGATCAGCGCGGTTTCTCGTCCGGCACACGAGCGCACATCAGATCACAGGCCCGTTGTCAGCAGCTGTTCACAACCTGTCGATAAGATAGGAATAAAGCCTGCCGATACGGCTGGCAGCCGTAGATTCGCTGGTCAGGCAGTGTTCAAAACCTGTCGATAACTGGGGCCTCCGGCCCTATCTCTCACGGGTAGCATGACGATCAGCCTGCGATTGTTCGGTTCCCTGCGGCAATACCTGCCCGAAGGCGCCGCCGGCCGCCAGGTCCGGCTGGAGATTCCCGAGGGCACCAACGTGCTCGGCCTGATTATGCGGCTGGGCATCCCCTACGAGGCCGAAGAGGGCCAGCTCGTGGTCACCATCAACGACGTGCAGGTGGAGCACAGCGCCCCGCTGCGAGACGGCGACGTGGTGAGCATGTTCGAGCCCCTGGCGGGCGGCTAACGTGCGACAGACGAACCTAGCGCGATGAAACCCCTTGCCACCAGCGCCTTCCGCTGCGCCAGGGCAATCCTGGCCTGCATCCGCGTTGGAGCCATCTATGGGGCCGCAGCCGGCGCCGCGTTCGGATGTGCCTGGGTGCTCACTCGCGTGGTCGTCGCTGTCTTCTCAGCACCCGCCGACTCACTGGCCGGGGGAGGGAACGACTTCGGCCCGCTGTCCGACCTCATCCCCACAATCCTCCTGGGCATCCCCATGGCCCTGTTCTGCGTACTGCTCGGCTGCCTGCTCGGGCTCCCCAGCGGCCTGCTGATGGGGCTGATGGGCGGCAGCATTGGCGGCCGTGCGGGCTGGGTCCTCGGGGGGCTGGTCGGAGGAGCGCTCAGCCCGGCGCTGTTGTTCTCTCTGCGAGGTAAACCCACGCTGGTGTCAGCCCTGGTCGGGGGCGCCGTGGGCTGGATCGTGGGTTCGGCGCTACGGAACGAGCGGCCTCGCCTGCCCCTGCTGGGCTGGTTGAAACCGATCGTGAGCGAATCCCCCCTGGAGAAGTGGCCCGCGTGGACACGGCTGGTACTCTTCCTGGTCCTGCCGGCGACGCCGGTGGCGCTCGATGTCGCCGCCTGGTTTCCGCGCATGCTGAGGCCCCCCGGCGAGATAATTGGTTCTCTCGCCTTCTCGCCCGACGGCAAACTCCTGGCGACCGCGGGGAGCGGCGGCATCGTGCTCTGGAATCCGCGCACGGGCGCCCGGCAGCGCACCCTCACCTCGAATAACAGCTATATCCGCTCGATCGCTTTCTCCGCGGACGGCAGGCTGCTGGCCGCCGGTAGTACTGCGCAGCTGTGGGATGTGGCGTCGGGAAGGTTGCTGCAGCAGTTTGGCTGGGCCGCCACGGCGGTTGCCTTGTCGCCCGATGGCAAGACGCTGGCCAGTGCTAATTGGGTTCAAAGGGAAGTCTGCCTCTGGGATACCGAATCGGGCAACCTGTAAAAGGCAGTTCAAGGGTGTCGACAGCTTCGAGGGCACAGTGGCGTTC
Organism: Armatimonadota bacterium; assembly: GCA_016199525.1. Lineage (GTDB taxonomy): Bacteria > Armatimonadota > SYMT01 > SYMT01 > JACQGL01 > JACQGL01. The sequence continues at coordinate 12,507 of JACQGL010000089.1, forward strand.
TCCCCCCGCGGCGAACTGCTGGCCACTGCGGGCGTGGTCGAGCTGAACGTGTGGGACCTGCGGACGATGAAGCGGGTGCACTCCACCAAGCTTCCTGGGACCGTCTTCGGCGGCGTGGCGTTTTCACCGGATGGCCGGACGCTGGCGTGCCTGGGCTCGCCCGGGGTGCAGCTCTACGATGCGCGGACAGGCGCGTTCCAGCTGGCCCTGCGGGGGGAGGCGGCGTCCGTCGCCTTCTCCCCCGACGGCAGGATGCTGGCAACCGGAGAAGGGCGGTTCGTGCCGCCCAAGCTGTGCGCGGCTCTGCTGTGGGACGCTCACACAGGTGCGCTGCTGCGACGGCTGCCGCGACAGAGTGGCCCCGTACGCTCCGTGGCCTTCTCGCCGGATGGTCGCACGCTGGCAACGGCGGGCGACGACAACCTCGTAAGAGTGTGGGATCTACGCCAGCCAGGGTTCGGGTACGGCGCCGCGCAGCGCCTGATGGAACTCTACTGGCTCAACTGGGTAAGCGCTAGCTTTGATCCACATTGAGTCTCTTGCCTCGGTTGGATCGCCACAGTTGAGGGCGACAAAGGAGGCAGGCGAGGAGGCATCCGGCTGCGCACCGGCGTGAAGCGGCAGCAGGGGCATGGCAACCCCTTCCCCGACGAGGAGAGGGGAGTCGCCGGTTCCCCGCGCTGGCTTTGTTAGGCGTACACCCTCCTTCCCTCGCAGGGAAGGTCCCGATGCAATCGGGACGAAGTGTGGGTGCAAAGTTAGGTCAGCGGCCCACACGTATCCCCTTCCGTCTCCGCTCGCCCTTCCTGGCTCATCCTCCGTGGTTCTTCATTCGCCCTTCGAACGGGTATCTTCACTGCGGGTGAACGCGGCGAGGGGCTCCCTCGCGCATCCGCGCGCCCACACGCGATGAAGAACCAGCAGGTGGCCCAGGTCCTGAACGAGATCGCCGATCTGCTTGAGCTGCGCGGCGAGAATGTGTTTCGCGTGGGCGCCTACCGGGAGGCGGCGCGCCAGATCGAAGCGCTGGGGGAGCCGATCGGGGAGATCGACCAGCGCGGAGACCTGGATAAGATCCCGCACGTCGGGGCCAGCATCGCCGGTAAGATTCACGAGCTCCTCCAGACGGGACATAGCCGTTACCTGGAACAGCTACAGCGCCAGGTGCCCGCCGGGCTGGTGGAATTAATGCACGTGCCGGGCCTCGGCCCGAAGCGCGCTCGCCAGCTGTACGACCAGCTGGGTGTGGTCACCGTCGCCGACCTGAAGACGGCAGTGGAGCAGCACCGCGTCTGCCGTCTGCCTCACTTCGGTGAGAAGTCCGAAGCCAACATCCGCCAGGCAGTGGAGCAGCTGCTGCAGCGCACGCGCCGGCTCTTGCTCAGCGAAGCGCTGCCGATGGCGGAACGCGCGGCAGAGCATCTGCGCCGCTCCTCCCCGGCGGAGCGGGTGGATCTGGCAGGCAGCCTGCGCCGCTTCCGCGAGACGATCGGCGATCTGGATCTCCTGGCCGCCTCTCGTGATCCGGAGGCGGTGCTGGACGCGTTCACGCGCCTCCCGGGCGTGGCTCGCGTGGATGCCCGCGGGGAGACCAAGGCCACGGTCATCACCGAAGAGGGCCTTCAGTTGGACCTGCGGGTGGTGGATCCCAGCGTCTATGGCGCGGCCCTTCAGTACTTCACCGGCTCGAAGGCCCACAACATCAAGCTCCGCACCTGGGCAGAGCAGCGGGGGCTGAAGATCAGCGAGTACGGCGTGTTCCGCGCGGACACGGACGAGCGGATCGCAGGGGCAACCGAGGAGGAGGTCTACGCCTGCATGGGCCTGCCGTGGATTCCACCCGAGCTGCGCGAGGACCGCGGCGAGCTGGAGGCCGCCCGCGAGCGGCGACTCCCTGAACTCGTGGCCCTGGAACAGATGCGCGGCGATCTCCAGTGCCACACTAAATGGAGCGATGGCCAGCGCACCATCGAGGAGATGGTGCGCGCGGCGGAGAGCCTGGGCTACGAATACCTGGCGATCACGGATCACTCGCAGGCGCTCGGCGTGGCGGGAGGATTGAGCTCTGAGCGCCGCCGCGAGCAGCGAGCTGAAATTGAGGCGGTGAACCGCTCTCTCCCTCGATTGCGTCTGCTGGTCGGCATGGAGGTGGACATCCGCTCGGATGGTGCCCTCGACGCGGACGAGGAGATGCTGGCCGCATGCGACGTGGTGGTCGCCTCGCTGCACTCCGGGCTGGGCCAGTCCCGGGAGCAGGTGACTCGTCGCGTGCTCGCCGCCATCCACCACCCGCGCGTGCACGTCCTCGGCCATCCCACCAACCGTTTGATCGGCCGGCGGGAGGGCGCGGACCTGGACCTGGATGCCATCATCCACGCGGCGGCGGCCACGGGAACCGCCCTGGAGATCAACGCGCAGCCCGATCGTCTGGATCTCAACGATAGCCACGCGCGCCGAGCGGTGGAGAGCGGGGTGCGCCTGGTGATCAGCACCGACGCGCACAGCGATACCCAGCTCCGGTACATGCGGCTGGGCGTGGCAACCGCGCGGCGCGGGTGGGTGGGACCGCTTAGAGTGCTCAACACGCGGCCGCTGCACGAGCTCCTCGCCTGGTTGTATGACAAGCGGACGGAGGCCTCGGGGTGAGGGGGCAGGCGGAGTGGGCGTGCCTGGACTTCAATGGCTGCGGCATTGAATAGCGGCAGGCCCCGAAAGCTTTCGGGGCAGGCTGCCATCCGCACGCGGTAGCGGTGCTGGGCAAGCTGCCTGCGATACCATTGGGCGAGGCTCGAAAGAGCGAGCCGCTGCGACAGGTTGATGTGAGCGGGGCGAGCGTTGTTCGGGCCTCCAGCGGCATCACATGCCGCGTGCCAATGCGTGGTCGAACAGCGTAAAACCTAAAGCGTAGGATGCGTGGCCGGGAGATCGACCATGGAGCGCGCGCAGCGGGTGCTGGCGGTGGATGTGGGCGGCACGAAGGTGGACGCGATGGTGTTCGCCGGGGACCCTGGCACGCCGCGGCCCACGCTGCTCCCCGAGACGCGGCAGACGTTCGAGACTCCGGATCAGCCGCCCGCGCAGGCGCTGGGCGAGTTTCAGGCCTGGCTGCGGGACGTTGCCAGCCAGTGGGAGGTGGACGGCTGGGCGATGGCCGTGGCCGGGCCGCTCGCCGAGGACCACCGCCAGATCCTCACCTCCCCCAACATCCCGTTCATTAGCCACGCGCGGCCGGAGGAATGGGATCTGGGGCTGCTGGCGAACCGGCCGTTCGCGCTGGCGAACGATCTGGAAGCCGCCGCCGCCGGCGAGGTCCGCTGGGGTCGCTACGGGATCGCGGACGAGTACGTCATCCTGGACACGATATCGACTGGCTGGGGGGGGGCGTTCATCAACCGCGGCGAGGTGTGGCCGGGAGAGCCCGGCCATAACCCCTACGTGCCGGTGGATGGGCTTCCCTGCGGGTGTGGGCGATTTGGCTGCTACGAAGCCTACTTCTCGGGCTCCGCGGCCGCGCGGCGTGTCCGGGAGCATTTTCTGGCGCGCGGCGCGCCGGTTCCTGAAGATGAGGACCCCAACCGGCGGCTGGCGGACGCCGCACAGGCGGGAGAGCTCTGGGCGCTGGCGCTGCTACACGAGTTCGGCGCAGGAATCGGCCTCGGGTGGGCGGAGAGCCTCAACCGCCTGAGCCGGTTGCACCGCATCCTCTACATGGGCGGGTTCGCAGTGGCGATGATGCCGTTTATGGAGCCTGCGATCCGCGCCTCCATCCGCGCGCGATCCCGCTTCCCCCGACACTGGACGGCGGAGGGGCTGCCTATCCAACCGGCAACCTATACGCAGGCAGAGCCGTTCAATCCCACCCTCATCGGCGCCGCTGCCGTGTGGATGGATCGCTTTGGGAACCCGTGATTTGGAGAGGGAGAGTGAGCGACAGGGAGAGGAATCAGCCTCTTCTCCATCCCCCCTGCCCACCCTCCCCTACGCGTCACCCCTCCGCCGCTAGCCGTCGCCCTCGGATCGCCGCTGGCCGCCCGGCTTCCACCAGGGGCGGTGCGGCGCTCGGTAGACCAGCCGCCACTTCTCCCGCACCTCCTCCCAGAACAGCGCCCGGGGCGAACAGGGCGCCTCGGACACCGCGCTGCATTTGGCCAGTGCGCTTCCCAGTAACTGCCGCACACGATAGACCGTGATTCTGAGGTGCCGCGCGATCTGACGGAGCGACCACTCCTCTAGCCGCGACATGGCGAGCACCGCCTTCTCCGATGGGCTGAGGAGACAGACGCGCGCCACTTCGTCCATCTCGTCCCAGAGATCGACCGAACCCAGATCCACCATCTCCGCCTCGATCCACTCGTCCCAGGAGGTCTCGCGTGCCCGCACCTCCCGTTCGCGGCGGCGGGACCACATCCCCGTGCCGCGCTTGAATGCGCCAATGGACTTCAACAGTTGATCTGCCGCTTCTCCCGGGGATACGGCGTCCGTCGCTGTTACTTCCCTGTTCTCCCTATCTGGGGGTCGCCCGGTCACTCGTTCCACAGAGAACCTCCAATCCGGATAGCCAACAGTCAAACAAGCGTTTGACTAAAGGAATAGTGCCATGAGTCTATGCTTGCTGTCAAGCAATTCTTTGTCTATCGGCAAGATTGGGGTGGGGTCGGGGGTCAAGCAGGAGTCCGGGATCTGCTACGCGTTTGGACCATCCGGGCGTGCAGGCGCAGGCTTCCAACCTGCCAGAGGAACAATACAGCCAGCCCCGAAAGCGTTCGGAGCCTTACTTCCGGGCGTGCCGGCAGAATGCGGGTGCTCTATCCGCACTGGCACGCTGGCAGGATAGCGGCGCTCCGTGTGGGGAAGAAGAGCTTTCCATCTATTCTGTGTTCCTGTACCATAAAGCCGGGAGGGTAACGGGCTGACCCTGTTCGCCCTTCGTGTAGGTTCCGGGGACAATCAAAGCGTAGAAACAGCGGCGTACGAAGGAAGGACAGGCAAACAACAAACGGGCGCGATAAGAAACGGGGCGTAGTGGCAGCCACGGGCTCGCGTACAGCCATCTTGGTGTCCTCGCATCCCGCTGGAGGCGCGGAAAGGAACGGGGCCGTGTCCTGGAATGAACTACCGTGGATGATTGGCAAGCTGGTACTGGCACTCCTGCTGGGAGGCCTGGTGGGCCTGGAGCGTGAGCGCCACGATCGGCCCGCCGGCCTGCGCACGAACATGTTGGTCTGCATGGGCGCGGCGCTCATCACGATGGTCAGCGTTCAGGTGGCCGGTACGCGGAACGACCCAGGGCGCATCGCGGCGCAGATCGTCAGCGGCATCGGCTTCCTGGGAGCAGGGACCATCCTGCGGCAGGGTAACGTCATCCGCGGCCTGACCACCGCCGCGGGCCTCTGGGTGGTGGCAGGGATCGGGATGGCAGTGGCGGCGGGGGGCCCGGTGATGGTGGTGGCCATCTTCGGCACCCTGCTCGCGGTTGTTACGCTGTTGGTTATGAGCCGCGTGGAGCACCGGCTGATTCACCGGCGCCACGTGCACACTCTGGTTGTGCGTGTGCGGGGTGGCCAGGTTGCCATCGGGGGAGTGCTCACCGTGCTATCGGAGATGGGAGTGGACGTCCGCGCGACCTCTCCGGTGGAGCGCTCGGCGGAGGGGGTGGCGCAGGTGCGGCTGCGGCTCTCCGTCACCCCGGGGCGTTCGGAAGAGGAGATCCTCCAGGATCTGCAGAGCCGGCCCGAAGTGGAAGAGGCGTACTGGGAGTAACGCCGGGCTTCGGCCCGACGAGATCACCGGACCTTGAGCACTACATCACACCAGACGCCTGCCTTACCGCTTCCCTAACGCACGGCAGTTCTCCCTCCAACCGCCGGCAGGAATCTCCTCCCGGGCAGGCGAAGTGGTCTCCAGTGCTCACTACGGCTTCACCGGCGGGCCTTCCCGGAGACGTTCGGGAGGGCGGTAGAGGCGGCGGCGGGTCTTGTATCCGCTCCGGGCCGTGTGATATACTGACCACGATGACGGGCGATCATTAGCACGCCGCGTTTCCTCTCTCGGTCCGCGTGTGAAGAGTGGGTGTCCGCCCACTCTTTCGCATTATATGCGGTTCTAGAACCGTTTCAGGACGGCCGTGAGGGAAAGGGCAGCGGGCGGACGCCCCACTCGCTCGGAAGGGGGTTAAGGCGATGAACGCGGAATTCCTGGACGCTCTCCGCCAGATTGAAAAAGAGAAGGAAATCCCCGCCGAGGAGCTGCTGGAGATGATCGAACAGGCGCTCTCTTCGGCGTACCGCAAGACTTACAACGAGGCCGCGGAGATTCGCCTGCGTCCGGACCCTCGCGGGCGCGGACTGCGCATGGTAGCCGAGAAAGAGGTCGTCGAGGTGGTGGAGAACCCCCATCTCGAGGTGAGCCTCGCTGAGGCGCAGCGGCGCAACCCCCAGGCGCGAATTGGGGATCTGATCGAATTCGAGATGCCTATGGACGGCTTCGGCCGCATCGCCGCGCAAACTGCCAAGCAGGTGGTAGTGCAGCGCATCCGCGAGGCGGAGCGGGAGAAGATCTACGACGAGTTTGGGGATCGGGTGGGCGAGGTGGTCACCGGGGTGATCCAGCGCCGCGAGCAGCGCCATTGCTACGTGCTGATCGGCAAGACGGAAGCACTCCTACCCCACAGTGAGCAGGTGCCGGGCGAGCCCTACCGGTTTAACGATCGGGTGAAGGTGTACGTGCTGGAGGTGAA
>JACQGL010000088.1 GCA_016199525.1 Armatimonadota bacterium
CGGGCAGATAGTCGGGTAACCGCCCTGTGCGGGCAGGAGGCAGTCAGATGAGATCCTTCATGCGCCGGGGGAGCGCGCTCGTGACCGCGCTGATTACTTTGTTCCTCCTCTTCAGCCTCGGATCATCCATGCTGTCCCTGGGGGTCACGGCGCTGCGGCGGAGCCACTTCGACCATCTTCGCACGCGCGCGCTGGGCTTGGCGCAGGCGGGCGCGGAAACCGCCATTCACTTCCTGCGAACCACCGCTCCCGACGGCAGCACGGATGGATCCTGGCGCACGGATGCGCCCTACCAGGGCACAGTGAGCGGGAGCGGTTCGTTTTCCGTTACCGCCCGGGATGGCACGGGGGCCAACGCGGGTAAGATCATCCTCACGTCCACCGGCACGGCGGCGGAGAGCGGCCGCTCCATCAGCCGCACGCTGCGCGTGGTGATCAAGCTGGACCGGGAGAACGTGAACGTTTGGAACAACGTCGTCTTCGGAGGTGTGGGCCAGTCCGGGCGGGCCATCGCGGGAAATGTGGTCTTCCGTGGGAATGTGCATCTCCTCGGTGACGGCGAGCCCTTCACCGATCTCGATGGCGATACGCGCTGGGATAGCGGCGAGCCGTTCACGGACCAGAACGGGAACGGTGTCTACGATCTGGGAGAACCTTATACAGACACTGATGCCGACGGCCACTATGACAGCCGTGAGCCCTACGATGACGTGAACGGGAACGGCACGCGCGATCCGGCATTGACAGTGACGGACCTGGCTAGCGAGATAACGGGGACGGCCAGCACGGGGAACAACTACGAAGGAATGAGCGCCGAGGTACGCGATCTGGTTCCGCCGTTGCCCCTCGTCCCCTACAACGACGAGACGGTGCAGAGCCTGTCTGCCAAGCTGCGGGTGAAGCATGGGCGAGTGAATGTCAGCGGCACAGCGACCGTCGGCTTCCCCGATCTTCCTGGCGGTTCTCCGCTCGTCAAGGAAACGATGGACGGCGTGTGGGTTACGGATGGTTGGGGCGGCAACCAGGGCGCGAACAACGTCTACTCCGACAACGGCACGCGGCAGAAGTACAACCTGGGCGATGCAGTCCGCTTTCCGGCGCTCACCGATCCGGTGGAGCGGGATGGCATTGCTTACGCCAGCCACATGGACTACTACGAGGCGCAGGCGCTGGTGATTAACAGCTCGCTCGCGCTGAAGGTGGGGGTGGCTTACGGGCCGGTGAGCGACGGCCGCGGCAACTCCCTCTACGTTGATGCGACCGGCGCCATCTCTATCCAGGGAATGGTCCTGGTCCACGGCGATATCAACCTGAACCGGGGAACCCAGGGGAACCAGCAGCGGTTCTACTACAGCGGCCGCGGCTCGTTGATCAGCACCGGGTACGTATCCGTACATACCGATCTTGTGCCGGTCGACTCATTTCCGAGGGAGCACGCGCTGGGGCTGATCGCCCGGCGGCAGATGAACATCGCCACCGGCGGCGGCGACTCGCAGCTCACTCTCCTGGGGGCCTTTTACGCCCAGGAGAAAGTCACCAGCGCGAAGCAGAACACGATCGCAGGCACGTTCGTCAGCAGCTACTTTGAGGTAGCGAATGTGCCGCACATGTACCAGGTGCCAGACCTGGTGCGCTATCCCCCGCCTGGCCTGCCGGGTGACTGGGACATCTGGATAACGGCTATCCGCATCGACAGCTGGCGGGAAGTCTAATCAAGGGTCCCTGCGGCGAACTCAAAGAGCACCGCACGTCACCATCCGCTCGGGGTAGCCCCTTCCTTTCCCGGCTCGCGCCGCCCGGGCGTCCCTCCCGCCGCGAGCTCCGAGGCCGGTTTGGCCACTGTCCGACGCGGGTATCCCCACCGGTGGAAGCCAGGGTTCCCCCCGGTGGCGTGCGGCGGAACAGAAGTCCCGATGTCCGAGGCTCATAGACACCACCCGGCGCATGCCCATCCGGTCGCGACGGGAGGGCCGGAACTGGGCGGCCTGCGGAGGGCGCCCCACGCCGCTGCGCACGAGGTGCACACCGCCGAGGCGTTCCGCCGGCGGTTCTGGATCTCCCTGGCGCTCACCCTACCGATTCTCCTCTACGCCCAGCCGCTTCAACAATGGCTGAGCTACCGCGTCCCGCAGTTTCCCGGCGCCGAGCATGTGCCCTTCGTCCTCGGGACAGTGCTCTTCTTTTACGGCGGCGCTATCTTCCTGCGGGGCGCGGTGGACGAGCTGCGCCGCCGCCTGCCGGGGATGATGACCCTGGTCGCCCTGGCGATCACTGTCGCCTACGTTTACAGCGTGGCGGTGACCCTGTTCGTGCCCGGGGAGCCTCTCTACTGGGAGCTGGCCACCCTGATCACCGTCATGCTGCTGGGCCACTGGATGGAGATGGAAGCAGTGGGGCGTGCGCGGGGTGCGCTGCAGGAGCTGGCCCGTCTCCTGCCCGACACCGCCGAACGCCTGGTAGATGGGCAGGTGGAACGCGTGCCGGTAGATGCTCTGCGGGCCGAGGACGTGGTCCTCATCCGACCCGGGGGCCGGGTGCCTGCGGACGGCACGGTGGTGGAGGGGGAATCCAGCGTTGACGAAGCAGCGATCACGGGGGAGTCCCGCCCTGTCCCCAAAGCTCCCGGGGATACGGTGATCGGCGGCACGGTGAACGGCGAGGGCGCGCTCCGCGTGCGCATCACCCGCACCGGCGCCGAGACCACCCTCGGCCGAATGATGCACCTGGTGGAGGAGGCGCAGGCGTCCCGCACCCGCACCCAGGTGCTGGCCGATCGCGCTGCCTCCTGGCTTACCCTCATCGCCGTGGTTACCGGTACGCTTACCTTCGCGCTCTGGGCGATCTCGCCGCGGCCGCTGGGGTTTGCGTTCGAGCGGACGGTTACCGTGCTGGTGATCACCTGCCCACACGCGCTAGGGCTGGCCATCCCGCTGGTGGTCAGCATCTCCACCGCGCTGGCGGCGCGGAATGGGCTGCTGGTACGGGATCGCTTGGCCCTGGAGGCGGCTCGGGACATCGACGTGGTCCTGTTCGATAAGACCGGCACCCTGACGCGCGCCGAGCACCGCGTCACACGCATCTATCCCGTTGGCACGACGGATCCTAACCAAGCGCTGGCGCTGGCGGCGGCGACGGAGGCTAATTCGGAGCACATGCTGGCCCGCGCCCTGGTGGAGAGCGCACGGGAACGTGGGCTTGCCATCCCGCCGGCAGAGGAGTTCCAGGCGATCCCTGGCCGCGGCGTCCGCGCGCACGTCGGCGGCCGTGCCTTCCACGTGGGCGGGCCGCGGCTGCTGGAGGGGCTCGGTGTCTCCCTCCCACCCGAGCTGGAGCCTGCGCTAGCGACGACTCAGGATGCGGGCGAGTCACTCGTCTATCTCCTCGAAGACTCGTCCGTGCGGGCGGCGTTTGCCTTGCGCGATGTGGTGCGCGAGGAATCCCGCGAGGCGGTACAGGCGCTTCACGCGATGGGCGTGCAGGTGGCCCTGATCACCGGCGATAGCGAAGCGGTGGCCCGCAGGGTGGTCACCGAACTGGGCATCCGGGAGTACTACGCCCAGGTGCTGCCGGAAGAGAAGTCCCGCAAAGTGGCGGAGCTGCGCCGGCAGGGCCGCCGCGTAGCGATGGTCGGCGATGGGGTGAATGATGCGCCCGCGCTGGCGGCAGCGGATGTGGGCATTGCCATCGGCGCAGGGACCGACGTGGCCGTGGAGGCAGGAGGCGTCATCCTGGTTCGGAACGATCCTCGCGACGTGGCCCGCATCATCCAGCTGAGCCGCGCGAGCTACCGCAAGATGCTCCAGAACCTGGCCTGGGCCACCGGCTACAACATCATCGCCCTGCCGCTGGCGGCGGGGGTGCTGGCGAACCAGGGGATCGTCTTGCCGCCTGCGCTGGCGGCGGTGTTCATGTCCGCGAGCACCGTGATCGTCGCCATCAACGCGCAATTGCTGCGCCGGGTGCGGCTGTAGGAGAACCCGGCGGCCGGTCCGGCCCGGCCCCTACTGCGGCACGAAGTAAACGTCCGTGGGCTTGAACTGTGGCTTGCGACGGAAGCGCGCCCGCACGGGCATCCCCACGTGGATCTCCTCTTGTTCCGCGCCTACCAGCCGTGCCAGCAGCAGCGTGTCCACCCCGTCGAACTCCACCAGCACCAGATGGAAAGGCGTCTCCTTCAGGAACGCTTCCCCACCGTAGTAGCAGGTGGTCCAGGTGTGCACGCGCCCTTCGAGGGGCAGCTCCACCCAGCGCGTGGGGTTAGGGCAGTACATGCAGTGGGCGCGCGGCGTGGCGTAGGTGTACTGGCAGTGATCACAGCGGCTCCCCATGAGCCTGCCCTGGGAGAGGCCAATGAAGAAGGGGGAATCCTGCGCGTAGGAGTGCTCGTAGTCGATCTCGTAGTGATCGCGGATAATGAGCGGGTCCACCGAGTAGACTTCGGTGCCGTGCTCCGGTTCCGGCAAGCGAGCGGATCGGTTCATCGGGCTATTCCCTTCTCTCTGCGGCGACTTCACCCACCAATGCGGGGCAACTGCGCGCCGGGCAGCATCCACCCTCTGCAGAACGCCAGCGGGGCCCCTGCCAGCACGGTTGGGCGGATCTCCTGAGCTCCAGGAGACAATGCCGGGCCGTTTCAGAACCAGCCGCCCTTCCTCCGGCCGCCGATCTTCTGCGCGCGGGCGGACGCGTCGATCAGGCTGATGATGTAGGCGAGCAGGCCGAGGAGGAAGAGGAAGGGGCCGACGCCCGATTCGTCGATGAGCGTGTTCCGCGGCTGGATGCCGCTGAAGACAAGGAGCACCCCCAGTAACGGCCCGAAGCCAAACCACATGCCGACCACGAAGGTGATCGCCAGCACCGCCCCCTTGAAGTACTCCCGGTTGTAGAACTGTCCCAGTCCCGCGCACAGCAGCGACAATAGGAGGGCGATCAGCGCATTCCGCTTGCGCTCGGCGGCGCCGGTATCGCCTCCGGCGAGGAGCATCTGCGCGGCGAGCCGTTCCTGCTGCCGCTCACTTATTTCGAGAACCACCTGGGCGAGCCGCTTCTCGGCGGTCGGCATCCCCGGCTGAAGTTCCAGCACTCGCTGGAAACACGCGCGGGCCTCTTCCAGGCGGCCCTGATCCTGGAGCAGCTCCCCCAGCATCTGCAGGACGTCCACGTCGTCCGCGGCCAGATCCAGGGCGGCACGGCAGCGGGCTGCCGCCTCCTCAAACTGCGCCCGCATCCGGAAGAGGTGCGCCTCGCGTAACAGCCGGGCAACACGCTCGCCGCTTGAATCCTCAAGCCGCTCCATAACATTCCTCGGCGTGGGAATCCCCGGTATTCGGCGCACGGCGACGCCGCTGGGTTCCAAGTGACTGGCTCACGCCGTAGCGGGGGCCTCGGCCTCCACCGGGCGCACCACACGTGTCCAGAATTCTTCTAGCCGATAGTAGACCCGATCGTCCGGATCGAAGAGGTGCACCACCACGTCGCCGAAGTCGATCAGCACCCACCGCGCTTCGTGGTAGCCCTCGCACCGAATCCCCTTGATGCCGCGTTCCTTCATCATCTCCAGGATCCGATCTGCCACGGCGCGGATGTGAATGTTCGAGGTACCCGTGCAGATCACCAGACGATCGGTCATCTGTGTGCGGTCACTCACATCCAGGACGCGCACATCGAGCGCCTTCCGCTCGTCCAGGGCCTGAAGGATGACCGCCAGCTTTTCCTCGGTGCTCAACTAAGCCCTCCTCGGAGTTGGCCGCCGCGCTACGCCGCCCGGTACAGCCCGTACTTATGGATATAGGCCGCCACCGCGTCCGGCACCAGATAGCGGATTGTTTCTCCCCGGCTCAATCGCTGGCGCAGGTCGGTGGCGGAGATATCAACCCCCGGTACCACGAAGGGGCGCACGCGCTCCAGATAAGCGCGCGGCAGGATGGATTCCAGGCGGCTGATGTCGTACCCGGGACGGTTCGCCACCGCCAGCGTGCAGAGCCGAATCAGTTCTTCGTGGCGATACCAGGTGGTAAGTTCCAGAACGGAATCCGCCCCCATGATGAGGAAGATCTCCGTTTCGGGGCCGTGCTGCTCCCACAGGGCGCGGATGGTGACCACCGTGTAAGAGGGTCCCTCGCGCTCCAGCTCCATGCGGGAGAGATCGAAGTGGGGGTTATCCGCTACGGCAAGCAGGGCCATCGCGTAGCGGTCTTCTGCGCTGGCGCAAGGCAGCTGGGCCTTGTGGGGCGGCTGTCGCGCAGGCACAAACAGCACGCGCTCCAGTTGAAACGCCCGCCAGGCCTCCTCGGCAATCACCAGGTGCCCGAAGTGAATGGGATCGAACGTCCCGCCCATCAGGCCGAGCCGCACGTCCTCACCTCCGCGCCGTGCCAGTGCCTCGGTACACGATTCACTGGAGCGCGCACGGCCCCCTCCTCGCACGCCCGAGCGCGTGGAGCTTCCTGTTTGAAACTACCCATGCAAGTCGATTTCCGGCGAGATCGCGGCGGCCAGATCGTCCGTTGCCCCGCAGGATCGTGCCACCGCATTGCCGCCGGTGGGGCGCTTGCCGATCGGAACAGGGCCGCGGGACGGTTCCCCAGATGGCGGGCACGGGAAAGACAGCGGGGCCCGCTCCCCGAAGGGAACGGGCCCGGTGCCTGGACGGGAGATCCCCGCCTAATTGCCCAGCGAGGAGCCTGCGGCGAGGAGGATGTAGTCATCACAGATGAGCGAGATCCGACGGAGCATGTTCCGCTCTATGGCGCCCAGCTGGCTTTCCAGCTGGGAAGGAGTCAAGCGATCCGCTTCACTACGCAAGGCGGCGGTAGCCCGGTAGCCTTCTTCGAAGACGCGGACGATCTCTTCGATTGCCTCGCCGCTCGCCGAGGAGCGGAGGCCATTCGGCCCACGCAACTCCGTGGATTTCATCGTCACCCCGCCCGGTCCGTTACCGGCCTCTGTCAATCCGCGTAGCTCCACTCGAAGATATCCACGTCCACCATGGAAACCTTCCGCTTGATACGCATCAGAGCGTTATCAACAGACTTCGTCTTGCAGTGGAGCTCCCTGGCGATTTCCCGATAGGATTTACCCATCTGGTAGCCGGCCAACACCTTCCACTCAAATTCGCTGAGCATCTGGTGTAGGAGGGACCGGAGGTGGCGGCTGTCCTCTCGCTTGAGCAGAACTTCCTCGGGGTCCATGTCGTCCCCCGTCTGGAGGACATCCGCCATGTTCCACTCGGAGGACTCTTCATCTCCGGGGACTTCCAGAGATAGCGATTGGTTGAGCGGCAGTTGCTTCTGGCGTGTGGCCGCTTTAATGGCCGTAATGATGTGCCGGTGGATGCAGACTTTGGCAAATGCGGGAAAGGATGTGGCCTTATCGTGGCGATAGTCCACGATGGCCTGCCAAAGCCCAATCATACCTACCTGGAGCAGGTCTTCCCGCTCCGCTCCCACCAGGAAATACGACTTAACCTTGGAGCGCACCAAGTTACGGTACTTATACAGGATGTGTTCCGCAGCATCCTGCCGACCGCCCTGGGCAAGTGATACGAGTTCCGAGTCGGCAAGGGCATCGTACTTCCGGCTCAAAACCGCCTCATCGCATGGATCGAATAGTTCCCTCATCCCTGTCTTTGGAACGGTCTCATCCAGGCGTGGGAAAGAGGTCTGCACGGACGTACATCCAGGTTCTCGCCGAAGTGGGAGGGGGGCGAGCGTACGGTGCTAGATCCGAGAGTCCTCCCGAAGGCTTGGGGAAAGGATCCTCCCTGCAAGCTTTCGGAGGGGGTTCGGAACTCCCTGCTATTCCATCTTCGTACGGGAGCCGGCTACGCTCGCCAGGCGAGGGCGCACAGGCCCGTGCGCCAGGACCGATGGCAGCCCTCCGAAGTTACCGCGCCACAGACATCGCTTCCGGACTCCCTCAAGGGAGCAACTTTCTGGCGTGGGGCGACAGAGGAAACAGACACACTCCTTGTGGCCCGAGCCCTGGTTCGGCCAGCCAGGCCGTTTTCTCCTACTTATTCGGCAGATTACGGCGGCCTTCCTGCGGGCAGGCGAAGAAATTGCGCAACTTTTCCCGAGCGGCCGCGCCCATATATGTGTTGCGTGTGAGCCGTTTGGATGAGACACAATCCCAAGCAGCGGTCTATTCTCAACCTGACTTGGTAAGGTGACATGGGTGGGAATGGCCATCGGTCCGCCCGGCGTAAAGCCGCGGCCGTGACGCCACATCTGCTGGCGTGTGCGGCGGCTGCCGGCCCGTGCCCGGCTGGCGTCTGGGCCTCGCCCCTAGAACACTTGCCGGTAACCGCCAGGATGTGCGCCGATTATAATTCTATAACTATAATTATTCGTCTTCCCGGACCGTCGTACAGCGCCCGAGCCGGTGTCGGAGCGAACGGCCAGCGCGCCGAGCCGCGCAGCGGGCTCGCCGCCGGTCGGCGGGCGGGTGATTCGTGTCCGCCCCGCGGCAACGCACGCGACGGCGACGCGCCCAGGAGCTCTATGAACCACGTCGTGCGTATCCCCCGCACGACGTGCCTGGCGACATCGATTAGCGCGGCGGCGCGCCGCGAACCCCTGAGGAGTGGGGAATGGAAACGGTCAATCACAAGCCCAAAGAGATCACCATCGGCCTCGCCGGCGCTGCCGGCGATGGTCTGGACAGGACGGGCTATAACCTGGCCAACGTAGCATCACGGCTGGGGCTGCATGTTTATGCTTACAACAGTTACCAGTCGCTTATTCGGGGCGGCCACACCTGGCTGCGCCTGCGCATCTCGGAGCGGAAGATTCACACCCAGGGCGACCACGTCAACGTTGTGATCGCCCTGAACCAGGATAGCATCGAACGACACGCGCGGGCGATTGAGCCGGGCGGCGTGCTGTTATTCAATGGGGATCGCCTGCGCTGCGATCCGGCGCTGCTGCCGGAGGGCGTGCGGCTTCTGCCCCTACCGTTCAATGAACTGACCGGGGGCCTGGGCAAGCTGTTGCCTGTTATGCAGAACACGCTGGCCGTTGGCGCCCTGATGCACCTGGTCGGCCTGGATTTCGAGGTGCTCCGTGGCGTGATGGCGGACACCTTCGGACGCAAAGGCGGCGAGATCATCGCGCAGAACGTAGCAGTGGCCCAGGCCGGGTTTCACTACGCCCGCGCGCATAGTGAGCCGATCATCGCCGGATGGAGATCGAGCCGCCCCCGGCTCCCTTTCCTGACGGGTAACACGGCGTTCGCCATGGGCGCCGCGGCGGGCGGCTGCAAGTTCTACGCGGCCTACCCGATGAGCCCTGCGTCGGGCATCCTGCACTGGTTTGCGGAACACGGGCCGAAGATCGGCGTGGTGGTGAAGCAGTGTGAGGATGAGCTGGCCGTAGCCAACATGATAATTGGCGCCGGCCATGCGGGGGCGCGAGCGATGTGCGCCACCTCGGGGGGCGGCTTCGCGCTGATGACCGAGGCGATCGGGATGGCGGGGATGATCGAGGCACCGGCGGTGTTCATCAACGTGCAGCGCGGCGGGCCTTCCACCGGCATCCCCACCAAGACTGAGCAGGGCGATCTGAATCAGGTGTTCGGCGCTTCCCAGGGCGATTACCCCCGCGCCATCATCGCTCCCGCCACGCTCAAGGAGTGCTACTACTCCGCCGCGGAAGCGCTGAACCTGGCGGAGCAGTTTCAGCTCCCGGTGATGATCCTCTCCGATCTGCTCCTGAGCGAGCACCGCGAGACCCTGGAACCGGACGACCTGACCCCCGAGGTTCCCATTCGGCGGGGTGAGCGGCTGCGGGAAGCGCCTGCCCCGGGGCTGAATGGCAAGGGTCCGTTCCGGCGCTACGCCTTCACTCCATCGGGCATCTCGCCGCGGCTCCTCCCGGGCACCCCGGGAGCCATGTACGTTGCTCCCACCGATGACCACGACGAGCAGGGCATTCTGATCAGCGACGAGCACACGAACACGGCGCTGCGCCGCAAGATCCAGGAAAAGCGCATGCGCAAGATGGAGGCGCTGCTGGCGGAACTGCCCCCGCCCGTGCTTGAAGGGCCGGCGGATGCCGAGATTACCCTCATCGGTTGGGGATCTACCTGGGGTGTGATTCACGAGGCGATCGAGCAGCTGGCGGAGCAGGGGATTCGCGCGAACCACCTGCATATCAACTACCTGGTGCCGTTCCACAAGCGGGAAGTCACCGAAATTCTGCGGCACTGCCAGCGAACCGCCGTGGTGGAGAGCAACTACACCGGCCAGTTCGCTCGCCACCTGCGCGCCGAGACCGGCTTCTCGGTGGACGCCGTGATCACCAAGTACGACGGGGAGCCGTTCGACCCGAAGCATGTAATCGAGCCGGTCAGGGCCATCCTGGAAGGCCGGCTGCGGGATCTGCGGGTTACCGAGGAGGAAGCGCGTGAAATTGCTTACCACTACAGTCGCATCTACCTGGGTGACAAGGCCCGCCCGGTGCGGTTTGAACGCGCGCCCGCTGATGGCTACGGCGAACCGCTGTGGCATGTCCAACTAGCCGACCGAAAGAGCGGCTTGCCACTGGGCGACCTGATCATCGGTCAGGAGACCGGCTCGACCTACGCTTGGCAGGTACACGGAGAGTAGCCGCTTCCCATCCGACGGCCCGGCCGCCGGTCAACTTTCCTACATCTATCACGCTCGCCCTGCGGGGCGAACCCGGATTGAAAAAGGAGGACGCCAGCACAATGGCAGTCGTGGAAGAAAAAACGGTCAGGGACCCGATAGTCTCCACAATCATCGACGTCCAGACGCTGAAAGATCTTGAAGGGCCGGTCGATCCGGACTGGTGCCCAGGCTGCGGCGACTTCGCCGTGCTCAAGTCGCTTAAGGAAGCGCTGATCGAGCGGCACATCCAGCCCCACCAGGCCCTGATCGTGTCGGGCATCGGCTGCTCGTCAAACCTGCCGGGGTTTATCAACGCCTATGGGATTCACAGTCTGCACGGCCGGGCGCTGCCGGTGGCGACCGGAGTCAAGCTGGCGAACCACCATCTGCACGTGATTGCCGTGGGTGGGGATGGGGATGGGTACGGCATTGGCCTCAGCCACCTGATCCATGCGGCGCGACGCAACCTGGATCTCACTTACATCGTGATGAACAATGAGATCTACGGTTTGACCACCGGCCAGGCATCCCCCACGTCGATGCTGGATATGCGCACGAAGAGCACGCCGTTCGGCTGCGCCGAGATGCCCATCAACCCCATCGCGTTGGGGATCGTTTCCGGCGCTACCTTTGTAGCCCGCACCTTCTCGGGCGATCAGAAGCACATGGCGAAGATCTTCGCGCAGGGCATCGCCCACCGCGGCTTCTCGCTGATCGACTGTATGAGCCCATGCGTGACCTTCAACAAGGTCAACACTTACCCCTGGTTCAAGGAGCGCTGCTATCGGGTAGAGGACGAGGCGAACTACAACCCCTACGAGCTGATGATGGCCATGGAGAAAGCCTACGAGTGGGGCGCGCGCATACCGCTGGGCGTGATCTTCCGGGCGGAGCGGCCGACCTACGAGGACAGCGAGCCGGTCCTGAAGCAGGGACCGGTGGTTGATCAGCCGATGGGTATCACGCGGGAGATGTTCGACCAACTGCTGGCGGAGACGATGTAGCCATCTGCAGCGCCGGTTCCCGCCCGCACACGGGCGCGTGCATCTCAAGGGGCCGTGGCCGTAACCAGGGACGCGCCCGGGCGGCACGTTTCGCCGTGTGGCGCTTGGGATACCGGGGGACAGGATCCGGACGAGCCACTCTGGCTGAACTCGATCCGCAGTACCGTCATGTCCACGCGCACGCCCGGGGACAGCCCACAAGCGGCCCGTAGTGAGAAGCTCCCATCCATCCGGACCTGCGTCTCCGGCAGTTCCAGGAGGCGTTCATCCGTGAGGGAGAGGTGCAGCCGCACGTACATCCCGGCCAGCTCCGGGCGCACGGCGGCACGGAGGACGAGGCGCCGGTAGGCATCCACGGCGGGCGGCTCCAGCCAGGCAACCGGCGTTTCATCGGCGTGGGAACAGCAAGATCCCGGATGCTCGGGGGGCAGGCAGAGAACCTGGGACCAGAGCGCGCGCCACTCCGGCGCCGGGAGGGCGCGGGCTGCCGGCCAGGTGATGACCCTGCCGGGCAGTGGCCTGGCCCCCAGCCTGGAGGCGCAGAACCGGCACGTGCGGGCGTGGGCTTCCCATCCCGCAGCCAGATCCCGCGGCAGCAGGCCGTAGGCCGCCGCCACCACGTCGGCGCGAGACATGCAGTCCGCCCCCGGCAGCAATCCAATCCCGCGGGGGAGAGGGAGGCCGCTGGGAAGCAGGAGGGGGATTTCTTCCGGCAGAACGATCTCCGCGCCGGGACGCGCCGCGCGCTCCAGCACCCCCGCCTCCAGCAGAAGGGCCCGCAGGCGCCCTTCGGCGCGCCGCAGCCGGCGACACACGGCGGCCTCCGAACTCAGGCGGCCCAGCCCCTCTCTCCGAACGATCTCGGCGATCTCCGCCAGGCGACGCTGATCGAGGTAGCGCAGCTCGAGCAGCCGCCGATCCAGCCGGCCGAAACGCGGCGATCGCTCCTCCAGCCGGTTCAGACATGCCCGCACCAGGCGGCGCAGTTCATCCCGCAGGAGCCGCGCTTCCGGGTCCCCCTCGGCGCTCGGATCGACCAGCGTCGCGGCATCCTCTTCGCCCGCTCCGGCGGTATCGGTCAGAGAAACTACCACAGCACCCACCCACGCGCGGACGTCGGCGCGCGCCAGGCGGATGACTTCGCGAATCTGTGGTGCGGCCCCGGGGAGGGAGGCGCGAAGGAAATCACGGCAGCTCGACTGGAAGAAGCGGCGCCGCAGGTCACGCCAGGCGGGAGCTGCCAGTTCTGGAGGCAAGGCGAGGAAGTACTGCTCCCAAAGCGGGGCGTAGCGTGTCCAGCACTCCTCCCGTGTGGCGCGCCACCACCACTCCTGCGGCCGGCGGTGCCGTCGCGCCAGGCCGCGCACGGTCCATTCCACATGCCGCGCCACCCATGCCCGGAGGCGCGGCCCATCTTCCTCCAGGCGGCCCGTCAGCACGAGCCGTAAGAGGCTGGCAAAAGCGCGGGCGCCCGCCTCCCCGCCCACGTCCGCCGCTTCCGTCCCCAGCTGCGCCAACGCGCCCCCAAACTTCGCCACCGCCAGATCGGTCGCCAGGCGAACCAGCGCCGCCGCCACACGCTCACGAAGCGCCCGGTCGGCGGCGGTCTCTGCCTCGCCCGAAGAAGCCTGGCGTTGGTAAGCAGCAACCAAGGCGCAGAGCCGCGCCCCGGTCAGGTTCAGAGCGATCCCGTTATCACCTTCCAATTGCATGCCGGGGAAGATAGGAGAGCCAGTCTTCGTTGCGAAGGGCGGGCTGTTCCTCGCCACCTGGTTTATCGAGCGGGCTGGTGGTGGATGATCCGGTTATTCTTCTTCATCCTCCGAACCCGCCACGTCATCGCCCAGGAGGGCATCGGGATCAAGGTCATCGACCCCCTCCTCCTCAGCGTTCTCCGGGACCTCCTCGTCCTCCTCATCTTCGCTATCCGCATTAGCATCCGCATCGGCGTCACCGAAACCTTCCGCCTCGGCGGTAAGGGCGCGGGAGCCAACCGTGGCGGGGAGGATTTCCTCAGGGAGGGCCTCCTCCTCTGTGTCCGTCAGCGGCGCCGGCTGGGTCAGGGCGCGGATAGTCGCCTCTGCCTCCGCGCGCTGCGCGCCGGAAACATCCACTTCCTGGAACGATAGCGGCCGTGGCAGCGCCTTGAGCACCTCGTAGGTGCCCGCCTCGGTCTCCACCGCCACATCCAGGCTCCGGTAGCGTGGTAAGCCGGTTCCGGCAGGGATCAGCCGCCCGATGATCACGTTCTCCTTGAGCCCCACCAGGCTGTCGCGCTTCCCGCGTACCGCGGCTTCGGTGAGCACCCGCGTGGTCTTCTGGAATGAGGCTGCGGAGAGGAAGCTATCCGTCTGGAGAGATGCCTCGGTAATTCCCAGCAGCATCCACTCTGCCGTGGCCGGCTGGCCCGCGCGCTCCGTTCCATCCGGGAGCCGGACGATGGTGTTCATGAGCCGGCGGTTCTCATCCTCGAACTCGAACTTATCCGCCACCCGCCCGGGTAGGAAGTCGGTATCGCCCGGATGAATGACCTTGCGCTTCTTGAGCATCTGCCGGACGATGATCTCGATGTGCTTATCGTTGATATCCACGCCCTGGTTCTTATAGACTGCCTGGATCTCGCGGACCAGGTACTCTTGCACCCCGCGCACGCCCTGAAGGTCCAGGACCTTCTGCGGATCAAGCGGCCCCTCCGTGAGCCGGTCACCCGCACGCACTTTCTGGTGGACGGGAACCCGAATCCGGCCCGCCCGTAGCGGTTCCACGGGGGGCGTCACCTGCGGGTCCCGCGGCCTGCCGCCGCCCGCGGCCCAGATCAGCCGCGCGATTTCTTCGGTGATCGTCTCGTTGCGGCGCACGAGGACGTTCCCGTTCTCGTCAATCAGCTCGTCCGCCGCCACTTCGCCCACCAGATCGTGCGGGTTGGCAGCCTCCTTCCAGCTGCGCGTCTGCACCTCCAGGTAACCCCGGTAGGGGACCAGGTAGCTCTTGCGGAGCTTCACGCTCAGGAAGCCAAGGTCGCGGATGCGCCGCGCCAGCCGTTCGTTGATGGTATCTCCCGCCTTAACCACCACTTCGCCCGTGGTGTCGTCGATGATGTCTTCGGCGGCCACCTCGCCAGCGATGCGCTCCGTCTTCTCCGCCGGCTCCTCGGTGTGGATGATCACCTGGCGCATGCCGCGCGTGTCGATATCTTTCACTACCCCGTCCACCTCGGAGATGATCGCCTGTCCTTTGGGCTTGCGCGCCTCAAACAGCTCCACCACGCGCAGCAGGCCGCGGACCTGTTCCTCGAGCACTTTGAGGACCGCCTGGATCGCCTTCACGCGCTCCCGCTCCGCGTGCTCTTCGAACTCGATGATCCCCTGCTCGATATCGCTGTGGATCAGGCGCAACGTTTCCTGCTTCTTCTTCTTGACGTCCGCCACGCCGGTGAGGTACTCGGCAGCAACCCCACCGGTGTGGAACGTGCGCATAGTAAGCTGCGTCCCGGGCTCGCCGATGGACTGGGCGGCAATGATCCCCACCGCCGTGCCGACCTCCACCAGCTTGCCGGTAGCCATGTCACGCCCATAGCACTTGGCGCAGATCCCCTGGCGCAGCTCACAGGCCAGGGGGGAGCGGATGCCAACCGTCTGGATGCCCGCGGCCTCGATAGCCACCGCCGCCTCATCGGAGATCTCCTGCCCCTCCTCCACGAGCACCTCGCCCGTGTCGGGGTGAACAATGTTCTCCAGCGCGTAGCGGCCCCGGATGCGATCTGCCAGGCACTCTACCTCTTCGTGGTGCTCCACGATGCGGCTGACGTAGATGCCGTTGCGCGTTCCGCAATCGAGGTCGCGAACGATGACGTCCTGGGCCACATCCACCAGGCGGCGGGTAAGGTAACCTGCATCCGCAGTGCGCAGCGCCGTATCGGCCAGTCCCTTGCGCGCACCGTGAGTAGATACGAAGAACTCCAGGACGGAGAGGCCCTCGTGGAAGTTCGACTTGATCGGCAGGTCCTCGATCAGGCGGCCGAACGGGTCGGACATCAGGCCGCGCATCCCGGAGAGCTGGGTGATCTGCCGCCTGGAACCACGGGCGCCTGAGTTGGTAATCAGGTAGACCGGGTTGAAGCGGTCGATGCTCTCCATAATCGCATCGCCGACGTTGGCAGCGGCTTCCTGCCAGTAGTCGAGGACGCGCTGCCGGCGCTCTTCCGCAGTAAGGAGCCCCCGCCGGAAGGCCAGGTTCAGCCGCTCCACCTGCTGCTCGGCATGGCGGATGATTTCGTGCCGCCGGGCGGGGACGTCCATGTCCGTCATCGAGATGGTCACCCCCGCCTGGGTGGCGGCGCCGAAGCCTAGATGCTTGATGTCGTCCAGCAGCTGGATGGTGCGCTCCACGCCGCACTCGCGATAGCATAGGGAGACCATCGTGGAGACATCGTTCTTGACCAGCGGGCCCTTGAGGAACAGGTCCCGATAGCGCATCCGCTCCGGCAACACCTCGTTCAGGTAGAGGCGCCCGGCGGTGGTATCGATGATCCGGTTCTCGACGCCGTCCTCCGCCCGCACCGACACGCGGCACTTGATCGGCGCCAGCGTGTGCAGCAGCCCCAGCTGATGGGCGGTGAACGCTTCGTCAGGGTGGGAGAAGATGCTCCCCGCACCCCTGGCGTCATCCCTCTGCTCCGTCAGGCAGTAAATCCCGAGGACGATATCCTGCTGGGGAGCAACGATGGGGCCGCCGTGCGCGGGTGAGAAGAGATTCTGCGTGGAGAGCATCAGCACCCGCGCTTCTGCCTGCGCCGTCTCCGATAGAGGCACGTGCACCGCCATCTGATCCCCATCGAAGTCGGCGTTGAAGGCGGGGCAGACCAGCGGGTGCACCTGGATCGCTTTCCCATCCACCAGCACGGGCTCGAACGCCTGGATGCCCAGCCGGTGCAGCGTGGGAGCGCGGTTGAGCAGCACTGGGTGCTCGGCGATCACACGCTCCAGCGCATCCCACACCGCCGGGTTCATCCGGTCGATCATCCGCTTTGCCGTCTTGATGTTGCTGGTTACCTGGGTTTCCACCAGCATCTTCATCACGAACGGCTTGAAGAGTTCGAGGGCCATCTCCTTGGGTAGGCCGCACTGGTGCAGCTGCAGGTGCGGACCCACCACAATGACGGAGCGGCCGGAGTAATCTACGCGCTTGCCGAGCAGGTTCTTGCGGAAGCGCCCCTCCTTGCCTTTGAGCATATCGGAAAGGGAACGCAGAGGTCGGTTGTTGGAGCCGACGACCGGCCGCGTGCGGCGGCCGTTATCGATGAGCGCATCCACCGCCTCCTGGAGAAGCCGCTTCTCGTGGTTGACGATGCTCTCCGGCGCGCGGATCTCGACAATCTTCTTCAGCCGGTTGTTCCGGTTGATAATCCGCCGGTAAAGGTCGTTGAGATCTGAAGTGGCGAACCGGCCGCCATCCAGCTGGACCATAGGCCGCAGCTCGGGCGGGATGACGGGAACCACATCCAGGATCATCCACTCGGGCCGGGCCTTGGATTTGAGGAAGGCATCCAGCACCTCCAGCCGCTTGATGGCACGCAGCCGTCGGGGGCCCTGGGTCCCAGCAATTTCCGCCCGCAGTTCGCGGGCCAGCTTGTCCAGATCGATCTCGCGTAGCAGATCCTTGATTGCCGCCGCGCCCAGGCCCGCCTTCACCCACTCGGCAGTGTCCTTGTTCACGCGCTGCTGGAGTACCTCCAGTAGCTTCTCGAGCGTACGATACTGCTCTTCGGGGATCA
Source organism: Armatimonadota bacterium (assembly GCA_016199525.1). Lineage (GTDB taxonomy): Bacteria > Armatimonadota > SYMT01 > SYMT01 > JACQGL01 > JACQGL01. The sequence goes on from JACQGL010000088.1 coordinate 17,405, forward strand.
GCTGCCGCTTCTCCACGGTTTCCAACAGCTTGAGCCCGTCGTGGACCTCCTGCTCGCGCTCGCGGGCAGTGCGCTCCTCACGCTCGCGGGCCTGTTCCAGCTCCTTGGCCAGCCGGGCGCGGGTTTTCTCCCGCTCCGCTTCCATCTCTTCGGGAGACATCTGCTCGGCGGGGACCATCCCCTCCTCATTCGGCTCCTGAAGCGCGGCCATCTCCTCCTCCAGCCGCTCGGCGTACTCGCGGGGGAGATTCTCAATCGTTTCCGCCGTCTCCCGGACAATCGCATCCAGCTCCGCCTGGGCGGCCAGCCGAATCCCGTCCATCTCCTCATTGATCCGGCGACGATCTACGTGGGTGATGACATAGCTGGCGAAGTAGAGAACCTTCTCCAGCGGACGGGGGCTGATGTCCAGCATAAGCGACAGGGGGCTGGGTACGCCCTTCAGATACCAGATATGGCACACCGGCGCCGCCAGCTCGATGTGCCCCATGCGTTCCCGCCGCACCTTGGAGCGCGTTACCTCTACGCCGCAACGGTCGCACACAATGCCCTTGAACTTGACCTTCTTGTAGCGCCCGCAGTGGCACTCCCAGTCCTTCACCGGTCCGAAGATCCGCTCGCAGAACAGGCCGTCCCGCTCCGGCTTGAAGGTCCGGTAGTTGATGGTTTCTGGCTTCTTGACTTCGCCGTAAGACCACTTGTGGATCTCCTCGGGAGAGGCGATGCGAATTCGGATAGCTTCGAAGGTGCTTACGTCGGCCATGTATCTGTTGCTCCGTTCTGCCAAAGGTTGATGAACGTGGTTTACTGTGGTGGCAACCCCCCACAGCGCCCGCGCGTTAATCGTCCGTGCGGCCCATTTCCTCTTCCGGCGCGTAAGGCAGCGGCCCCGTATGCATAATGCTCCGGATCTGCCGCCGGCGTGCGGCCTCGGCGCCATCGCCGTATTCCTCTTCCTGGTCGCGGAGGTCAATCGGGTTTCCATCCCTGTCCTCCACGGTGACCAGCAGTCCCAGAGACTGCAGCTCGTTTACCAGGATGCGGAAGCTCTCCGGGATGCCAGGAGCAGTAATCGTATCGCCCTTGACGATGGCTTCGTAGGTCTTCACGCGGCCCAGCACGTCGTCACTCTTGATGGTAAGGATCTCCTGAAGCGTGTAGGCGGCCCCATAGGCCTCCAGCGCCCAGACCTCCATCTCGCCGAACCGCTGCCCGCCAAACTGCGCCTTTCCGCCCAGCGGCTGCTGCGTGACCAACGAGTACGGGCCGGTGCTGCGTGCGTGGATCTTGTCATCCACCAGGTGCGCCAGCTTCATCAGGTAGATCAGGCCCACGGTGACCGGAGCATCGAACGGTTCGCCGGTACGTCCGTTGCGGAGATACATCTTGCCGCTGTTCTCGTCGAAGCCAACCCGCTCCCAGAGGTTCCGACGGACCCGATCCACCACCGCCTCCGGATCGACGGGAGGCAGCTCGTGCACCTCGTCCTCCTCTTCCACGAGGAGCGGCTCGCCTTCTACCGGCGGCATGCCCAGCCGCTCACCCAGCCGGTAGAGATCTTCCGGGGCGAGCGCGCGCATGGCCACCTGCAGCTCTTCCAGCAGATCGTCGGTCGTCGCCGAAGGCGGCGCTTTCATCTCGAGCTGGAGTTCGGTCTGGATGTACTCGCGCAGCCGGGTGGCGCGCAGATAATCCCCCAGGCGACCCAGCTGCTTGACGATATCTGGCTCCTTCGCCCCCATGAAGATGGGGTTGACGAATTCGCCCCCCAGGTACCGCGCCACGAGGCCCAGGTGAGTTTCGAATACCTGGCCGATGTTCATCCGGCTGGGAACGCCCAGCGGGTTCAACACTACGTCCACGGGCGTGCCATCCGGCAAGAACGGCATATCCTCTTCGGGCACGATCTTAGAGATGACGCCCTTGTTGCCGTGGCGGCCCGCCATCTTGTCGCCCTCCATCAGCTTGCGCTTCTGAGCGATGTAAACGCGGGCCAGCATGTTCACGCCCGCGGGCAGTTCATCCGCCTGGATGCGCTCCAGCTCGCCGCCGCACTCGTACCGGTCGCACACGGTGCGTTCCGGCTTCTTGCTGAAGCCATAGATTTTCCCGCACTCACGGCACTTGTACTTGAAGCGCGAGAAGCGCTTGATATCGATGATCTTGCCCTTCTCGCCGTGCGGCACGCGCAGGGACACGTCGCGGGTTTCTTCGGCCTTCTTGCCGAAGATAGCGATAACCAGCCGCTCCTCGGGTGTAAGCTCGCCCTGGCCCTTAGGGGCAACCTTACCGACGAGAATATCTTCCGCGTGCACCTCTGCGCCGACGCGCACGACGCCGTCCTCGTCCAGATCCTTCAGCGCATCCTCGCTGACGTTGGGGATATCGCGCGTGATCTCTTCGGGTCCGAGCTTGGTATCGCGGGCCTCTGTCTCGTACTTCTCGATGTGGATTGAAGTGTAGACGTCATCCTTGACCATCCGTTCGGAAACCAGGATGGCGTCTTCGTAGTTGTAGCCCTGCCACGGCATGAAGGCGACAAGCACGTTCTGGCCGAGGGCCAATTCGCCGCTCGCCATACTGGGTCCATCGGCAATCACCGTTCCCGCGCGGATGCGCTCTCCCTTACGCACTACCGGTTTCTGGGTAATGCAGGTGGCGTTGTTGGAGCGGAGCATATTGAGGAGCCGGTAGGTATCGGTGAACGGCTGTCCTTTCCCGTCCTTCTCCCGCGTGCGCACCACGATCTTCTCCGCGTCCACATACTCCACGCGGCCGTCCCGCCGGCAGACAACGGCGGCTCCTGAGTCACGCGCCACCTTCTTCTCCACGCCCGTCTTCACGCGCGGCGCATCTGACCGCAGCAAGGGCACCGCTTGCCGCTGCATGTTCGAGCCCATCAGGGCGCGGTTGGCGTCGTCATTCTCCAGGAACGGGATGAGCGCCGTGGCCGGCGAGACGATCTGCATCGGCATGACGTCGATGTAATCCACCTCTTCCGGCTGGACAGTTGGGAACGTCCCCTGGTGGCGGCAGATAGCGGGCCCGACCAGCCGGCGGTTCTCATCCACCGGCGTGCTGGCGGGCGCCAGACGGTAGCGATCCTCCTGGTCGGCGGTCAAGTAATGGATCTCGTCCGTGACCACTCCGCCTGCCACCTTGCGGTAAGGCGCGAGGATGAAACCGAACTCATCCACGCGGCCGGCGATCGCCAGGGAACCGATGAGGCCGATGTTCGGGCCTTCCGGCGTCTCGATCGGGCAGACGCGGCTGTAGTGGCTGTGGTGCACATCGCGCACTTCGAGCTTGGCGCTCTGCCGCGAGAGGCCGCCGGGGCCGAGGGCGGAGAGGCGCCGCTTGTGCGTCAGCTCCGCCAGGGGGTTCGTTTGATCCATGAACTGCGAGAGCTGGCTGCTCCCGAAGAAGCTCTTGATGCTGGCGGAGATTGGCTTTACCGAGAGCACCACCTGGGGGACAATATTATCGGCGTCCGCTGCCGTCATTCGCTCCCGGGCTACCTTCTCCATGCGCAGGAACCCAAGCCGCATCTGGTTCTGGAGCAGCTCCCCCACGCTCCGGACGCGCTTGTTCTCCAAGTGGTCGATATCGTCGCGGGTGATGTAGCGCTTTCCCTGCTTGGCAGCTTCTTCCGGGGTCAGACCCACGCTCTCGGCGAAGTCGATGATGTACTTGATAATCGCGACAATATCCGCCTGGGTGATGGAACGGGCGGCCGTGTGGCCCAGCTCGGGGCGATCATCCAGGGGCAGGCGGTAGGGACCGCCGTAAAGCGTCTTGTTGATCTTGTAGCGACCCACGCGCGCCAAGTCATAGCGGCGCAAATCGTAAAAGATACTGGAGAGCAGACCACGGGCGCTCTCGTGCGTGGCGGGATCGCCCGGTCGGATGGTCCGGTAGATGTCCGCGAGGGCGTCTTCCGTGTCGTGGATGTTGGGCTCGGCGTCTACAGTGGCCTCCACGTAGCGATGCGGCTTAAGCAGGGTGAGGGAGGGCAGGCCGAACCCTTCCACCCGGCGCGCCATGTCCTGGCTGATCTTCTGGTAGGCCTTAACGACCACCGTCCCCGTCTTGGGGTTAATAACGTCCTCCACCGGCCGCCGGCCGACGAGCTGGTCCCGCTGGGGCGCTTCCAGCTCCTCCGTCTCTGCAAACAAGTTAAGGACTTCTGTGGTGGTGCTGCAGGGCGTAGGAGGAATGGTCACCTCCACTTCACTCATCCCGGCGCTTTGAAGCAGCACCACCATCTCCGGGGTGATCTCGTGACCCGCCTCGGTAATCAGCTCTCCCGTATCGGGGTGGGCAACGCGCGCGGCGGCTACACGACCGGTTGCCTCGGCGACCGGAATCCGCTCGTAGCCGAAGTTGCGCGCCTGCTCGAACGCTCCCAGGGCGCGCAGCAGGGTAGTCAACGAGAACTTGCGCGTCTGCCCGATCCGCACCCACAGGACGTCGTTGGCGTCCGTATCCACCTCCAGCCACGCGCCCTCACTGGGGATCAACGTCGCCGTAAACAGGATACGGCCGCTGAAGTCGATGTTGTCATTGAAGTAGACCCCCGGTGAGCGGGCCAGCTGGCTCACCACCACGCGATCCACCCCGTTAATGACGAACGTGCCGCGGTTGGTCATCATTGGCAGGTCGCCAAGGTAGACCTCGTTTTCGACTTCCTCGCCCGTCTGGTGGTTGCGCAATAGCACGCGCGCCTTGATCGGGCGCTCGTACGTCATGTCCCGATCACGGCACTCTTCTTCGGAGTACTTCGGCTTATCCAGGTGGTAGTCGATCAGCTCCAGCGAGGTATTGCCGGTGAAGTCCTCGATGGGCGAGAAGTTATGAAACAGCTCGCGCAGGCCGCGGTCCAGGAACCACTGGAAGGAGTTCAGCTGGATCTCCACCAGGTTCGGGATGGCGGCCAGGGAATCCGAGGTCTTCAGGGTTAGTGCTTGCATCGCAGTCAGCTGTCCTCCCGGGTGATGCGTTCCCGACGAAGTCGGGACGGCGGAGCGAACCTTGACGGATAACGAGTGGGAAAAACGGGGTGGTGGGACCTCCGGAGCAACACGTTGGCACTACCTGGCGTCAGGGCGGCCCCAATAGCGATAGCCTGTGCTGGCTCTAGCCGGCACGCCAGTACACAAAGGCGCAAAACATTAGTGTAGCGGATTGCGAGACCAGAGTCAACAATTTTGCGGCGGCTGGCAACCAAGCGCTTTGGCCGCAGCTCGGGCCTGGGACCAGGTAACTAGCAGCGAATAGCGCCGCAGACACGAGGCCTAAACCACCGGCCCACACCTTCAATGACGCCGTTGCGGAGGCAAGTCTAGTGGCGGGTGAGAGGTGGTGAACATCCGGCCTGAGCAGGGCCGTGAGAACCAGGAGGAGGTCGTCATGATGGCAAGTTCCGACCGGCAAAGGGCCCCGTGGCGCACCAGAGGTGGCGCTCCGCTCCCCAAGTGGGATAGCACAATAATCGTTTCGGCGTCGCTCGCTGAAGTGTATCAGTTCCTGTCTGCGAAGCCAACCCCCTCCCGGAATCGTAAGAGTTCACGAACGATGAGCGCGGCTTTAGCCCCGTAGCATGGCGCAGCAAGCTTCGAAGGGGTCTCGGCCCTGTAAGCGCCAGGTCTCAAAGAGACTGAGCAGCGCTGTCTTCGTCCGACTGCCTTTGGCGGACCGGGTGCCGCCGCTCACCTTGCGAGCGACCACCGCCGGTCGGATACCGCGCTCCGCCGCATTGTTGTCGCTGGGAACCTCGGGGCGTTCGATGAAGACGAACAGCTCCATCACGAAATCGTACAACCTCTTGGCCAGCAGCCGCAGCGGTCCTTCCCGAGCCCGATACGGCTCCGCCAGTTGGTGCGCGGCCCGCCGACAGGCCCCGAAAGCTTTCGGGGCAGGCTTCGGCGGCGTTGTTCCGCCCGCGCTGTGTCTTCGGGTGCCAGTTCTTGGCTCGCTGGTAAAGCCGGTGCACTCGCTGCGCCCAACGCTGGACCACCCGGTGGTGGGGGTGTGCGGCCATCACTTCCCGCACATCGCGGAGGAGATGGACCCAGCAGCGCTGGTGCTCCCCCAACTGCCAGTGGTAGGCGCTCAGAAAATCGCTGACGAGCACCCCAGTATACTCTTCGCCGAGCAACCGCTTGGCTACGTCGCTTCCCCTACCGGGGTGATACTCGTAATAGCGTACGCTGGGCGTACAGCAACTCCAGAGCCAGCCGTTCTTCCCAGCCTCGCGCCAACCCGTCTCGTCCATGTGCACGTAGGGTGCCTCGCGGCAGGCCTCTCGCAAGGCCGCCACCGTCGCCGCCCCGCGCACGGCGGTGGCAGCCAACAGGTCCACCCATTCCCCCACGCTCACCCGCACCCCCTACTGCACCCACACCAGGGCACAGATAGTCCGCAGCGGCACTCGGCCGGCGACGTGCAACGTGGAGATCCAACTCTGGAACCCGATCCCAAAGCGCCGCTTTCCGCTGACTCCCAAGTCCGCCGCCGACACCTGCGGCAGGAGCCGTTGCTTGCCTACGCCGCACCAACGCCCCATCATCCGGTGCTCGATGATCCGGAGCTGCGCCAGCGGCACCTCCAGCACCTGCCGGGTCGAGTGCACCCAGCCACCGGTCAGTTTCCGGCCGCAGTCCGGGCACCGCTCCACGGCATGCGAGATCTGCTCCGTGACACGCTCGGCCGGCTCGCGACGCCGGCAGTCGGCGCCGTCCCGCTTCTTGCGCGGCGGCCGCGCTTCCGGCCGCGGGGGCCGGTTCGGCTTCACCCAGGAAGGAGGCGGCTTTTTGCCGCCGCGCAACTCTTCCAACTCGCGGCGCAGCGCTGCCGCTTCAGCCTGAGCAGCAGCGAGGGCGTTGCGAAGCTCCGTCACCTCAGCACGAAGCGGGTCGATGATCACCCACAACTCGTCAGCAGTTAATGTCGGCCGGCTCGGCGGTTCCATAACCTAAGAATCGGACGTTATACTCATCTGATTCAGTCGGTTTCTCATTAAAGCTGAACTCTTACCTAACCATATGGGATCTGGGCGCAGTGCTCGCGGTCGGCCTCATTGTCCACGCCGCCATCTCCATCTTTTGGGGAGTGGTGTACAACATAGGGCTGGGCTGGCGGCTGGGGATGAACGCCACCTGGCAGGCGCTGGCGGGGATGGGGTTCGGCCTGGCGATCTGGCTGGTGGATTTCTACATCCTGGCGCCCTTGTTCTGGCCGTGGTTCAAGGACGCGAACCCGATCGCGCAGTTCATCATCCATGTCTTCTTCTACGGTCTGCCACTGGGGCTGGCGCTGGCCGCCTTCTGGGTACGACAGCCGGTAGCGTGCCGCCGAGCCGTAGCCGCTTGATGCCGATCGGGACGTGATCGGGAGCGAACCTGGCCGGAATATCCGATGGCCCTGGGGACCGCCGGGCGGCGGGTCGCTTCCCCAGCCTCCGAAACGGGCCATGGGCGACTGGGGAAGCGACCCGGCAGCAGCCATATTGGCCGCACAGTAGCTATTCTTGCACGGTACTCCAGTATTCCGCTTTCGCCCGCTCGGATCGAGCCCGCTCGGTATCGCCTTTCTTCTCGTAGTACCGCGCGAGCTTCTCGTGCGCTTCTGCTTTCAGCGCGGGAGTGGTCGCGGATTGGATGGCGTCTAGTACCAGCTGCTCCTCGAAGTCCGTCGGCTGTGGGGGGAATCCCGAAAGGTCGAATACGTCGACGTTCGCCGGAATCTCGGCGGGTTTGGCGGTTGTGGTGCCGCCCGGCGCTTTATCCTCTCCCGCAGGCCGGGGATCTTCCCGATGCACAACTCCCTTCACCCGGTACTCAAAGACGCCACGGCGTCTCGCCGGCCCTTTGGCAGGGATCACAATCGAGCCAAATTTCTCACGACTGCCGAAGTAATACATCCAGTAGAGGTCGTAGCTCTGGCCCCGTTTGAAGGCTGTATAGAAGCCCCCGTCCTTGTCCACGAACGGGGCGCGTTCCACGCTGTCCGCCTTCTCGTTCCGGCACTTGATCCGGAGATCCGGCAGTCGCTTCTTGGGGAAGGGATTTCCCTCCGGAAAGACGATCTGGCCTGCGAATTCCACGTAATCCGCTGGCAAGCGGCGTGTATCACGGCGTCCGGTCAGTGACCGCATTAGCGCCTGGTTCGCGGCGGTGTTTCTCATTTCCGCAAACCATTTATCGCTGCCCACGTAACCCCCATAGATACCGTTGGTGGAATTCACATCCGCCGCCACCAGCCGCTCCGCAGTAAGAGCGCCGGCGCCCGTAGCGATGACTATACCCAGAAGCATGCTGGCCCAATGGCTCCTCATCCTGATGACCTCCGTGTGTGCATATTGGGGAGGCAGAACGCCTCCATGCCGCGCGCGGCAAGATCACGGTAATCTCGATCTGATACCGTCTCCCCCATAGTGCGGGCAAGGCGCGTGCCAATTGCGCCCGTTTCGCGGGTGATTCTGGTCGTCTTCGGTAGTCGCAGATCATCGCGGGCTGGCTCCGGGGAACGCAGGCGGTGGCGTCGGGATCAATCTCCCCGGGATGCAAGCCGAGGGCCATCCGGCTCCAGCGCAGATGGCCCTCGAGGTTTTGCAGACTCGGAACTGCTTCTGGTTTATGCCTGCTCAGGCGGCCTGGAAGAATTCGGCGATCTCCTGCTGGTAGGGGAAGCTGCCCGGCTGGTAGGTGCACCAGGGCTCCTCCGCGAGCAGGTCGCCGGTAGCGTTGCAGGCCCGCGAGCGCGATCCCCCGCACACGGTGCGGAACTCGCAGCGCCCGCAGCGGCCCTTGAGCAGATCGGGGTTGCGCAGCGTCTGGAACAGGGGCGAGGTGCGGTAGATGTCCGGCAGCGGTTGCAGCCGCACACTTCCCGCTGCCTGGGGCAGAAAGCCACTGGGATAGACGGTGCCCACGTGAGAGATGAACACGAACCCGCGCGCGGCGTTCACATCCAGGGGTGCGCGCCGCATACGCGCCGGGGTGTTGAAATCCACCTCCGGCACCAACTCCTCCAGGCGGGCGCGCAGGCGACGGTAGGTTTCGCCCAGACCCATTATGCCGACGGCGTCGGGAATGCCCCGCTGATCCAGGATACGCCGCTGAATGACCACGCGGCGGAAGTGGTGGGCCTCGGTGGTCTTCAGAGAAATCACTTTGCCCGCATCGTAAAGGAAATTGAGCACGTCCTCGAATTGTTCGGGCGATAGTTGAGGCAGTGTCCGCCCGCGCCCCGTGGGTACCAGGAAGAAGACGCTCCATGTCATGGCACCCAGTTCCCGCACCATACGCAGGATGTCGGGCAGGTCGTCCAGATTATGAGGCGTGGCCGTCGTATTGATCTGGAGTTTGAAGCCGAGTTCCCGCGCCGCCTGCCAGCCAGCGATGGTCCAGTCGAACACGCCATCCACCATGCGGAATCCGTCGTGAACCGCCGGGCGGGAGCCATCCACGCTCAGGGAGAGCGCCACCGCGCCCGCTTCCCGCAGGCGCCGCAGGTTTTCGACGGTCAGCGTAGGGGTCCCCGAGGGGGAGACGGACACTGGCAACCCCACTTCGGCGCCGTGGCGCACCAGCTCGAACAGGTCCGGCCGTTTGAACGGATCGCCGCCCGTCATAACGAACAGCGGCGGCGGCGGACCGAACGAGGCGATCTGCTCCATCAGCCGGAAGCCTTCCTCGGTGGTCAGCTCATCCGCGCTCCGGTGGGGCTGGGCCTCGGCGCGGCAGTGGCGGCAGGCGAGATCGCACGCCTGGGTTAGTTCCCAGATGACGATGAATGGCCGCGTGCTCAATTCGTAGCGGGTATGCCGAACTACGTTCCGAGGGTTCTGGCTATCAGCCATCAGTCGTCGCTCCATTGTCGGCTCCCCTCTATCCCCTGCGGGAGAGAGCATTGGCTAGGCCACAGATAGGGCAGGAAACATCGGCCGGTGGAGGACCAAGTCGTCCGTCCCCGCCGCGCGGTTCATCCCCCGGCACGTCCGGCGACTGCTACACAGGGCATTCCCTCCGCTTAAACAGGATACCCGCTTTGCTCGCCCGCTCCGCGCCCCGTCGCCCGCGGTGCCCCGCCCGGCGTGCATCTTGGCATCACCCATAGCTTCACCGGAATCTCCTTTTCCCGGCGTGACTCAGGTCACGGACCCGGTCAGGCAGAGGGGTTACGCTGTAGCATAGGTATCCTGAGGTTGCGGCGTCACCTGCTTGCTCTGCTCAGTTAGCAGTCTTGTGCGGTAAGGGGGGGCTGGTGTTCTCGGGCCGAACGCGCACAGAACGGGTGGAGCGATTGGGAGGAGGAACCTACTGCGTCTTCCCGCTCCAGGATTATGTTCGCGCGCTGCGCGAAGAGCCGGAATACGGCAAGCACGGTGAGAATGGCATCACCCTGGTGAAGATACCCGGCCTGCGCGTGATGCTGAAAGTTCTGCGTGGCGGAGCAATGCTGGCGGAGCATCGCGCGCCAGGGCCGGTAACCGTGCTCGTGCTGGAGGGCGAGGTTCGCTTCCACACAGAGGAGGATGTGTTTCGCATCCACCAAGACGGCGTGCTGGCCCTGCCCGCCGGCTGCTCCCACGCCGTGGAGGCCATGAGCCCCAGCGCGTTCCTGATCACCATCGCTCCCGAAGGTCCGGTGGACGCTGCGCTGCACGATGGACGGCTTCCAGGAGACCCCCACCTCTGACGACTCCATCGGGATGCCGCGGGCGCTGACCGTGGTGGAGGCGGAGGTGCGCGAACGCCGCTTCCCGCCGTTGTCTACGGGCCTGGCTGGGCGCCGTTCCGCGACGCTCGACCCGCTCCCTGGGGTGAGCGCAGACCGCTGCCAGTCCCGATCCGCTCCGGGCGGGCAGCTCCTGGTGAAGAGCGGTTACGCAGAGAACGAAAGAGCGATCATGCCGGAGAAGACCCTTATCGGCGAATTCCACGCGGACCACGCGAAGGTGGTGCAGGCGCTCATCGATTTGCGCAGCGCCATCCAGGCGCGCGATCCCGCGCGTATCCGAGCCACCCTGAACGAGGCGAACCAGCTGGTTGGGCCTCACTTCAAGTTCGAGGAACTGTACCTTTACCCGAGTCTCGTAGAATTCATCGGAGAGGCCGGAATGAAGCGGCTGCTTACGGAGCACGATGGTGTCTTCCGGAGTGTGGCCGCCCTGGTCGATCTGGCCGCGAAACCTGCCTGGAGCGACGCCGACGCAGAGGCGGCGGCGGCAAACCTGGAGCTGATTCGGGAGCATCCCGTCACTTGCGACGGGCTGTCTTTATACATCGAGAGGCTGCCAGAGGCGGTTCAAGCGGCGCTCCTGAGCCAGATGGAAGCGCAGCGGCGCGAGGGCACCGCCCTTCTGCAGTATCGGAAAGAGCGCCTCTAATCAGCTTCCTTCGTCGCCCCGCGCGGGTCAGGTGAAGCCGTAAGGCGTGCGGCGCTGCGCGACCTCTCCTCGCTGGTGCGGGGATCTGGCAGCCCGGAAAGAAGGAGCGATGGCCCTGCTGCCCTCTTCGGAGGGACGGCGGGGTTTGCCTTATCGGATCCTGAGACAGGCCTGTTGGCATCCATCTCAAGGAGGTGCCTCGATGGCGGAGAGCAAGAATCACGGAGCCAGGCGAGTGGATCGGGCCGTTGAGTGGCGATCCAGACTGGCGTTTGCCACCGCAGGCGTGTTGGCGTTTCTCACGCTGACGGGGCTGTTCATCTGGCTGCTGCGTTTCGGCGTGTTTACGCAAGTCAGCGTCCTCGTGCACACCGCCATTGGCCTGCTCTTCTTCGTGCCGGCAACCTGGTACTGCGTGCGCCACTGGCTGGTATACCGCCGCCACCCGTTCGCCCACATCAAGCTATTGGGCTATCTGGGCGTGTTCGTGTTGCTCGCCTGTGCCATCTCCGGACTGGTGCTGACCTGGCAGCCGCTGTTCGGCATCAGGATCAGCTACTTCTGGCGAGGGGTACACCAGTGGACCACCGTGGCCCTGATCGCCTTTGCCATCCCACACATTCTCCTTATCGTGCAGCGCGACGCCCGCGCGGCGATGACTGAGGCCCTGGCTTCCGTCTCCGCGGCAAAGAAGCGCTTCGGCTGGGGCACCCTGGGTTGGGTGGTCGTTGGCTTCGCGCTCGTGGTTCTAGGATGCTATGCCTATATGCCGCCACGGCTGATCACCAAGTTCCCCCCGGACTACGACCTCTGGCAGCCGCGCAATCCCCTGTATGGCAAGAACCTGCCTTTCGCTCCCAGTCTGGCCCGAACAAAAGACAACAAGCCAATCGACGCACGACTGCTGGCGGGGTCAGAGGACTGCGGCACCGCAGGCTGCCACGAGCAGATCGTGAACGAGTGGCACCCCTCGGCGCATCGTTACAGTGCCCTGGACAAGGCCTTCCAAGCCATCCAGTTGACGATGGCCAAGCAAAACGGCCCCACCTCGACGCGCTACTGCGGCGGCTGCCACGACCCTATCTCGCTGTTCTCGGGCACCAAGAATATCTTCACTGATGAAGCCCAGCTGACGGCGCTGCACGGCTACCGGGAAGGGATCTCCTGCCTTTCCTGCCACTCCATCCGGCAGACCGACATACGTGGCAACGCCCAGTTCGTGGTCCACGCTCCCCCCCGCTACATCGGGGAACTGGAATACGACGCGGCAACGCTGGAATACGAGAAGACGAAGAAGGATAGCTGGGAGAAGGGTGCCTGGCATCTGGCACGAGACTTCCTTATCCGCGCTTATCCCCGGGAGCACGTAGCCAGCCTGTCGAAGGTGATGTTCAAGAAGCCGGAGTACTGCGCCGCCTGCCACAAGCAGTTCGTGGATGAAGAGGTGAACAAGGTAGGGTGGGTGCAGCTCCAGAACCAGTTCGACAACTGGAAGGCAAGCAAGTGGGCGCACCACCGTGAGGATCCCCGGCGCACCACCGAGTGCCGTGAATGCCATATGCCGCTGGTCCCCTCCCACGATCCGGCGGCGGGGGATGCGTATGACTACAACCGCTCTCCCAACGATGGCAAACACCGCTCGCATCGCTTCGTGGCCGCCAACCAGCTCATGCCCGGTCTCCTCGAGCTGCCGGGTGCGGACGAGCAGGTGCGGCTGACGGAACAGTGGCTGAAGGGTGAGTTCCCAATCCCCGAGATCGAAGATAAGTGGCGCAAGGCCGGCGTCCCGGCAGTCTCCATTCAGCTGATCGCGCCTCCAACGGCACAGCCTAGCCAACCCGTCCATCTCCGGTGCGTCATTACCTCCAACAAAGTCGGGCACGACTTTCCTACCGGCCCTCTGGACATCATCCAGGCGTGGGTGGAGGTGGTAGTGAAAGACGAACAGGGCAAGGTGGTCTACAAGACGGGAACGGTAGATAAGGAGGGATTCATCAAACCGGGCTCCTTCATCTTCAAGGCAGAGCCGGTGGATCAGAGCGGAAACCTGATTGATCGCCACAACCTCTGGGAGATGGTGGGGGTGAGGAATCGACGGGCGTTGTTCCCGGGCTTTTCGGATACGGCGGAGTTCTCCTTCCTCTGCCCCGAACTGCGCACCGACCAGCGTAAGATCCTGCCGGCCGAGAAGCACTATACCTTCAAGGCGCCCAGTACGGGGAAGCTGCTGGTGACGGCCAAGTTGTGCTACCGCAAGATCGACCAGTTCCTGCTGAACTTCCTGCGCAGCGTGGGCTTCTTCAGCGAGTTCAAGGGTAAGCACCTGACCTCACCCATCACGGATATGCACGAGCAGCAAGCCGTCATCGAGGTGGGGTCGGGCCGCCTGGTGAGCGCTCCCGCACCCTCAAAGGGTGTGCGAGAGCCGGGCCGACGGGCGTCTAGAGGCGTCTCTGGGGGTTAACTCAGAACGCACGCACAGCACCCATCCAGTTGACCATCCAGGGCCGTTGCCCTGATCAAGAGCATCTCAAGTTTCGCGAGTCCGTTTAGCGCAGCGGGGAATCCGGCCCCCAGCCGGGTTCTCGTATGCAAGACCACGCGCAGATAATTCTTTTTGCCTGGCCCGGAGCGAGTGATGGTGAATAGGAAATTCACGCGCCGGCAACGGCTGTTGTTACGCACCGGCATTCTCGCCTTCCTCGTGCTGGCGATCGGAGCAGCGGCGGTGTTCTTTCGGCCTCGGCCGCCCCAATACAACCCGGGCGGCGAAGTGGAAGGGCTTACCGCGGAACTGGAGCGGTCCATCCCCCCGGATCGTCCGCGGGTGAGTTTTGCGGAGGTATCCGCCGAAGCGGGCATTAACTTCACTCACTTCTACAGAGAGCGCTCTACGCAGCTCCCCGAAGACATGGGTAGTGGCGCCGCCTGGGGTGACTATGACAACGATGGTGACGAGGACCTGTTCATCGTCAACATCTGTGGTCCTCTGACGCTGAGCAAAGAGGAAGCCTCCCGATCCCCGGCGACGTGCCACCTATATCGTAATGATGGTCACGGGACGTTCACGGATGTATCGCAGGAAGCGGGGCTGCAACTGCGTCTCTGCGGTATGGCGGCGGCCTGGGGAGACTACGATGGCGATGGCTGGCTGGACCTGATCGTCACTTCCTACCCTGATCTCTTCCTGTTCCGGAATGACCACGGCCACTTTGTCAATGTCAGCCGCGCTTCAGGGGTCGGCCGGTACAAGGGCTTTTGGACGGACGCATCGTGGGCTGACTACGACAGGGATGGAAACCTCGATCTGTACGTGTGCGGCTACGTTCAGTATCGCGCCAACCCGGCGGATTGGAACAAGGTCTCCATCCAATACTCCGCCGAAATCCCCTTCACCCTGAACCCCTCCTCCTACCCACCGGAGCGGAACCTGCTGTTTCATAACCGCGGCAATGGCACGTTCACCGAGGTCGCCCGGCAGGCCGGGGTGCAGAACACCACGGGACGCAGCCTCTCGGCCGCCTGGTGCGACTTCGATGAGGATGGCCGGACCGACCTGTACGTAGCCAATGATGTGTCCGACAACGCGATGTACCGAAACCTGGGGAATGGTAGGTTCATCGACATCTCTCACGCCGTCTGGGTGGCGGACTACCGGGGGGCAATGGGCCTGGGCGTGGGGGATTGGGACGGGGACGGCGACCTCGACATCTTCATCACTCACTGGCTCGCGCAGGAGAATGCCCTGTTCAACAATATGCGCATCCCGTTCCGTGGCTCCAAGCCAGGCAAGACCGTGTTCGTGGATGTGGCGGATCAGCAGGGGCTGGGTCAGATCGCCCTGGAGGTCGTCGGTTGGGGTACTTCTTTCTTCGACTACGATAATGACGGTAAGCCTGACCTGTTCGTCGTCAACGGCAGCACGTTGCAGGATGAAAAGGACAAACGGCAGCTCGCCCCGATGCGCCACTTCCTGTTCTGGAACAAGAACGAAGTGGAGGGTTTCTTCGAGGTGGCGCTGGCTAGCGGACCGATCTTTAAGCAGCAGACAGTGGGCCGTGGAGCAGCGTTCGCAGACTACGACGGCGATGGCGACGTAGACATCTTCGTGGTCAATTTTAATGGACGCGGGTGGCTGCTGCGCAACGACGGGGGCAATCAGAACCGCTGGCTGAACGTGAAGGTACGGGGCAGGAAGAACCGGTTTGGCGTCGGAGCAATAGTGAAGGTGATCACCGGCGATCGGGCGCAGGTGCAGCAGATCGGTTCCCAGTCCTCCTATCTATCGCAAAACAGCCTCACCGCTCATTTTGGCGTGGGCAAGACGGAGGTTGTGGATCGGGTGGAAGTGACGTTCCCCGGCGGGAAAGTGGTGCGGCGCGAAAGGGTGAGCAGTAACCTTACCATTACTGTAGACGAGACCTGACACGGGCTGTGGAGGGAGTATTGCCGGGCGCGCCGTGTGTGGCTGGTGCGGGAGGTAGGGGTCATAGACGGCCAGAATCGGGCGGTTCAAGGCCTACACGCTTTCCAATAAGGGGCAACGATGTCTTCGCTCCGCATCTCCGGCATTGTATTGCTGCTAGCGTTTCTAGGTGTGGCGGCGCTCAGAACAGTAGCGATGCGCCGTGAGCAGCAGGCGACGCAGGTCGAAGCCGCACAGAAGGAGCGCGTCCGCGAGTTCTGGAATACCTACCGGAAAGCCAGCCAGGCGCTGGCGACTAATGATCTGCAGGCCGCCATTCCCCTTTACCAAGCGGCACTCTCCTTGAAGCCCGACCACGAGGACTCGCTTTACTACCTGGGTAACTGCTACTTCCAGTCTGGCCGCTACCAAGAGGCGCTCTCGATGTACGAGCGCCTGATCACCGTCCATCCTCTCGGCTCCTCCAGAGGCTATATGCAGCGGGCTCTCGTGCATGCGTGCCTGGAGACGAGCGCTCCTTTCGACCTCCAGAAGGCGGAACGTTACTTTCGCGAGGCTCTTCGCGTCGATCCGGACAGCGGGGCCCAGATGGGCTTAGGAGAGGTGGCTGTACTGCAGGGCGCGTGGCCGAAGGCATGGGACGCGTTGCAAGTAGCCAACGCCGACAACGCGATGAGTGTGGCCGCCCCTTATCTGCTCGGCTACCTGCGCTGGCGAGCAGACGAGCAGGCAGAGGCGTGGCGCTGGTTTCGCCTGGCCGTGCAGCGTGTGGAAGTGAAGAAGCCGCCTGTTGCATGGTCCGAAGAAGGTAACGTGAAGGCGGATCCAAAACTGCGCTGGCAGGCTCTGGCCCGGCAGAGCGTGTTCGGCAGCCATTGGCTGCGACTACTGGATTATGTGAAACAGCCTGATCTCTCGCCCTCTCTTATGGAGCGCGAATACCAGAGGTTACAGGGCGTCCTTACCGCAGCTCAAAAGCGCGTGCGGGGCTAACCGAACCGGGAATTCGCTGCCGCAATGCTTGTGGGTTCGAGTCCCACCTCGCCCATAGGCACGAAACGTGAGGTGTCTTACGGCATTTGGGGCCTTCCGCGAGCGGTTTGTTAACCATTTGCTAACCAATTTTCGCGGAAGGCCCTGCTAGACCAGGAACAGGCGTTCCTACGCCTCGCGGATGAGGGCTGACGGAACCGGTAGAGCGGGTCTCGTCGGCGCCATTGCCGCGCCGAGGGCCGCATCCATCCGCCTCACCGCATCCTCTTGCATTCCTGGCAAGACGTGGGAGTAGGTGTCGAGGGTGATGGCGACCGTGGCGTGTCCCAACCGCTCGCTCACGATTTTGGGGTGTACCCCCTGGCGGAGGAGCAAGGTGGCGCAGGTGTGCCGGAGATCGTGGAGCCGCACCCGTGGGAAGCCTGCCACCCCGCGCACAAGGCTGACAAACCACTTGCTGAAGTGATCGGGGTGGATGGGCTGCCCGTCCGGCAGGGCGAAGACGAGATCGCTGTCGCAGTAGTCCTTCCCGAACAGGCGGCGCTCGTCCGATTGCGTGCGGCGGTGCTCCCCTAGCGCCCTGACGGCAAAGGCGGGCAACGGTGGGAGACGCCGCCCCTTTTGTGTCTTCGGCGGCTTGAACGCGAGACCCGCCTTGGTGGCCTCCAGGGACCGGCACACCGTAAGCCGACCAGCCTGGAGGTCTACGTCCGACCAGCGAAGCGCCAGGAGTTCTCCGCGCCGCACCCCGCTGGCGACGGCAAGCACGATAGGGGCAAACATGCGGCTCCCGCGCGCGTGGAGAAATAGCTGCACCGTCTCCGCCTCATTCAAGGCGCGCATCTCCACGCGCGCCCTTTGGGGTGGCTCCACACTGTCACACACGTTGCGAGGAAGTAGCTGCCACTTGACCGCCTGCTGGAGCGCCTCCCGTAGGATTCGGTGGTGCAGAACGACTGTGGTAGGTGAAAGCCCGCCCTTCCCGTGCAGGCGGCCCTTCTGGAGGGCGCGCGCATGGCAAGCCTGGATGTGGAGGGGTTGAAGCTTGCTTAGAGGAATGCTCCCGAGCGCGGGAATCAGATGGGCGCGGATGATCTCGCTATAGCGTTCAAACGTCCTGCCCGCGACGTTGACGCGGGCGTAATCCTCCAGCCACCGAACGAGGAACGCCCCCGTGGTGAGCCGCGAGGGGTTAACGAACCCCCCGTTCTGCACCTCGGCCAGGACGCGGTTCAGCTCCGCCTGCGCCTGGCGCTTCGTGCCTTTGACGGTTAGTGTCTTCTGTTTCCGCCGGTGCGTCACCGGGTCGCGCGGCAGTTCGATCCAGAGTGTCCAGCTCCCGGGGGAGCGCTCTTTCATGGAGCCTTTCATTCGTCTTTTCCTTTCGAGTGGCCCGTTGCCCCGCTTCGCAGCTTGCGCCCCCGGAAGCGGTTGCCGCACGGGATGGAGCAGAACTTCTTGTCTGACCTGGTAGGACGGAAGAGCTTGCCGCACGCAGGATCCCGGCAGACGCGCGTCTGCTCTTGGGCGGCGTCGCGCAGCAGCCCCACGGCGGCGAGCGAAAGGAGGGATGGAAAGGCCCACCCGAAGGCGATGCCGTTTCCGTGGGGAACGGGAATCGGGTGGGCGCGAGAGAGATAGAGGTCCGCATCGGCGAAAGGCCATCCATGGACCCACAGGCGGAAGTCCCCGAGGGCGCGTTCAATCGCCTCTGTGGTCTCCGCGTAGTCCCTCCAGAAGTCTTCCGAGTTCAAAGACGGGTAGCGGCGGCTTCGCCCGTCCAGGGTAGGGAAAAAGGGCGCGTACGCGTTCTCCAGCGAGCGTTCCCGCCAGGTACCCGACAGCTCCTGCCACAGAACAACTCCGGCCCGCTCGCCGTTCAGCGTGAGCTGCGCGAGTTCTTTCATGGAAGCGACGCCCACGCGCACAAAGTTGTGCCGCTCCACGGCAATCAACGGCCCCTCTCCGGTGTTCTCGCCTGGAAAGGCAACCTGCTGGCAGGGTTCGCCTGATTCGTAATGTACCCGCGTCGGGCGGAACCGCGCTTCGATTACGTGGTGCCGCAGGATGCCGAGCGGCCCCCGCTGGCTGTAGAACGCCTGGAGGGCGTTCGGATCGCGCGTGTTGAGGTCCAATAACTCCCGCCACAGAGGCGCAGGGCGGTCGTGCCCGCTCTCGGTGAGTGGGTCGTATACCTCTGGTCGCGCTCCGGGGATGGGTCGCAACCACTCACCGTACCACTCGTGCGGTGTGCGAACCCATCTACCGGTCAGCCGCACGGTAGGCGCTGCCACCTCCCCGGGCGACGGAGTAACGTTTTTCATAACGTGATAATCATATCATCAACGGGTTAGAACGTCACATAATGATTCTGGGGGGGGCGATACGCGCTACTTCAAGGAGGAAGAAAGATGGATTTGAACGCGCAGAGGGTGTTGACGGTTGCCGAGACGGCTCGCGAGCTGCGCCTCGGTCGCTCAGCGACCTACGAGGCCGTAAAACGCGGCGAGATTCCATCCGTTCGCATCGGTCGCCGAATTCTCATACCGGTGGCCGCGCTGGAGCGCCTCCTGGCCGAGGCAGGCCGCGCGGAGGGGGAGCGTTAGGCGTGAGCAGCGCCCCATCCGAGATGCTGCTTGCCGCTCTGGAGTACTTGCGCCTGGGCTGGCACCCTATCCCGCTCTGCTGGCCGGGCGAACACTGCCGCTGCGCCTGCTACAAGGGCCACACCGACCCCAAGGACGTGGGCAAGGCGCCGCTCCTGGGCAGCGGCTACGAGCGGCTGACCGTCACCGAAGCCCTAGCACGGCGCTGGTGGGGAGAGCGCTGGCCGGAGGCGAACGTCGGCATCCTGCTCGCGCCGTCGGGGCTGGTGGTGATCGACCTGGACGGGCAGGCGGCCATCGAGGAAGCAACGGCCTGTGGCCTGCCCGCACGCGGGCCGGTCGCGCGCAGCGGGCGGACGGATGGCGGCGAGGGCCGGCACCTCTACTGCCGCCGCCCGGAGGGCTGCCCGGTCACCAGGGCATCGCACAGGGGGAGCTGCCGCCGCATCGAGGTCCTTTCCGCCGGGTATGCGGTCGCGCCGCCGTCCCGTCACCGGAGCGGACGCCGGTACGAGCGGCTGGTATCGCCCTGGAGGGATGAGGAATGACCGCCGCCCAGGCCCGAACGCTGCCGGACGCGCCCGAGTGGGCGCTCCAGTTCCTTCGCGAGGTGGGGCAGGCGAGCGGAGAGGCGGCGGTGTTGCCTGCGGAACTCCCCCGTGTGGACGTGGCGACCCTAAATGTGTCAGAGCGGATCAGGCGCCTGATCCGGAAGGGGCCGGCAGCGGAACCGGAGCGGTGGGAGGACAGGAGCGACCCGCAGTGGTTTGTGGCCCGGGAGATGATTGGCGCCGGCTACGACGATGCCACCATCGCCGCCGTGATGCTTGACCCGCAGAACAAGATCGGCGCGAAGGCGCGGGAGCAGGGGCGCACGTGGCTGGCAGGAGACATCGCCCGCGCGCGCCAGAAACCGCAGGAGGCGAGGGTGCAGATGCCCATTTCCGGCAAGGGAGAGGACGTATCCGAACTGCGACCCGAGGAAGCCGGCAGGAACGGCTCCGAACCGCCGCCCGATGGCCCGCCCGACCGGGGCGACGATCCCCATTTCACGGACACGGGCAACGCCCTGCGCCTGGTGGCGCGGCACGGGGAGGACCTTCGGCACTGTGAGCTGTGGGGGAAATGGTTGATCTGGGATGGTCGGCGCTTTGCGCCAGACGAGACGAACGGGATCTATCGCCTAGCGATGGAGACCGCGCGCTCCCTCTACGCCGAGGCCGCCGTAGCGCCCGATGGCAAGGAGCGGCAGCAACTCGCCGCCTGGGCGATCAAGTCAGAGCAGGGCCAACGCATTCGGGAGATGATCGGCCTGGCGCGGGCGAAGATGCCCATTACCCCCAGCCAGCTCGACCGCGATCCCTGGCTCTTGACGTGCCTGAACGGAACAATCGACCTGCGGACGGGTGAGCTGCGTAAGCACCGACGCGAGGATCTCATCACCAAGTTGGTGCCGGTGGGGTACGACCCCGAGGCGACCTGCCCGACGTTCGATGCGTTTCTGCACCGGATCTTGAATGGCCGGGAGGCGCTGATCGCGTTCCTGTGGCGCGCCCTGGGCTACTCGCTCACCGGCATCACGCGGGAGCGCGTGCTCTTCGTGGCGCACGGCACGGGGAGGAACGGTAAGACGACACTCTTCGAGGCCGTCAACAGCCTTCTGGGCGATTACGCCCTCCGCACACCGGCGGAGACGGTGCTGATGAAGAGGGAGAGCGCCATCCCCAACGACGTTGCCGCCCTGGTCGGTCGGCGCTTCGTGTTCGCATCCGAGACCGAGGAGGGCAAGCGCCTGGCCGTCTCCCAGGTGAAGGACCTGGTGGGCGGGGACACGATATCTGCGCGCTTTATGCGTGCGGAGTGGTTTCGCTTCAAACCGGAATTCAAACTGTGGTTGGCGACCAATCACAAGCCGGTCATCCGGGACAGCAACCGGGCGATCTGGGACCGCATACGGCTCATTCCGTTCACGGTCCGGATACCGGACGGCGAGGAGGACAAAGGCCTCCCCGCCAAGCTGCGGGCCGAACTCGCTGGCATCCTGGCCAGAGCGGTCCGGGGCTGCCTAGAGTGGCAGCGGGATGGCCTAGCGGAGCCGGAGGAAGTGCTCGTGGCTACACGCGAGTACTGGGAGCAGGAGGACGTGCTGGGCGCGTTCCTCTCCGAGTGCTGCATCCGCTCGCCAGAGGCCCGGGCGGGCGCGACCGAACTCTTCCAAGCATACGTCGCTTGGTCTGGGGACAAAGCCACGTCACAGAACCGCTTCGGCAGGCGGCTGCGGGAGGCTGGGTACGAGAGCCGGAGAGCACCCTCTGGCCGCTCCGAGTGGCGGGGCATTGGCCTGCTCTCCGAACCTTTCGAGCCGAAATCGTATTACCCGCATCGCGCGCGCGTAAAGCTCAATACGAAAACGGTCCAGAAGGTTCGGAAGGTTCGGTACGCGAGCGTGAGTCGGCCTGTTGGAGCTGCGGCGAGGAAGTGAGTACGCGCAGCCAGAGGACCTGTTCCGCCTGCGGCTGGCTGATCTGCGGCAACTGCGGCGCGTGTGAGAAGGGCTGCGAGCGTCGGTGATCCCGTGACCGAAGAGCGGTCCCCTGAGCAGCCCGACGGACCGTGAGCACTCGGTGCCTGGGTCACCGGGCGGCCGCGAAGCGCACGCGGGTGCGGCGTGCTCTGGGGAGGCGCCCCTGGCCGCCCTGCGGAGCGGTGGTTTGCGGTATGAGCCGTTACGACATAAACGACCGATTGCGGGTGCTGTTTGGCAGCCCGGATGGAGAGGAGTCACCTCGTGAATAGCTGCGAACTGAAGAAAAAGGATAATATGCCGAAGTATCGCATTATAAATGGAGACGCGGACGATGTGGAGTACTGGGTAAACAGGCTCGCCGCCCAGGGATACATTGTCAGCCACATCGCCGCGTGCAACCCCCTCCAAGTGGTGGTGCTGCTGGCCCGTACGGGCAAGTCGCCGCCTCCCGCTGCGGAGAACGAGAGCGGCGGGCGTGTTACGAAACCGGGGGAATGAACAATGCCACGACCGCGAGAGTACGCGAGCTCTGCGGCGAGGCAGAAAGCCTATCGCGCACGCAAAGTGCAAGGGGCAGCCTCGGCGGCTACGCAACGCCCGCCACCCACCGCCCCTCGGTCAGCGGAACGGCCTCTGACGCGGCAGGCACGGCTGCAAGCGCTGGCCGAGGAGATGCGGGCTGTCGCCCGCCAGTGCTCGCACTGGCGGTACGAGCTGGCCGCGCTGGGGCTGACGGGCGACGGGTTTGAGCAGTTAGCGGAAGAGTTACGGCACGGGGCCGAGTGCGTGGCACGGCAGGCAGTGGTCGGAAGTAAGTGTGCGAGGTGAACCCAAGGATTCCGGCCTTGGCGGCCAGAATGACCTAAAGTAACTATGCAACAGGACGCGATCCGTGCCGCTGTGGCAGCGGCGCGGTGGGTGATGACGCACCATGCCCTGCAGCAATCTGGAAGCCGCCGCATGGGAAGCGGGGAAATAGCTCACGCCCTGGCTGGATGCGAAGTGCTGGAGGACTACCCGAACGATCCGCGTGGAGAGAGCGCCCTGGTACTCGGGTATACGGCTGCCCACCGGCCCATTCACGCCGTCTGCACGTTTGACCCGAGCGGGTCACTGGTTATCATCACCGTCTATGATCCGGGAATGCCGTGGTGGCTGGATGAACGGACCCGTGCGCCGGGAGGAGGGACGCCCTGATGGTCACTCGCTGTTACCTGTGTGGGGGGCAGATAGAACGGCGGCGGGTAACGGCTGAAATCCGCTGGGGTGAAGAGCTGACGCTGGTGGAAGACGTTCCCGCCTGGGTGTGCGGGAACTGCGGCGAAGCCTACTTCGACGCGGCTACCTGCACGGCACTGGACCGGCTGCGCCAGGACCATCCCCCGGCCCGCCGCAAGGTGGAAGTCCCCGTTTACGCCTTCTCTGGCGCTGACTACTGATCTGGCCGCGCTGCTGCACAGACGCCCCCGCCCGTGCGGGCCTTACCGCCGCGCGCGCCCGCAGGTGAGCGTTACGTAACGCACACCACCAGGAGACACCTGCCCCGAAAGCTTTCGGGGCCTTCGGGAATTCCCCACGTGGGGGCGGACGCGAGCGCCGGAGCGTTACGGAACACACCGACAGCGTGCAGCGAGCGGGCGTAAAGGGGGACGGCCTGTGCATGACATCTCGGGAGATTCTGACGCACGGTCGCGCCACGGCGGCGGCGATCCGACGGCGGCTCCCATCCGGTCGTCAGCGGCAGATCGTGAGCGTGATGCTGCTAGCACCGCTGGGTGACCTGACTTACCCGCAGATAGCACGTTTCCTTGAAATGAGCCTCGGCACGCTTCACACCCACCTTCGCCGACTGAAGCGGCGCGATCCCGAGCTGCACGCGTGGTTGATGAACCTGCGCCGCGCGCAGGCCGAGGCGCGCCACGCTGCTGCGCGGGAGCGGCAGAGGCGCCGCAAACAGGAGTGGCGCCGAAGGCGACGTGCCGCCGCCCTGCACGTCCCTACCCGCCCGTACGGGGGGTCGGACGCCCGTATGGGCGTAAGGTGGTGACCGCATACCCACAGCTTTTTATCTTTAGAGCGGCCCGAAAAGCGTTCGGGATAGGGGCCTACGGATAACCACGCCACCCTCCGTACCGATCCCTCGCCGGATGGGCCAGGAACCCGTACGGGCTGCCTGGCTGCCCCTTATTGGCGGCGCAGAGGCGCGGACCTATGCCGAGGCGGCGGTGGTGATGGGCCCGTACGGGCTGCACACGCACCTGCGGCGGCGGCGGTTCCCGGAAGCCTACGCGGCAGTGATGGAGGTCCGGTGGGCGCAATTGGCGGAGCGCCACCGGGAAGCGGAGGCGCTCGCGCGGGTGGAGGCGCACAGCAGGGAGTGGTTCCTGAGGCAGCGGAATCGGCGCTTCTACTACCGGTTCGGCTACTGGCCGTGGCAGCGGCGGGGGCGGGGCAGGTCGGCGGAGGCAGGGCTGTGTGCGCTGCTGAGGCGGTTGGGGTGAGGTGGCTAAGCGGATCCGTCGAGTGAGGCCGCACTTCCGAGGCGGCCAACAGCCCACGGAGGCCGGAGTCATTCGTGCGAAGTCACTCCGCGGGACCGCTTAGACGGCTCATCCGCTGCAGCCTCGGAGTGCGGCCGTGACAAGCGATCTGGGGAGTGCCATCCCGCCGCTGGCAAAACGGGCGACTGGATCGGCTCGGGGAGGGCCGCCTTACTGGCAGGCGTGGAGCGTGTTCACGGACCCGGAGGCGGAGGGCGGCGAGCCGCGGCTATATGGCGCCGGGAGGGAGTGGTAGGGGGCGCCGGCTCGGTCAGTGTTCAAGGGCCTTCTGCACGAGCGCGCGCATCTCGCCGATGCGACCCTCCATCTCGTCGGGCACCACGGCATACACGCGAACGGCGTACAAGGTGTACCTTGACAGGACCGACATCAGCGAGTTTTTGAGCGCCACGATGGGGACGAGCGGGGTGTCAGGCGCTCTCAAGATGTGGATCTCTTCCTCGAACTTGCGGCGGACCTCCTCCACGTCGCCCGCGGTGCCGTGACCG
Organism: Armatimonadota bacterium; assembly: GCA_016199525.1. Taxonomy (GTDB): domain Bacteria; phylum Armatimonadota; class SYMT01; order SYMT01; family JACQGL01; genus JACQGL01. The sequence goes on from JACQGL010000088.1 coordinate 42,398, forward strand.
TCCACGGTGTCCCTGATTGGGGCGTAGGGCTGGATCTTCGTCAGCGCCGTGAGCGGCTTGTCCCAGACGTAGATAAGCTTCGGGTCAAGTCCGAGCGTGTCTGCCCACTGGTCCCGCTTGTCGCGGGCCGTCTTTAGAAGCAACCGCGAATGCTCCGGTTTGATCAGTTCGTCGATCTTCTCCCAGGCGCCGAGGAGTTTGGGAGGCCGGCGCTCCAGAATGGCATCGCACTTGAGCTTGAGCGCCGGATCTGAGGTGTCGCCCCGGAGCTCTGCGATCCGCTGCGTCACGAACGTGTCGTCGAACCGAGACCATTCGCGCGACCTGATGTATCCGGTGACGTCTGCGGCAGAGAACGCCAGGCCTCCGGCCTCGAGGAGAGCGGTGAGCACATCCTTCAGCACCAACTCCAGTCCGGCCACGGTCTTCTGGTAGGTTATCTGCTGGTAGTCGAAGTACCGGCAGAGCAGGAAGTGCTCGGCGGTGCGCAACGCCTTCTCACGAAAGCAGATCCGGTCATCGGCAAAACAGATCTGGGTCAGGAGATAGCCGAGATCAGCGGATCCATAGGGCAGGCCGGTGTGAAGCGCCGTGCGCAGCAGGTAGTCGATGCGGTCAGCGTCAAGGTCCGAACTCACGAGGCTGCTGAACCGAAGCGCCGGATCCTCGCGCATGAACACGTGGGAGACCTTGGCCGGGTCGAACCCTCCCCCCTCCAACGCGGACCGAATCTCAGGGTCCTCCTTGACGACCTCCTCACCAGCGCGCTCGTGCTTGAAGAACAGGGGGCGCGTGCCAGCAGGCGCGCTGGCTCCAGTGAAGAGCATCTTGGAGAAGTGGTTCGCGATGGCCTCCTCCATCGCGTGAGAGAACGCGTAGTGACCCACGTCGTGGAGCAGGGCGGCCAGGCGGTACAGCTGCTTCTCGTGTGCGTCAATGGTGACTGCGCTGTTGGCCTCCAATGCATCGAGCATCCGCCCGGCTACGTGACACGCTCCGACGGAGTGGCTGAACCGGGAGTAATCGGCCCCGGGGAACACCAGGTGAGCGAGCCCAAGCTGTCTAACCTGGCGGAGCCGCTGGAAGGAACTGGTTTGGAGGATCGCAATCTCTAGCTCGCTCACGCCGATCGTACCGTGAACGGGATCTGCGATCCTCTTGAAGTTGAAGGCGGACACTGCGGTCTTGTCTCACTGGAGCAGGCCAGCCCGTTGCAGCGCCTCCTCGGCAAGCTCCATATGGGGCGCGAGATGTGGCTTCTTCTCGCGCAGGACTGCTTCCGCCCTTTCGTGGGAGTAGCGGGACACCCGTCGGAGGAAATGGACGGAGGCGACGAGTTCGAGCCAATCCTCCTGACCGAGATTGAAGGCCAATGACGTGAGCAGCCCAGCGACCCGCTGGAGGCGGTCGCGGACATCAGGGTGCAGCTGCTTGCCTTCGGCGCCGGGATCGTCGGAAGCAATAGCCTCGGCGAGGCTGTAGTAGTCACGGGTAAGCGCGGGGCTGTAAGGTCCCATAAGGTACCAGCTGAACCGGTACCCCAGGTCCACGCCCGTAAGCTGGCCTAGATAAACGGCCTTCTGGATCAGCTTACGGTCGTCTACGGAGTTGATCTCCGCAGGTACTCTGAGTTCGTCGAGGAGGAGCTTCAGAGCGATCAAGCGTGCTTCCATCAGCAAGACCCTCGCTGCTCTGATAGGGCCGGCTTGGACCGGGAAGTCCGTCTAGAATCCTTGATAGTACCAGTATACCACGGCCTCGGGCAAAACGCACATGAATGTTTGGCGGTTCCATGCAGAGGTCTCTCCGAGCGGGTCACTCGCCGACGCTGAAGTCGAGGCCGAGTTGGCGCGCCGCTTCCTGCATGGCCTTGATGGCCGGGTCGTCGTCGGCCGGGGCAGACTCCGGATTCGGCTCCATCTCGAAACTGACGCCGATCTTGAGATTCCTCAGGTTCATGCGGGCAGCCGGACTGATGAAGCAGCGGAACAGCTCGCCGTAGTTCTCGATGGATACGTTCCCGCTGACAGTGAGCCGGCCAATCCGGGCGGAGCTGGCGGGGACCGCGGCGGTGCCGCGGGGAGCGGGCGCAGTGGCGCCTGGTCCGCCTGCGGACGGGTCGGCGGCTCCGGGCACTCCTGACGGCGAGGGGCCGACCGGGGCAGCGGGACCGGCCGCCGCGAGGGTGGGCGGCAGCTCGGGCGCAAATGGTGCGATGATCCATACGCCGTCTTCAGTGGCGTCGAAGAACGGTTCCCGGCGGCAGTAGCGGGCCTGGAGCGTCGAAGGACTGGTGCCCCGCCCGATTCCGATGACGCCGTCTTTGCACGCCTGGATGATACCCGTGACGACAGCATCCCGGCCGGCGATGAGTGGCTTGTCGGTGAAGCGAAGGAAGGCGTCGATGGCGTCCTTTACCCGGATGCCGCCGTCGGACGGCACTAGTCCGGCTTCCTGGAGCGTGACCGAGCCGACGCGCCGCAGAATCCACTCCTCGTCCTCGATCAGGGTGGTCCACAGATAGGCGAGGTGGTCGGCGATGGCGGGACGGGCGTCCGCCAATTGGCAGCCCTCGGGTTCCTGCCCGCAGATCCGCAACGCCACGGTGTAGGCAGGCCCGATGGCGGCGGCGTAATCGCGCTTCGCCTTCTCGATCCGTTGCTTCAGGTCGCCTCTCTGTTCCTCATCCAGTTGCGCGCCGAACTCAAACTGAATGGCCTCCAGGGCGGCGTGTTCCCGGCGGGCGCCCGCGAGTCGGGACACCCCCTGCGTGGTCCCCGCCAGGAAAACGAGGGTGTTCCGGTAGGTGCGCTCCCTCCCGCCACAGCGCGCACTGAGAGTGAGGACATGCTGCCGAACCGCCTCCCGGCTATCGCTGTCCACGCCCCAGCCGAGCGAGGGTGGCAGGATGAGCAGAGTGAGACTGCGCTGCTCCGGCAGGTCTGGCTGGGGATCGACCAGGATGCGCCACGAGGCTCCGCCCGGAGCGCTCCCTCGCTGCGCCACGGCCCGAAGGTCTTCCAGGATCTCGCTATCGAAGCTACGGCTCGCGGCCTGCTGGCGGTACTGGACCAGCAGCTTGTTGAGGTTGGGCCGGGTGGCGAACCAGTACCGCTTGCCGATGGCCCCCGCGCTGGTAGCGTGGAGGTAGAAACACCGGTCCTCCAACTCCAGCAGCGCGCCGTCCAAGTAGCCCCAATTCACGCCGATGCGGCCGCAGGCTGCCTTTAGATCGCGGGAGCTGTAGCCGCTGCGGTCCGCCTGCCCGCCGAAGGAGGCGAGCAGGATCGCGGAGGCCAGGCCCCGACCGATCCCTTCGCGGCGATAGTCGCCTCCGCGCTCCTCATCGAAAGCTGCCGCGTTCGACCTGTCCCCGATAAGGTCTGCTGCGGCGACCGAGCGGTAGGCGGGCCCCCACAGGCGGGTGAGAGCGCCCATGAGCGGGTCGAGCGACCACCGGATGTGGCAAGGCTGGATGAGGTACTGCGTTTGGGTGTTGCCGTCACGGCGGTCCCAGAGATCAGCCACGATGCTGGCGAGGAGGCGAAGCACGCCGCGCGTCCGCTGGAAGTCGGGGTGGCCGCCCCAGCGCGTGTACAGGGTGTCGATCAGCGAGGGGTGGAACGGGAAGGCGCGCTCGATCTCCTGGGCGTAAGCCGGCCGGGAGGTTTCGGGAGGGACCTCGCCCGAGTGGGCGGCATAGAGGGCGGCGTACGCCTGCGCCAGTCGGCGGGGGTAGTCCTCTTCGCCTGGCGTGGTGATGCTCTCGAACAGCCGGGCGCGGACCACATGGTAGATCTCGTCGTCTGCCACCGGGTTCACGTCCGATCCCAGGCGCTGGAACCGGCGCTCCAGCGTGGTGAACGCCTCCTGGCCCGCCTCGCTCTGCGCCACCTCGTACTTGCTGGCGGGAAGCGTCGCGACTACCACGGCGCCGGGAACCTGCTGGACGGCCTCCGTAAGCTGCTGGATGAAGGAGATGGTTTGGTCGGCGAGGGTGGTGTCGCCAACGGGGACCGCGGCGGCGCCCACGCAGTAGTCAGCCAGCTCGTCCAGCAGGATGAGGCACGGGGCAGCGCGCCGTAGGACCTCGACGAAGATCCCCTGTGGAACACGCTGCGTCTCGTCGTTGGCGCGCACCAGATCGTAGAGGGGGACGCCGCCGAGCTGGAGGGCCAGCTCGCCCCAGGGGGTGCGGGTGTGGACGCCCTCCGGGGTCCGCCGGCCCTGGGTCGGGTCGCACATGCCGTTGGTGAAGACAGCGACGCCACGTACCTCCGTGGGCAGGCGGTCCTCAATCACGCGGCGCAGGTCCGCAGCCGCCGGGTGGCTGCGGAGCGCCTCAGCATTGCGGGCCAGGTGCCAGAGGGCAACCAATGTATGCGTCTTGCCCCCGCCGAAGGCAGTCTGGAGGCTGATGATGCGGTCGCCGCTGTCGGTATCGCCCCACAGCGCGCGGGCCACCCGGGAGAGGATGGTGCCGAGGCCCACCGTCATATAGGTCTTCTGGAAGAACTGAGCGGCGTCGCGGTAGACCTGGGGAGCGGTCTCCTGGACTACCGCCCAGAGGTTGGCGGCGAAGACCGACTCGTCGAGGCGGCCCTTTCGAATGTCTTCGTGGGGCGTGGCTATGGCATACCAGGGCTTCAGCTCGCTGCTCATGGGTGATCTCGCTACTCTATCGTCGCGGATGATAGCCTATCGTCTCGACGATAGGCTGCGGCGTTGATCATTAGAACGACGATAGACGACTGTTAGGACGCTTGGCCGGGCTCAAACACCTCGTAGTAGGTCCAGCGAGGTGGGGTACCGCGGCGGCGCAGCTTCTTCTGTTCACACAAGCGCCGGAGCAGGCGACCAGCCTGCTGGCCGGAAAGCCCGCACAGATCCATGACGTGTTTGCGCTCGATCCGTCCGTGTGCCTGCACGTACTCCAGGACCAGGCCCTCCTGCCGCAGGCGTGACAGGCCATGGGTACGCACGTAGCCCGTGGACTGCCCGAGCCGGCGGTAGACGGCGGCACTGAGATGGTACTGGCGCCCACGGCGGGTCCCTGCCGCTTCCACCAGGCCGCGCTCCGATAGGCGTTCGAGGACACGGCGGCCATCAGCCGTCCCCTTCTGCGTGAGGCGCCCCGCCGTCTCCGCATCGATCCGGCGCTCGAG
>JACQGL010000016.1 GCA_016199525.1 Armatimonadota bacterium
GAACAGCTTCCCGGCGTCGCCCAGGATCAGATCGTACGCTTTCTGTTCACAGCGGTCGAGCCGTTCGAACTGGGGATTGGCCGGCATGGCCTTCCCAAGCGAATCGAGCGCATGGAGCAGATCCCGCCGGCTGCGCTGCCGCGGATCGGGAATGCCTTCAGCGACGATCCCCTCCACGACGAAGCGCTGCTGATTGGGATCGCCGCCAGTGGCAAACGGCTTGTACCGCGGCCCCAGGAACCCCGCCTCGGAAAACCGGCCCTGCGGCTCGGTCAGCACGATGTAGGGCGGGATCAGCCCTTTGTAGCCGTGGTCGTAGCCCTTGAACGACGACACCACGGCGCCAACGCAGGGGTAGACGATCCGGTCGCCGGCCCTGCGGCCGGTCTGCGTCAGGTAGGATGCCGTCTCGTGGCCGTTGTTACCGTGGGTCATGCTGCGGATGATGGAGTACTTGTCCGCCTGCTGCGCCAGCAGCGGCAGCAGCTCGCAGATCCGTATTCCATCCACGTTGGTGGAGATCGGCTTGTTCAGAGGGCCGCAGTAGTCGTAGCCCGCGTCCGGCTTGGGATCGAACGTATCGAGGTGGCACGGGCCGCCCCACATCCAGATCTGGATGATGGCCCTGGCCCGCGCCGGTGTGTTCGCGGGCCGCGCCCGTTCGCCCGCAAGCTGCGCCAGGACGCTGCCGCGATCGGTGAGCGCCAGCCCGGCGGCGCCGAAAAGGATCCGTTCCAGCGCCGCGCGCCGGGTGATGGCGCCTCTGGTTAGCGTCTCGCCCATGTTCATTTCCTTTCACTTCGCGCCGGGCCACCGCAACGGCAGCATCCGAGCGGCTTAGTGTCGGTAAAGGAACTCCTTGGTGTTGATCAGCGCCCACGCCAGGTCGTCCGCAGCCTGTTTCAGGGTCAGACTGCCTGTCTGGCAGTACGCCTCCGCGGCGGCCAGTTCGTCTTGCGTTGGCTCACGCGACAGGATGGTCAGGTAGATCCCGGTGATCAGCTCGCGACGGTTTCCCCTGGCGCTGAGCAGCAGCTTGCTCAGCCGCGGGCTGCGCTCGATCTTCCGCTGAACATCGGAGGAATTGAGCAGGTACAGGCGCTGCGCATCCGTGGGCTCGTTGTTGCGCTCGGACTCCAGGCCGGCATCGCGGGCCGGGCGGCCGAACATTTCGAGGAACGTACTGGTGATGCTGCCGTCCGCCAGTGCGATGGTCCGCTGGCTCTCCGGAATGTAGGTAAAGGGCTCCGGAATGGCGCTTGAGTAGCCCTCGCCCGTGCCGCCGATCCAGTCCAGGGCGTCGATCAGCACCTCTGCGTCCAGCCGGCGCACCAGGTAGTGCGCGAACAGAGCACCGGCGCGCGGGTGGCGGCTGCGCGGGATCGATGATTGCTGGTAGGTGCGGGAGTTGAGGATCATCCGGTAGACGTGCCGCAGGTCGTAGTGGGCCTTCACCAGTTCCTTCTCCAGACAAGCCAGCAGCCCGGGGTTCACGGGAGGGTTGTCAGGCCGGATGTCGTCCGGCTCGTGGATGATGCCGCGCCCAAGCAACCAGGCCCAGATGCGGTTCACGATATTGCGCGCGAACCACGGGTTCTTCGGGGCGACCAGCCAGTCGGCGAAGATGCGGCGCGGGTCCTCGTCCGGCGCGACCCGCACGGCAGTACCGTCGGGGAAGACGGCCCGCAAAGGACCCATTGGCGCCGGGTTCAGACACACGATCTCTTCCTTCCACTCGGCCGTCTGCTTGTAAGCCAGGCGCGAGAAGAAGGCCGCCATGCCGGAGCGTCGGGCTTCCGGCCACTTGTCCGTGCGTGTACCCATGAAAGTCAAGGCTACCGCCGCGGCAATGGCGGAGGGCTCGCGGCCCTGGATGGCGCGATAGAAGTTCACGGGCGGCACGCGGAAATTGCTGCCGCTCGAAGTCAGGAGCTGGCGGGCAAATCGATCATAGGGCCGGTTCTCCCGGATGGCATCGCGAACCCAGCGATGATAGGCCTGTACGGCGTTCGGCCACAGGTTGATGGGGAACTCCGCCTTGACCCGCAGCAGGTCGCACCACTTCAGCGCCCAGTAGTCGGCGAACTCCTCCCGCTTGAGGAGGGCGTCGATCAGGGCGGCGCGCTTGCCGGGATAACGGTCTTGCAGGAAACTGCGCACCTCCTCTGGCTCGGGCAGCGTACCGATAACGTCCAGGTAGACGCGTCTGACGAAGACTTCATCGGAACACAGGTTCGCGGGCTCGATGGCCCGCTTCCGCAACGTGGCCAGCACCTGGACGTCAATGGCATTCGCCGGGATGAACCGGGCATCGCGCTCAAACGGGCGCACAACCCGGGGCTCCGCCCCCAGCCCACCCATCGACGCCACGAAGACGGCAACGGAAACGAGGAATCCCGCCACTGATCTCCCCGGCGCGTCGCGGCGCTGCGGAAGCCAGGACAGGCCACCGCCCGGCGACCTGCGGAACCTACTCGGCATGGCTGTGCTCCACCCCCGCCCCGAAAGCTTTCGGGGCACTCTCCGCCCGGAGGATGAGTCTCATCGTGGGGTCACGGTCGCCGGCCTGGATCCATCTGCCGTTGAGCGAACCCATGCTTTTCGACGCAGCAGGGCGCCGAAGGGTTCTACGCCCTGCATGCAACAAAGACGGTGATCGAGCCCACCACGGCCGGCCCCAGCAGGATCCCGGGGTCGGCCGGCATTGCCCTCAGCGACCGCATCCCGATTGCATCGGGACGCCCTGGCGGATCTGGGCTACGTCTGTCACCGAGGGACCTGGACGGTCCGGCACAAAGCCGAAGAGCAACCCAACTACCCCCCAAAAAGGAAGGGGTCGAAACACTCCCGAGCGTCGGTGCCCAGACCCCGGCCCCGGCCTCTGAGCCGAGATGGGCTTGCCACAGATGCGCGTGTCACTCCAGCACGCGGGGCGGCGCCATCGCACCCCGTCCCCTATCGCGAGGCAGAGACGCCTGCGGCGGCTCTGGTCAGCGCGTCCAGGCCCTGCCTCAACGGCACGCAGGCTTCTGCGATGCGCTCCGGCGCACGCGCCCGCTCCTGGAAGCCCGTGCCCGAGGGCTCGCCCGCACCGATGCATGCTCGGTAGGCCTCGTAGTGCTGGAACGCCGCCTCATAGCGGTCCGCTGCGGCAAGCGCGTGCTTTGCAGCGCGCCCACCCAGGACGGCCGATGCGCGTCGCAGCCAGACCGCGCAGCACTTGCGGGCCATCAGCCGCTCGAATGCCGCCCAGCAGAACCACTCCGGCGTGGCGGCGAAGTCCCTGGCCGGATCTGCCACATCGGCCAAGTATGCCTCGAGTGCTGCCATTCCCTGGGGAACGTGGCCCCACCAGTGCGCGGCGCCCTTTGCGGCGGCCCGCTGGAGCGCACGTGCGGCGATCTCGTGGCCCGGAAGTGGCTCCCGCTCGCGCACCAGCACGTAGACCGCGTACGGATGCAGCGTGGACGCGTCGGTCCACCCCGGCATCACGGTGCCATCGAAATGGATCTCGCGCTTCCCGTCTCGCTCGCGGTAGGCTGTGATTAGGCCACCATCCAGGTGCTCGCTCAGGATCGGCGTGCGCGGTCGACGTGCCTCGTGGCGAACTGCCAGAGCTCGTCCGGGGCGCTTGTCCGCGCCATCTCGCAGCGAAAGCCGAGGAGCTCCGGCAGGAACCAGAACACCTCGTAGGGCCCGTCGTGGGCCGGGTCGCCGCGAACGGCCATGTACGCGGGCGAGATATCGTCATACCTGTAGGCAAAGCTGAAGGCCCATCCCGTGCCAGCGGCGAAGTCGTGGAAGTCCACGTCGCATCCGGCGTGGCTGAGGGCGGCCACGTAGGCCAGCGGGACTCCGGCGCCCGCATACTCGGGCACCTCTTCCTCGCATCGCAGGAGCGCCGCCTCCAGGGACACCAAGCCACTGGAGCGGCGGCGACGTACCTCCTCGTGCAGATCCGTCCAGCTCCGCAGTCCGTAGTCGAGGGCCAGGGCGTACTGCGCCTCGTGGAGCGAAACATGCGAGGCGAGGATCTGGTCGTCGGGCGCGTCTTTGAAGCGCCGGAGAAGGCGCAGAGCGCCACAGGCGAGGGCATCGCCACTTCTCTGCGCTCGGAGGATGTCCTTCGCTTGTTCGCGCAGGTGGCGGAGGGAGGGATTCGGAGGCAAAGCACGGGGCATAGCTACCTTCCTTATATGCCCGCGGCCTGCACAGTGGGCAGAAAAGAAGGCACTATGTGACACACGCGACGAAGGTGGATTCGATCCTTCCCGCAGGCCAGGTGGCGCCCTTCGCGTGCCGACTGCTATGCTACCACGCGGGAGCCCGCCCGTCAAGCGCGTTTCGATCGCTGCAGGGCGGTTCAATTCTCCCGGCCCGTACGGGCCAGCCGTAGCGGCCACGCTGGAAGGCCGGGCCGTACGGTACCAACCTGACGTTCTGCCTCGCCCGAAGGCTGCCGCGGCCACGGTCACCGAGAACTGAACCGCCCTGGGTCCAGAAGTTCGGCCTCAGCAGTCCCCACTTTAGCCTGAAAGTGGGGACTGCTGAGAAGTTCGGCCGCTTGACAACCGCACGCAAGACGTGGTATATTGACGGTAGCTGATAAAGCGCTTTATCAAAAGCGCTTCAATAGGGCGCAAGAAGCGCGATGAAGAATGTGTTACCGGACGAGCGGTTGATGGGTGGCGGGTGGAACGAATTCTGCGGCGAAAGGCGTCAGAACGGTCAAACGAGAACCGTTTTCAGGCAGCTTATTGGTAATATGTGGTCGTTTTAACCGCCTGGTGACACGGCTGGCGATGCATTTTCATCTTAACTTCTAGTGCGCCGCAGGTAACCCTCTGCTTGTCTAGTACTGCAACCTCGTTTTGGGTGCGGACGGCAGGTCCGTACTATGTGTGATGGCCTATCGGGGACGTAACCGGCCCCCGTGCGAAGGGCCTGTCATGGCAGGCTTCGCGTAGATCTAGCCAGCACCTTCAGTCACCTGGGGCGTAAGTAGGGTCGTAGTATCCTGGGTGGCAGCCCAAAAGTTCTTCTGGTCATATGCGCCTGGGCTCGTGTGACGCCCGGCGCAAACATTTTTGCACCTCTACGTAGTACCGATCCAATGGTGTGCTGTGCGGTCCTTTGCCCTGTGGACAGCCTGTTTCGCCTGTAACGATTCAACTGCGGGCCCGCGCCAGTGAGGTGACAGGGTAGCCAGTGTGTAAAGGATACGGGGATCGCGCCAGATGAAGTACGGCGAAGGCCACCGCGGGAAAAGTGTAACTGCATCCTTATGGAGAAAAGGAGCGCATCGTGAAGAAGCTGCTGTTTTCTACGGCAAAGGGAGTCTTTCTGTGTCTGGCCAGTCTGGGTGTGCTATGGGCTAGTCAGGAGAAAGCACCCGCCGCTGACATCACCGCGCAGGTGTCGCCGATCCTCAAAGCATGCTGGAAGCCGCTCCCTAAGGAAGAGCTTTCCGCCGCGGCGGCGGGGAAGATACTGGCTCGGGCAGGGAAGTTGACTCTGCGCGGCAACCAGGAGTTCCTGGTCTGCCAGGGGCCGGAAATCCGCGCGGCGCTCCAAACGTCCACGGGGATGCTGGCGAGCCTCGACGTGGGCGGTGAGACAGTGATGC
>JACQGL010000090.1 GCA_016199525.1 Armatimonadota bacterium
CCACGCACTCGAAAACGCCCAGCAGGCGTACGAACTGCGACTCGGGGCGCGAGCCCAGCTGGAGGGGGCCCGCACCCAACGCGAGGTCGCCCGCGCGCAGACGGCCAGCAGTCGTGCCGCTCGCGCGGGCGCCGATCTGGCGGTTCGCAACGCGCGCACCGCGTACACCGATGCCCTGCAGGAAAAGCAGAGCACGGATACCGCCCTTCAGCAGTATGGGGCGGCTCTCGGGCAGCTGGATGCGGCGGCAGCGCAGCTCGATCTGCTCCGCAACGGCGCCACCCGCGAGCAAATTGCCCAGGTCCGCGGCCAGGTCCGCCAGGCGCGGGGGGCCCTGGACCTGGCGCGCGTCCAGCTGGAGCAGAGCGTTATCCGCGCCCCCGTGGACGGGGTCCTTACCGAACACGTTGCTGAGGTAGGGGAGGTGGTTACCCCGGGCGCCACGGTGGCCAGGGTGGTGCAGCTGGATAATGTCTATCTGACCCTCTACGTGCCGGAGCCCGAGATAGAGAAAGTGAAGCTCGGTCAGCGGGCGGACGTGCTCAGCGACGCGGGCAAGGTCTACCGTGGCCACGTCACCCTGATCAGTGATACGCCCGAGTTCACCCCGCGTAACGTCCAAACACGGGACGAACGGGTGAAACTCGTCTTCCAGGTCAAGGTGGACGTGGAGAATCCCCGGCGCGAGCTGAAGCCGGGGTTGCCCGTGGATGCGGTGATCTACCTCCGGTGATGCCCGGAGGTGGGCTTGGGGCGCTGGAATTGGGCGTTGTGGACTGCAGAGTGGAGGCCCCAGATTCCGTGTTCCGCACTCCTCACTGATGAACACTTCGCTTGATCCGCAGTCCCCCGCTCCCGACCGGCAGCCAGCCATCCGGGCGGTGGGGCTACGCAAGACGTTTGGCGAGACGGTGGCGGTAGCGGACCTGAACCTGGCCGTCGCCGAAGGGGAGATCTTCGGCTTGGTGGGGCCAGACGGCGCGGGAAAAACCACCGCCATCCGGCTGCTGCTGGCCCTGCTGGCGCCGGACGCAGGCGAGGTGCGCATTGGCGGCTACGACCTGCGGCGGCAGCCCCGTGAGGCGCGCGCCATCGTGGGCTACGTACCGCAGCAGTTCGCGCTCTACGGCGACCTCTCGGTGGCCGAGAACATGCGCTTCGTGGCCGAAGTCCGCGGCCTGGAACCGCAATCCTACGCCCGCCGCGCGCACGAGCTGCTGGCGCTGGCGGGACTGGCGCCGTTCACGGAGCGGCTGGCCCGCGACCTCTCCGGCGGCATGCGTCAGAAGCTCTCCCTCCTCTCCGCCCTGCTGCATCAGCCTCGTATCCTGCTCCTCGATGAACCCACCACCGGCGTGGACCCGGTCAGCCGGCGGGATTTCTGGCGGCTGCTCTACCCCCTGGCCGCCCAGGGGGTGGCCCTGCTGATCAGCACGCCCTACCTTGATGAGGCCCAGCGCTGCCACCGTCTAGGCTTTATGGTTGCCGGGCGACTGCTGGCCGTGGACACGCCCGAGGGGCTGCTGCGCCGGATGCCCGATGCCCTGATCGAAATCCGCACTGAGGAGCGCATTGAAGCACGGCGGCTCCTCCGGCAGCGGCGGGAAGTGCGCCGCGTGGAAGTCATCGGCGGCGCGCTGCGGGTGGCGTTCGATCCCCACGCGCCCGACCTGGATGCGGGCCGCGCTCTGTGCCGCTGGCTGGCCGAACAGGGGATACCGGTGGCGGCGTGTGAACCTGCCACGGCCACGCTGGCGGACGTGTTCAGCGCCCTGAGCGATTCGTCCGGAGGCTCCCCATGAGCGCTGCGGAGTGGGTGGTCGAGACGGAGGGCCTCACGCGGCGGTTCGACGGGTTCGTCGCCGTCGATCACCTCACCCTGCGCGTGCCCCGCGGCAGCATCTTTGGCTTCCTGGGACCGAACGGCAGCGGCAAGAGCACCACCATTCGCATGCTGTGCGGCCTGCTAAAGCCCTCCGAGGGGCGCGCCGTGGTGAACGGCTTCGACATTGAGCGCCATCCCGAGCCGCTCCGCCAGAGCCTCGGCTACATGTCACAGCGGTTCTCGCTCTATCCCGACCTGACCGTGCGCGAGAATCTGGAGTTCTACGGGGGGGTCTACGACCTGGAGCCCGGCCCCCTGGCGGAACGGATCGAGCAGGTGTTCGATCAGCTGCGTCTACGGGAGCATGGCAATGACCTCACGGCGGCCCTGCCGCTCGGCTGGAAACAGCGCGTCGCTCTGGGAGCGGCCATGCTACATCAGCCCCCCGTCCTGTTCCTGGACGAGCCCACGTCGGGGGTCGACCCGGCATCGCGGCGCATGTTCTGGGAGATCCTGGACAGCCTGGCAGTGGGAGGGGCCTCCATCTTCGTGACCACGCACGTGATGGACGAAGCGGAGCGCTGCGATCTGCTGGGGGTTATGTACGGCGGCCATCTGATCGCCCAGGGGACCCCCGCCGCGCTGAAGGAGGCCTTTCCCGGCTTCCTCTATCACGTGGACGCAGCGCCGCTGCTGGAGGCACTCGAGGCCGCCCGCCGCCTCCCCTTCGTGGCGGACGCCGCCATGTTTGGCGATGCCCTCCACGTTACATTGCCAGCCGATGACCCCGAGCGACTTCGGCGGGAACTGGAATCTGCGGGCGTCACTGTCCGCGATCTCCGCCGGATCTCTCCGACGCTGGAGGATGTGTTCGTGCAGTTAATCGCCCTTCGGGAGCGGGCTGCAGAGGGCGCGGAGGGAGGGGGTCGTTAATCCGTGGGCAGGTCCCAACGTCATTGGTGATTGGCGAACTAACGATATATCCATGCTTACCTGTAAATCTCTCTCGATGAGGGGAGGCTGGAGTTCCCAATCACGGGTTCGAATACCGATTTCCCATCCTTCCCTTGCAGGGGGGCCGGAGGTAGGTCATGCGCGGAAGCCAATGCTACCGGTTTATTCTTGAACCGCCATCCACGTGGGATCGTTCGGAAGGGGGCGCCTGATGGCTGAACGGTTGCATCCCCTGAGCGGTTTCCTGCGCCGCGTGCGGGCCATCGCCCGCAAAGAGGCCATCCACCTGCTGCGCGAGCCGCGCACCGTTCTGGTGAGCTTTGCGCAGCCGGTGATGCTGCTCATCCTCTACGGCTACTGCATCACCTTTGACCTGCATAACATCCCGTTCGCCGTGTGGGATCAGGACCGCAGCGAGGCGGCGCGCCAGCTCGTGCGCCCGCTGTCCGCCGGTGCGCAATCGCACACGTTTTGGCTCGTAGGTTACATCGCGCACCCACGTGAGATCGAGCCGCTGCTGGCCACCGCGCGAGCGCGCTTCGTCCTCGTCATCCCGCGCGGATTCGGGGCAGACGTGGCGGCGGGGCGGACGGCGACCGTTCAGGCGCTGTTTGATGCCGCCGATTCTAACACCGCCGGAGTGTCGGCAGGCTACCTGGTAGGGGCGATAGCGGCCCACAACGCGCGGCTGGCCACCTATGCCGTCGCCCGCCGACATGGGGCGCACGTGGGGGCGCCCGCTCCGGCCCCCTCCCTCGCCGGCGGCGATACGAAGTTGCAGTGGGAGCCGATCGACCTCCGCTGGCGGGTTTTCTACAACCCCGACCTGGCCAGCCGCCGGTTCATCATCCCGGGTCTGATCGGCATGCTGCTCACCATTCTCGCCGCCACCCTCACGTCCACCACCATCGCGCGGGAGCGGGAGCTGGGGTCCCTGGAGACGATCCTCACCTCCCCCGTGGGCGCGGGCGATCTGGTGATCGGCAAGATGGCTCCCTATGTGCTGGTCGCCGCGGCCAACGTGGTCATGGTGCTCGTGGTGGGCGGGCTGATGTTCGGCACCTGGGCGCGCGGGAACCTGCTGACGCTGGCCTCCCTGAGCCTGCTGTTTCTGCTGGGGATGCTGGCCCTGGGGATGCTGATCAGCGCGCGCGCGCCGAACCAGCAGCAGGCGCTGCTGTTCGCCATCCTGGCCACGATGCTGCCTACCTTCTTCCTCACCGGCTTCACTTTCCCGCGCAGCAACATGCCCTGGATCCTGCAGGCGATCAGCTGGCCGCTCCCCGCCACGCAGTACCTGATCGCCATCCGCGGGGTGTTCCTGAAGGGCATCGGCTGGCGTATCCTCTGGCCGCAGGGGCTCTGGATGGCGATCACCACGCTGGTGCTGCTCATAATGGCCACCCGCATCATGCGCGTGAGCCTGGCACGAGGACTGGAATGAACCGCCGTCGTCTGCTAAGCATCGTACTGAAGGAACTGCGCCAGCTCCGCCGGGACAAGCGCACCCTGCGGTTGTTCCTCATTGCCCCCGTGATCCAGCTGACCTTCTTCGGCTACGCGATCAGCACCGATCTGAAAGGAGTAAAGCTGGGGGTGGTCATCGAAGACCCATCCCCCGAGGCGCGGCGCCTGGTGGATGCCATCGTGGCCACGCGCGCGTTCGATCTGATCCCGACTGCGTCGGCACGCCCGGACGACCTGCGACCGTGGTTGGATACGGGTGCAGCGCAGATTGCGCTGCACATTCCCCCGGGATTCGCGCGGGCGCTGGCGCGGGGCCAGGCGCCGGTGGTGCAGGTGCTCTCCGACGGCTCCGATTCCAATACCGCCACCCTGGCGTTCCAGTACCTCTCCGGCGCCGCGCGTGTGTGGGCGAGCCGGGAGCGGCAGGACTACTTGCGCCGCCACCCCTCGCAGGCGGTGCGCTTCGCGCGCGTGCCGCAAGTGAACCTGGAGCCGCGCTTCTGGTACAACCCCGACCTAAAGAGTGTCGACTTCCAGATCCCCGGCGTGCTGGCGCTGATCCTGCTCGCCCTGGGCGCCAGCCAGACCTCACTGATGGTCGTCCGCGAGCGAGAGCTGGGCACGCTGGAGCAGCTCTCCGTGACCCCCATCCACGCCTGGGAGCTGCTGGTGGGGAAGACCATCCCGATGGCCGGGGCGGGCCTGGTGATGACGCTGCTCATCACTGTCGTGGCGTACGTCTGGTTCCACGTGCCGCTGCGCGGCTCGATCCCGTTCCTGCTCATCGCTGCCACGCTGTATCTGCTGAACACTCTGGGGATCGGGCTGCTGATATCGGTGATCTCCCGCACCCAGCTGCAGGCGCAGATCACCACGTCCTTCCTGATGACCCCGCTCATCATGCTCAGCGGCTTCCTGTTCCCGATCGCCAATATGCCGCAGTGGGCCCAGTGGCTGACCGTTATCCTGCCGACGCGCTACTACATGGAGGTGGTACGAGGGGTGTTCTTGAAGGGGCAGGGAGCCGCGGAGCTGTGGCCACAAGCGGTGGTGCTCGCCATCCTGGGGGTGCTGCTGTACCTGGGGGGTATTCTATCGTTTAGGAAGCGGGTAGATTGAAGCCTGCCAGGCGACCGAAGGCGGCGATCGCCACCAAGGAGAGTTAAGGATGAGTCTGTTCCGACGGCTCGAAAAGGCGCGCCAGGCATTCGCGCGGGGGGACGTGCAGGCAGCGACAGCGGCACACGCGCTGGGGCAGATCACCCACGCCGCCGGAGAGGAACACGGCGGCGCGGGCGAGCAGTACATCGGCGACATGGTCTACGGCGGGCTGGATGGGATCATTACCACATTTGCCGTGATCAGCGGCGTGGCGGGCGCCGAGCTGGGCACTCACGTGGTGTTGATTCTGGGGCTGGCCAACCTGTTTGCCGATGGTCTCGCCATGGCTACGGGCGCCTACCTCTCCGGTAAGAGTGAGCAGGAGTATTATGAACGGGAGCTGCAGCGGGAAACCTGGGAGGTGGCGCACCTCCCCGACGCCGAACGGGCAGAACTGTACGAGATCTACCGCCGCCAGGGATACTCCGATGAGGAGGTCCGTCGTCTGGTAGAGATCAAGACCCGCGATCCAGAGCGATGGATCAAAGCGATGATGGTTGAGGAGCTGGGGATGCTGGAGAACGAACGCAAGCCGCCCCTTAGCGCGCTGGCCACCCTGGTCTCCTTCATCGTCGCGGGATCCGTACCGTTGCTCGTCTACCTGCTCGGTCTGATAACCCCCGTTCCGTCCGGCGTCGCCTTCCCCGTATCGATCGGGTTGTCGGCGGTGGCTCTCTTTGGACTGGGTGCGGCGAAGGTGCTTGTGACGCGGCTGAACGCCTTCCGGAGCGGCCTGGAGATGCTGGTGGTCGGCGGGCTGGCGGCAGGAGTGGCCTACCTCGTCGGGGCCTGGCTGAAGGGCATTGGGGGCTGATGCCGGTTTCCGCCCCCCAACTCGAAAGGAGCCTCCCACAGGCCGCCGTCAGCTGGTAATATGGATATATAGTAGGCTTTGGAGAGTGGGGCGCAGAGGTAGTGGGAGAGTGGGAGTGCGGGTGTCCGGACCGGAATACCCGAAGCCCTGAATACCCACAGATCCCACACATCCGTACCCCCTTACGTTCTCTATATCTGCCTGCCGCCAGGTTCTGGTAAGATTCCCGGAGGGTATGCCGTCACCTGTGAGGATGTATGCCCACCTTCGTCTACACCGCTCGTGACCCCTCCGGGCAGGTAGCTACCGGGCAGGTGGAGGCCGAAGATCTCTCCCGCGCGGCAGAGCGGCTGCGCGAGATGGGTCTCTGGATTACCCAGCTGCGGCCCGGCGGCGCATCGCCCGGCGCCCGTGGCCACCAGCGGAGCTTCGCCGAAGAATACCTCCTGCACGTCTACTCCGGCGTCTCTCTGCGCGATCTGGCCGTCTTCTACCGCCAGTTCGCTGCCCTGATTCACGCCGGGATAAGCCTTTACCAAACGCTGGACACGCTGACCAGGGAGACACAGAACCGCCGCCTGCGCGAGGTCATCCGCCAGATCGCCGCGGAAGTGTTGAAGGGGCAGCCCCTCGCCGAGGCGATGGACCGCTATCCGTGGCTGTTCTCGGACCTGCAACGACACATGATCCGCGCCGCGGAGATAGGAGGGCTGCTGGAATCCGTGCTCGCCCGCCTGGCAGATTACCTGGAAAACGAGTGGTCCGTCCGCACGCGGATCAAGCAGCGGCTCCTGTATCCGTTTCTGGTATTCCTGGCGTTGATCTTTATTCCCGACCTGCCGATCCTGGTTCTGTCCGGCCCCGCACCCTACTTCATTGCGATCTGGCACACCTGGGGCATCCGGCTGCTCGTCGTCCTGCTGGTTTACCTGACGGGCCGCTTCCTGATGAAGTACGAGTGGTTCCGCGCGGTCTACGATGATCTCCAGCTGGCTGTGCCGATTATTGGGCCTCTGGTGCGGAAGATGACCATCGCCCGGTTTGCGCGGGCGATGGCTGCTCTGACGCACGCGGGCGTCTGGCTGAACACCGGCTTGCGTTCTGCTGCGGACGCGTGCGCCAACGCCCGGCTCCGCCGCCTTCTTCACCGCGTGGCGCCCGCGATCGAACGCGGCGTGAGTCTGAGCGAGACGATGCGCATGACCGGTTTCTTTCCGCCCATGTTCCTGGGCATGGTGCAGACCGGCGAGCAGGCGGGCAGTATCGAGGCGATGTTCGACAAAGCGGCGGAGTACTACGAGCGGGAGGCGGAGCACGCCACGATCCAGCTGGTCATTATCTTCGGCGTCGTGCTGCTGCTGGGGATGGCCTACCTGGTGCTGCAGCGCGTGCTTCAGTTCTACCTCGGCTACTTCAGCGGCATTGGCGGGGCGGCGGACTGATGGGGGAGCCGACTCACTACGCAGCGCTTGGGCTGGCGGAAGACGCCTCGGAGGAGGCTATTCGCCGGCGCTTCCGCGAGCTGGCCCGCCAGGCCCATCCAGACGCCAATCCGGGCGATCCCTCTGCCCACGAACGCTTCGTCCGTATCAACCAGGCCTATCAGGTGCTTAGCGACCCCGTCCGTCGTGCCGATTACGACCTGACGCTGCGGGAGCAACGGCGTCGCCAGGGGGGTTACGGGGATAGGAAGGCCGGGGTGCCCCCGCCTGCCGGTCGCGGTACGGGGCGAGAGGCGCGCGCGGGACCCGGCATCCCGACCGGGTCCGGACGGCGGGTCCGAACTGCCCCGCCTGCCTCAAGCACGCGCGTCCGGTTTCGTACCGCTGAGCGCGCTTACCTCACCAAGCGATACGCAGAAGCGCGCGCCGTTCTGGAGGCGGTAATCCACAGCGATCCGCAGTTCGCGCCTGCCCACGAGCTCCTCGGCCACCTGCACGAAATGGCCGGCCGCCTGCACGACGCGATGACACATTATACGATTGCGGCACAGCTCGACCCGCGCAACCGGCGCGTGCTGGGCAAGCTGGAGCGCGTCCACGCCCGCCTGGTCCGGGAACGGCAGCGCGCGGCTGCCGACCGCTCTCCCGCGGCGGAGCGGCGGCTCTCGCCCCGCCAGCGCCTCGCCCAGCGGGCGATGATCATCTGCGGCGGGCTGAGCATCATCGTCTTCGCTCTGGGACTGGTATCCGTCGTGCCGGGGGAGCCGCTGGGTTGGCCTATCGTTTCGGGATGGACGGAGCACCTGGTTATCGCCCTGGTATTCTGCGGGGGAGCCGCTGGCTTCATGCTGAGCCTGGCGGGAATTATCCGGCCGTATGATGAGGAGCTGATCTTCCCGTCGCTGGCACAGAGGCGGGGGACGGCGATCCCCATCGGCCTGCTGCTGTTCGTGAGCGGCGTGCTGCTCTTCTACCTTGCCTGCGGATTGTATCTGATGATCGCGCTCGTGCAGCAGACGATCTCCCTCAGCGTGCTGGTCGTCTTTGCTGCGACGATGGCGCTACTGGGGGCGTTCTTCCTGATGACATCTGCTCCAGGCGGCGAGCAAGTGCTCTTCCTGGGTGGCAACCTGGTCTTCCCCTGTGCCCTGATCGGGTGGCTGGTCGGAGATGTTTTCCGGCCGGATTGGTCCTGAGATACGTGGGAGCTGGACGGTGGGCATTGGACGTTGAGATCATCTCTCCCAACGCTCAACACCCTACGCCGCCCCACTCCCTCTCTCCCGCGCCGCATCCCTATCCACCCTTTTGCGCGGGAGAACGGCGCGCGTCGCCCCACTCTTGTCGGCCACCAAAGAGCAGCGCGTCCAGCGAATAAACGCCCGGCCCCATCAGCAGCATGGCGAGGGTGACGGCCAGATAGACACCTGCCTGTTCCCAGGAAGCAGGTCGGCCGACGAACGGGTCCCCCGCTGGCAGATGGACCTTGAAGATGGCGGTGACCATCACGATGGCGATGAAGAAGCTCGCTACTGGGCTCAGTAGCCCGACGATCAGCAGGCCGCCACCCACAAATTCGCTGATTGCCGCCGCTGCCGCCAAGAAGAGCGGCAGTGCCGCCGACTCCGCGAATCCGGCGATGTTCGTGATCATAGGATAGCCGTGGAACAGGAAGGCGATTCCCACTACGAGCCGCAGGATGAGCAGCGCGAGGCCGGTCCTGCCTGTGGCGAAGCCTGAAAACAACAATCGCCGCATCAACGTTCCCTCCCATCCGCGCCAGCACGGTGGCGCAGTCTCATTGCCGTTCTTGCCGCCCGAGCCGCCGGCACAGGCGGCCTAGCTCCTCCTGCTCAAAGGGCGTCAGGGCGCTCATCTCCTCCACGATCGCTGCCACCACGCGGGGGAAGACCTCACCGATCAGCTGTCGCCCCGCTTCAGTCAAATGCACGGTAACAAACCGGCGGTCTTTCGCGTCCCGCTGCCGCCGCACCAGGCCCCGCTTTTCGAGATTGTCCACAACCAGGGTGATGTTCCCGCTGCTCTTCAGCAGCTTCTTCCCGAGTTCGGTCTGGCACAGCGAGCCAAGGTGCAGGAGCGCCTCCAACACGCCGAGCTGGCTTTCCGTCAGTCTCGCCCCGGTGAGCGAGCGGCTCACGCGCGCGCTCACTGAGTCGGTGGCGCGCATCAGCTTGATGGTGGCGTTCAGCGCCCGAACCTCGGCTTCTGTGCCCCGGTAATGCGTGCCCATAACTATCTCGACATTGAACGGTTGAACATCATAATACCTTGCTTTCGTCCGGTTGCCAAGGGGGAATCTCCCGGAACCTTAACGAGGGCGCGGAACGGCTATGGGTGGCTATCTGTCGCCACTGCTGCAGGTGGTTTGCACACCGCTCGGGCAAATCGCGCCGCCGGTACTTCTCCCCATCAAAGCGCGAGGCCATTCCCCATCGCTTCTCTGCCGCGCACGTGCGAAAAAGCATAGCGCGCCCTGGGTCGTCTTCAGCACTTGGTCAGGCGGCGGCCTTGCCTGGACTGCCACTCAAATCTGGGGCCTCCACCCGTTCTCGACCGCCATCGCCGGGGGTGTCCCTGGAGCGTCTGGGCCCGAAGAGAAGCGCCGGGCGGCTACAGCGGCTGGTTAGACCAGTCTTCGATGAGCTCGTAGCGCGCCATCGGCGTCCTCCTTTGGGGGGGAAATCTACCTACACAGGCTCGCGTTTACTGGACACGACCCAGGACGGGTAGGCGCGGGCCACGGTCGTCTCGTCAGTGCTCCCCGTACTCCAGCCGCTCTGTCGCAAAGCCCCAGAGCAGGCGGATTACGAAAAGCCCGATCGCGGCCAGGATCAGGGAGATCGGCAGGCTCTCCTGCAGCTGCTGTCGTGTGGTGGCGTCCGGAAGTGCAAACGCGGCTGCCAGCCAGAACGGGCCCCCGGGCATGATGGCGTAGACCGCCGTCAGCAGGTAGGTCCAGATCTTCGCCGCGAGCGAGCGCGTGTGGATGGCCCCCATGGTCACGCCCAGGCTGCCGGTCATCAGAAGCGCGACGCCCAGGACTGCGTAGACAAGGGGGATCTGAACCGGCTCCGCCCCGTGGAACAGGAAGCAGAGCGCAACCAGCGGCAGGGAGGGGCTCACGAGCAGTGCCACCACACACACCGCCCCCAGCAGCTTGCCGAACAGCAGCTCCCGCGCCCGCAGCGGCGAGACTACCAGCACGGCGAGCGTATCGCGCTCCCGCTCCCGCGATGTGGCGTCTACGGCCATCCCCGGGGTAATCAGCACTACCAGAGCCACCAGGGTCATGGTCAGCCAGAAGAAGACCTGCCGCGCTACATCCGCGGTGCGCAGGGCATCGGTGAGGTCCCGCGTGGAAACAAACAGGGGCAGGAAACCGCCCGCCGCCACCGCCACGGAGGCGAAGAAGATGAACTCGGCGGTGTCACGGCTGCGCAGCCGCGTGCGGATCTCCCGCGTTAAGATCGGGTTACGAAAACCGCGCCAGTAGACTTCGGTGCCCGGCTCCTCCTTCAGGTCGGGGGTAGGTCCCGAGAGGTCGCGGGACGCCTCCGGCTCCCGGTGCAGCCGGGCCAGGCCGTCGCCGGTAACCCATGTGGCCCAGGCGGTGGTGAGCAGCAGCAACGCCAGATAGAGCATCGCTCCCTGCCAGGCAGACAGCGGCAGCGCCAGACGCCGGGCGACCTGGTTTGCCCACCAGGTAGGCACTCCCACCCCCAGCAGGGCGGGCATCGGCGTTGCCAGGGCGAACGCCCGCCCCAGCCGCACAGCGTGCTCCTCCCAGGGACGGTGCCAGCCGTCTTCTACCGCTTCGATCCGCAGCCAGAGGGCCAGCACCACCGCCGCTAGCGCCAGCGCGCCGGTAACAATGACGAACCGGCGCGTCAGCCCGGCACCGGCGAAGAAGCCCGCGCTGCCCAGACTGGCGCCCAGCAGGGCGCAGCCCACCACCATTCCCAGTCCCAGGACCACCTGCCAGACCGCCAGGTACGTAGCGGACGCCACCACCAGCATCACCGCCAGCGGGAACGCGACCAGCATCAGCGCCAGCGCGGCGCTCATACATACGACTGTGGCCCCGCTGCGGGCGGGCTCCTGGCGCGTCAGAAGCCAGGCGGTAAACGTGTTGAGCCGCCGCTCGGACTGCCAGTACTGGGAGCTGCGCAGGTAGCCGCACACGAACGCGGCCAGACCGACCGCGACGAGCAGGCTCGCGTACGGCCATTCGGCGGTGGCAGAGATCAGCGCCGGATCGTCGCTACCCGGCCCGGCGACCAGCGGGATCGCCGCCGGAGCGCCGCTCCAGGCGATCAGCAGCGTCGCCACAGACGCGATGAAGGGGAACCAACCGTGCGCCAGCCAGCGCCGGTAGCGACGCAGCTCCACCACCGCCACCGCCTCATCCAGCAGGTCTTGTCTGGCCATCCAGAGGCGCTTCAGAACGCCCATTACTGCACTCCGCCGGCAGTCAGTAGATCGATGAGATCAGGGCTCAATAGGGCCATTGGTTAACCGATCCACCGGCTGATCAGAGTTTCATTGCCCTACTATCCCCCATTGTGGCACCCGCACCAGGATCAGGACCGACTGGTTCACGGTGGGCACGCCCGCCACCCGCAGCCCCGTGGAGGCGGCTGCCGCCTCGGCAACCAGCCAGCCGTGCATCTGACGGTCGAGGCGGAGCAGCGTGTGCGGCGTATTCTCCCGTAGGAACTGGAATCGCGTGTGGAACGCCTGTCGTTCATCCGCGCTAGGCGGGAGAACGGCAGTGGCACCGGGTGCCGCCCACGGCTGCCACCGATCCGCGCGGAGCACCACGCTTTCCCCCGGCACCAGATCGGGAAGAGGATACCGCTCCACCCGCGCGCTCCGAAAGCGCTCGGGGGCAGGCAGGTAAAGGTACCCGCGGCGGAGCGTGAACTCCGTGCCGTTGTAAACCCGCCCCGTCCGCCCCGAGAGAGTGACCTCCACCCCTGCTCCCAGGTCCGCCACGCGGCGCACGCGCAGCAGGCGGAGCGAGTACTGCAATAACGGCTGCCGCTCATAGAGGGCCTCGCGGTCGTCCTCCGTATCCGGCCACGGGGGAGCCGTCGGCCCGGACGGGACCATGCTTGCCGTCGTCGCATCCTCCAGGGGGTCGAACCGGGAGGCCGGGTCCTCCACCACCACATCGAAGGCGCGACTGGTGGGGCTGAAGATTCCGGCGAGCGTCTGCCCTACCGCCGTGCGCGCCCCGCTCTGCGTTTCCAGAACACAGACGGCGTTCACCAGTGAGCGCGCCTGGCCCCACGACTGCCCGACCACCAGAGCCACGAGTGCCATCCCCAGGGCGAGCGCGGGCATAAACAGCCAGGCGCGCACCGTGCGCCGCAGGCGACGCAGCATCCAGATATTCAATGGCCCGAAAATCGCCGCATAGGCAACGGCAAACGCCACCAGCACGGCCTCCGGCGGCGCTCGCAGGGGTGGCAGGGAGCTGGCTGCGTCGCGCGCTTCATAGTGGTCATCCAGCCATCCGATGGCGCTCCCGGGAAGCGGTTCGGCAAGGAGGCGGTGCAGGAGCCCGCGCCAGAACGGCTCGTAGCCCGGCCACTCGCGCAGGGCGGGCTGGAACGGATCGAAGCCCAGATAGAGGCAGGCTCCCGCCACGCGCGGCGCGCGCGCCAGCAGGGTTTCTCCGCCGACCTCCAGCAGCCGTTCGGCGCCCGGGCGCGGCCGGCCCACCACCAGCGTCAGAGGCAGCTCCAGGTAGGCAGGGTCGAGCGGCGCCTGGATCAGCCCCCCGAGGTCTGGGAGGGACCGGGCGCTCCGCAGCGCGGTGGGATTCAGGGGCAGCAGGCGGGCGCCTTCCGCATCGCGCCACTGGGTCAACAGGTCGGCACAGGCTACCAGCAGACCTCCCTGCTCGGTCCAGCGGCGGATCGCCTGGCGCTGCTCGGCGTCCAGCTGCTCCCAGGCACGGCCGGTGACCACGAGGAGTTCCACCGGTGCCCATTCGGCCCAGGTGCGGGGCGCCATCTCGGGAGTGAAATGGACGGCGCGCAGCCGGTACAGTAACCGTGAGGGCATCCCGTAATCGAACTGGGCGCCCTGGTTCAGGAATACCAGTCCCCCGCCTTCGTCCGTCAGGCTGGCGATGAGCGCCTCGCGCTGGCTGACGAATCGCATGGGTACCGACTGTGTGCCCAGGTGGCGACCGCGGTCGTAGAGGCTGACTTGCAGCTTGTCCGGCACCGCCCTCGCCCGGTAGTCGAGGTCCGGCAGGCGGACGAAAAGCAGGTAGCGCTTCTGGCCCTGGCGCGGCAGATTGAAGGCCCGTCGCGTGCGCTGCTCCCCGCTGGCCACCTCGATGCGGCCGTCAGTGATGGCCTCACCGGTGTTCGTGAGAGTGACGGCTACCGGGATCGGCACGTCCGCTCGAACGCGGCCGCCCACGCCGACTTCCACAGACGCCTGCACGGCGGCCGGGTTGCCGCCGGGGACCAGAGGGCGTCCTGGCGTGCCGGAAGGCTCCTGGCCGGCGGCGGCGGAAGCCAGAAGGGCCAGCCAGGCCCCCGCCGCGAGGATCGTCCGATGCCGCTGAACAGCACTTCCACGGCGACAGGACATCACCCGGCTCCCTTGAAGGCGACCGACGCCAGGCCGACTTCCCCGTAGACGCCGCCTGCGATCACCGCGCCCCCCATACGGGGTCGTGCGCCCGCGTCCTTCCGCGCTCGCCCCCCGTGATTCGTCTTCCGTTACTGCCCCAGCCCCCCGGCCCCGGTGCGAATGCCTCGCTCTCGCTCGATGCGCTCCTGATAGCCGCTCGCCAGATAGGCGCGCAAGGGATCCTCCGGCACGCCCATCTCCCGCCGGACCTTGCGCAGGAGCGGTTCCCCATCGGTCTGGAACGCTTCCAGGAGCGTCTGTTCGGCGGCTACCACGTCGTTCTCCGCCTGGGCATCCGCCAGGGCCTTCCGGTCCACAATCAGCGCCTTGGCATAGGTCGCCTGGATCATGCAGACCGTCTGGATCATCCCGGAGATCTTCTTCTTGGTGTTAAAGCCCTGATCCACCATAAACGCGATGGGCGGGTTGCCACGCGGCTCCAGCTCCTCCTTCACCAGTTCGTGATAGATCAGGAAGAACTCGTAGGGGTTGACGGACCCCACCATCAGGTCATCGTCGGCGTACTTACGGTTATTGAAGTGAAAGCCGCCCAGCAGCCGCTCGTCCAGCAGGGCGGCGACGATGTGCTCGATGTTGGTGCCGGGCAGGTGGTGGCCCAGATCCACCAGCACCTGGGCGCGCTCGCCGCACTTACGGCAGACCAGGCAGGACATGCCCCAGTCCGCCAGGTCCGTATGGTAGAGGCCCGGTTCGAAGGGCTTGTACTCCACCAGCATGCGCATCTGGGGCGGCATAGCCGCGTAGACCTCCCGCAGCGACTCCTCCATCCACGCCTTGCGCTGGCGGAAGTCCGCCTGCCCGGGGTAGTCCGTCCCATCTGCGAACCAGAGGGAGAGGACGGTGGAGCCGAGCGCCTTGCCGATCTCGATGCTATCCAGCATGTGCTGGACCGCTTTGCGGCGCACGGCGGGATCGCGGTTGGTGATGCTGCCAAACCAGTACTCGCGGTCCTGAAACACGTTCGGATTGATGGAGCCGATGCGCACACCATGCTCTTTGGCACAGGCGGGGACGTCGCGGACGGCGGCGGCATCGGGAAGGTCCCAGAGCACGTGGGTAGCCACCAGGGGCGCAATGCCGGTGTGCCTGTGCACCTGGACGGCATCCTCAATCTTCTCGAAGATGGTCACCGCGGCGCCCGCCTGGGGGAAAACGCCGAAGCGCGTGCCGGAATCGGCATAGCCCCAGGAGGGGGTTTCGATCTCCTGCCGCTTCAGGCGCGCTTCCACGTCTGCCACATCAATGCCCCGCGCGGCAAGACGATCGGCGAGGATCTGGTAAGCGTCGGAATTGTGTGATGGCATGGCTGGTTATCTGGTCTCGAGGTAGACGGCCACAGAGGCCGGATGCAGTGGGCGCGATCCATCGATAGATGGATCGTAGCACAACGATGCCCCGGTCGCTACCGCCGGTTTGAGCGGGCCCATCGGATCCGGTGAATGAGTCCGGGCGGCTTAAGCACTTAGGATAACCTCCTCCCTGTCGATCGCGCAGATCGCCTGCTCAACGGCTTCGCGCACATCTTTCCGGGTGAGTTCTGGATAAGCCGCAAGAATCCTGTCGCCAGCACCGCCCCTGGCGACTATTCTGGGGCTGTGCTTCATTCTGATGCACGTTCCATTAAAGACGTAACGCTTGATGTGAAATGAGCGGGAGGTATCCGGGTGAGCCGTAGCGACCCTGTAGGAAGTTAGCGATGAACATGCCCCTGGATACCTGCCTAACGACATTGTACACGATCGTCGACGAGTGGTATCAAGCCGCAGATTGATTTCGCATCAAGCATAATACCCCACCCCCACCTCCCGCCGCACGAGGGCGCGGTAGGCGTCCAATAGCTGCCGCGTCACCGCACCTGGCCGCCCCTTCCCGATGGGGATGCCGTCCACCTCCACCAACGGCATCACCTCCAGCAGGCTGTTGGTGAGGAACGCCTCCTCCGCGGCGCGCAGGTCCTGCAGATCAAACAGGACCTCGCAGGTGGAAAGCCCCCCCTTGTCGGCCAGATCGAGGACGGCGGCGCGCGTGATTCCTGGCAGGCACCCTGCCGAAGGAGGTGGGGTGGAGAGCCGCCCCCCGATGACCGCGAACAGGTTGGCCGTGGCTGCTTCCGCCACCGCGCCCGCCTGGTTCAGGAGGAGCGCTTCGTCCAGCCCCGCGTCACGGGCCTCCATTCGCGCCAGCAGGTGCAGCCCGTAGTTGAGCGTCTTCAGCCGCGACAGCGGCGAGCGCTCGTTCTGCCGTCCCTCTGCCACGATCGCCCGGTAGCCGCGCTCGTAGGCCGCCGGTGGGGGCGGGGACCACTCCCGCGCGGTGACGAAACAGGTGGGCTGCGGGCAGACGGCAGGGTCTGGTACCGGCGGCCCGGCCCCGCGGGTGACCGTCAGGCGCAGGGCGCCGTCCTGCAAACGGTTGGCGCGCACCGTCTCCTCCACCATCGCCGTGAGGGCTTCCGCGGACCACGGCAGCGCCAGGCGAAGGGCAACCGCGCCTTCCCGAAGGCGTTCCAGGTGCTGCCGGAGACGGAACGGCCGCCCTTCGTAGACGCGCACGGTTTCAAACAGCCCGTCGCCGTAGAGGAGGCCGTGGTCGAAGATAGAGACGAACGCTTCGGCGGCGGGCAGGATTTGCCCGTTCAGGCTGGCCCAGCCGGTGATGGAGGCGTTGGCGTCAGACATCGAAATGCGTAGCTATCTCTTTCAGGGCTTCCGCCAGATGCACCTGGCCGGTGTAGAGCGCCCGCCCGACGATCACCCCCTCCACGCCCAGGGGAGCAAGTTCCGCCAGGCGACGGATATCCTCCAGAGCGCTGACGCCGCCGGAGGCGATCACGGGGACAGGCACCGCTTCCGCCAGGCGGCGAGTGCTCTCTACCGCCGGCCCCACCAGCATCCCATCGCGGCAGATGTCGGTGTAGATAATGCGGCGCGCACCCGCCGCCGTCATCGCCTGGGCCAGTATGACCGCATCCCAGTCCGAGGCCGCCTCCCAACCCCGCACCGCCACCCGCCCCTCGCGCGCGTCGAGGCCGAGGATCAGCCGGTCGCCAAACTCCTGGAACAAACGTCCCGCGCGCTCGGGGTCTTCCGCGGCGGTAGTGCCCACGATGGCGCGCTCCGCTCCTGCATCGAGGGCGGCGCGCACTGCGTCCGTATCCCGCAGCCCACCGCCCAGCTGGATGGGGATGCGCACGGCGGCCGCCACGCGCCGGACAGTCTCCAGTTGGGCGGGCTGGCCGGCGCGCGCACCGTCCAGATCCACCAGGTGTAGCCAGCGGGCGCCCTCTGCCTCCCAGCGCCGCGCCATCGCCACCGGGTCGTCGCCGTAGACGGTTTCGCGGGCGTAATCGCCCTGACGGAGCCGCACGCAGCGCCCGCCACGGAGATCAATCGCAGGGATGACTTCGAAGCGTTGGTTGGTCATGAAGTTGAACCGACCCGGTGCCAGGAACGCCAGGAAACTCTCGGCATTGGCCCTTCCTGGCGTCCACTGCGCGTTGGCGGCCGGCGACTCAAAGCCGCGCGAAGTTGTCCAGCATCCGCAGACCCGCAGCGCCGCTCTTCTCCGGGTGAAACTGCGTGGCGAACAGGTTGTCCCGCCACAGGGCGACGCAGAACGGCCCGCCGTGATCCGCCGTGGCCGCCACCACGTCTGGACTCTCTGGCAGGCAGTAGTAGCTGTGGACGAAGTAGACCATTACTCCGTCCTCCAGGCCGCGGAAGAGGGGGACCTCCCGCCGCAGCGATAGGCTGTTCCATCCCATATGGGGGATCTTGAGCGACGTTCCATCGGCGCGGCCAGTGAAATCGAAGCGTCGCACGCGCCCAGGGATGAGGCCCAGACCCGGGTGGTGACCCATCTCCTCGCTCTCCGTGAACAGGAGCTGCATCCCCAGGCAAATGCCCAGGAACGGGCGCCCCGAGCGTGCCACATCCAGCACCGCCTGCTGTAGGGCGGGGCCGCCGTCCCGCGCGGCGGAGAGGCGCTGCATCGCCGCCCCGAACGCGCCCACGCCCGGCAGAACTACCCGTTCCGCCGCCACCACCACGTCCGGATCGGAGGTCACCCGCGCGGCGTGCCCCAGGTAAGCCAGCGCCTTCTCCACGCTGCGTAGGTTGCCCATGCCGTAATCAACGATGGCGATCATACCTTCCCCTCCAGGCTGCGGACAGCGGAATCGTATCACGCGGGCGTGGCAGGCAGCCGACGGTAAGGTGTAACAAGGAAGATAGGCAGATGCAGGGAATAGGGAGATAGGGAACAGAGGAACAAAGAGCCAGGTGAGAGAGCACGGGCATGCGGTTCACCGCCACTGACACCAGCGAGAGGGAGCAGGTGACAGACATGGCGGCCAGGGTGCGGGAGTCGACGGGGGAACTTCTGCGCAGGACCAACATGACACTATCCGCAGGGGAGGGAGCCTGCCGATGATAAAAAGTTACACTGCCTTGTTGCTGGCCGCCATCGCGGCACTGTTAACGGTAGCCGCCACCGGCCAGCCGGCGCAGAAGCCCCCGCCAGCCGGGCTGCCGGGCTTCCTCCGGCAGCTTGGCCGCTTCTCCAGCGCCGAGGCGAAGACGATCGCGCGGCAGATCGAGAACGGCCCCCGCGACCTGAAGCGCGAGCTTGCCGCCTGCCGCCGCGCGGGCATCCCCGGCTCCTGGCGTCAGCTGCGCACGTCCCCGCCGCCCGCGGCGCAGAACGCCGCACCGCTCTACCAGCGGCTGACGCAGCTCCTGAAGGAGAGACCGCTGGATCAGAAAGCGTACTCTCTTACCTACTCCATCGGCACGCGCTATGCGCTGACCGAGGAGGAGATCGGCACGGTGCGCCGGCTGCTGGCGGAGCGGCGGGACGTGATGGACCTGGTCCACCAGGCCGCGGCTCGTCCCCGGTGCGACTTCCAGCGGGACTGGTCGAAGGGCTGGTCCGTGATATTCCCGAATTACTCGTCCTTGCGGCTGACTGCGCTGCTACTGCGGGCGGAAAGTTATCTGCTGGCGAAGGACGGCCGCTACCGGGAAGCGGTTGCAAACCAGGTACGCGGTTTTCGCATTGCGGAGCATGCCGCCAGCGATCCGATCCTCATGGGCTACCTCACCGGCCTGGAGTGCCGCGCCGTCACGCGCTCCGGTCTTGAAGAGATCCTCTACCTGGCGGGACCCAACGCGGAGGTGGCGGAGAGTGTAAGGAGAGCGATCCTCGCTCACCCGAGCCGTTTCGACCTGCGCCGCGCGCTGGCAGGGGACGTGGCGCTGGCGCTGGCTCCTTCCACAGTTGATCTGCTGAGGAGGGAGGGTCCGAAGGCGCTCGCGGAACTCGCCGGCCCTCCTGCGGCGGGATCGGGAAGCAATTCGCTTCCGGCGCTCAGAGATCTATCGCCAGGGGAGAAGAGGATCTGGCTCCAGCTTGTGGATGCATGCGAAGCGGACTACCTGCGCCGGATGCGGCTGTTCATCATCAACCTCGGCAAACCGGCCGCGAAGCGAGCCGCGCTCGCGAAGCGTCTGTATCCCGTCTGCGAGAAGCCGCCCCATAACCCCGTGCACAGCCTGAGCATCCTCCTGGTTCCGGTGCTCGAGAGAACCATACTGCCCGGGGACCGCACCCGCGCCCGTGAAAGGGTCTTGATCGCCGCTGGGTCCCTCCTCGCGTACAAAGCCCGCCATGGGACGTTCCCCGCGCGGCTGGCGCAGGCGCTGCCCCGGCCGCCGACAGATCCATTCAGCGGCCAGCCGCTGCAGTACCGCCGCGAGGGAAAAGGGTTCGTGGTCTACAGCGTCGGCCCGGAGGGCAAGTTTAATGGCGGCCAGCCTGGCGCCTGGCCGGTGGGCGACCAGACCTTCTTCCGCTATCCCGCCCCGCCGCCGCGCCGGCCGGAGCCCCAGACCCCGCTGCCGCCGCCCCCCTAATCGCCCGGGCCCATCACACCAGCCGGTAGCCGCTCGCGTCCACCTCAATGCCGAGGGCGCCGCGGTACTGGTCGCAGACGGCGTACATCGCCTCCAGGTCGTCGAACCAGCCGATCACGTGCGCCGCTGCCAGCGTCTCCCCCCGGTGGATACGGAACCCCCCGATCTCCTGAATGAAGCACACGTAGCCACGCTGGTGGCACCACGCCTCGCAGACGACGGTCGGATCCAGCGTCATCCCCGCCAGCCAGGGGCCGGGGCGGCCATCGGGGAGGCGGACCTGATAGGCGCGAATCAGCCGCCCGGGAATCGGATCGACGTCACGGTGATAGAGATAGCGCGCGTCGGGTGGGAAGTCTTGCAGGAAAGCTGCCGCGGGAATCAGTCCCTGGGTGCTCAAGAAGACCTGCGTGAACGTGTCCCCCCCGTGGTGGCGCAGGTGGCCGGGCATATCCTGGCGGAAGAGGAGGCACTCCACATCGTTGGCGGAGGTGATCCGGTCCGCGGCCAGGAAGTAACGGACGCCGTCGGGAAAGACGAGCGTCTGTTCCCACCGCGAGCCGGGGGTTCGTCCCGCCGTCGCTTCGGTCCACTGGAACCACTGCCGCACGCCCACGAAGCCGGGGCCGGTAATCATCTGGTACGGCAGTCGTTTCGCCTGGGTGCAGATCTGCGGCAGCTCCACGTAGCGCCGGGGCAGGTTGCCGTGGAGCAGGGGGTCCCGTAAGTAACGGTGAGAACCGGCCTGGGCGTCCGTCCAGATGTCGTCCCACTCCGGCTCCAGGAGGAAATCGGCAACGGCCAGCCCGAAGCCGAGATCGTGCGCGCCCGTGGCGCGATCCACGAACGATTGTCGGGCCACGCCGCTGACGTAACCCTCCGTTTCCACCGCGGCGGTGTAGCGGTCAGTTTCGATGCGGAGCGTCGTGCCCTCGCTGCGCAATGTGGCCATGTGAGACTAACCGCCAGGATGCCAATACTGGGTGTACGTAAGGCGTTGGGCGGTCGGCTTCCTGCCCTGCCACTCTCCCATTCTCCCACCCTGCCACTCTCCCATTCCTTGTTTTCCCCTCTTTTCCCGGTTTTCCGGCACGCGGATGGCGCGATGACCAGGCAAGATTGGTGGCGTTCTTCCGCGCCGCCATCGCGACGGGCACGGCGGCGCTCACGGCACTGGCGACCGACCACGAGCTGCGGGGAGCCCTCGCCGCCCGCGCGGATGGGGTCCGAATGTGTTGGAGTAGCAGGGGTGATGGCGGGGTTCCGGCGTGCGTTCATCCTCTCCCCGCGAGCCGGTGGAGCTGGGGGGCTCGTGGTTTGGGTTTCTGGCTTGGGGCGTTCGCTCGGGAGCCAGCCGCTGCAAGGACAGGAGACTGGGGACCCGCGCTTGGCTGCGCCCGTCAAACTTCAGGACCCCGGCGTGCTGGCCGTGGATCGGGCCTTCCGGGAGGTCTCGCACAGGTAGGTCAGGAAGGCCAGGATGCGGGTGCGATCATCCTTGCTTAACCGCGCGCCGTGCATACTGACCATTCGGTCCACAATCTTCTCCCATTCCCGGACGGTGGCGACAGGGCTGTGGAGCACTTTCGCCGGTTTGTGGCAGCCGGAGCAGGCGCGGCTGAACACGCGGTAGTTATCCCGCTGGGCCGCAGGCAGCGCGCCCTCGTCAAAAGCCGCAGCCTTTTTCTCCCCGTGCCCCGCCAGCGCACTGCTTACTAGACATGCGGCGGCCAAGACCGCCATCGCCAGGCTCGCGCGCACGTTGCGTTTCATCAATTACCTCCCTGTTTCGAATCGGTCGGTACAGCCACGCGCCGCTACATGTGCTGCCGGGGCACCGAGCCTGCCCTGTAGCGCCCCGAAGGTTTTCAGAGCACGGGAACGATACGCCATGCCGGTAAGCCATACGGCTTGTAAGTGCCAAACGGCCCGCAGGGATACCTGCACTATGTACAGGCGGTGTCGCTGCTCGCGCGGCTCCTGTCTAGCGCCACTCCTTCTCGAAGACCAGGCGCACCTTCGCCTCCGAGTTGTGGTTCAGGCCCAGGCCGGTGGTAAGGAGCATATGGGTGGAGCTGCCCAGGCTGTAGGCGAGCATCGGACCCGCATAGTGTTCCCGCTTCGTAAAGCTGCCGAAGAGTTCCGCGCCCGCGCGCAGGCCGCGCCCGCGGATGGTGGAGATCCCCGTCGCGTAGCCCCACTCCATTGGCTCCCCGTCCGTCAGTTCCTGCTCCAGGATCAAGTTGCTGGAAAGAACCCAGCGGGGCGTGACGAAGGAAGTGATGATCTTTCCCTCCAGCTCGTAGGGCTCGGAGTTCTCCTTCTTCACCTCCAAGTAAAGCGCGGGCAGCAGCCGGCGCTCCTTGAAACTGCCCAGGCGGTAGCGCTGCTCAAGCTTCCAACCATTCACATCCCACGTCCCGCCGTGCTCCCGCTCCGTAAGGAGGTAGGGGGCTATCACCCAGCGATCCGTGAGTCCGTATTCGAATTCCAGCCAGCCATCCACCTTGCCGGCCCGCTCCTGGGTCCACCAGACCTCCATCTCTTTTTCGTTCCGTGCCGGCGTAAACCAGTCATAGGTGAACGTGAAGTATCGGCGGTGGGCGTGGGCGGGTCCCATCACCATTAAAGCGGCCACAAGCAGCAGACCGCCGCACCACTTACGCCACATTATGGTGTCCTCCCTACCGGTAGCGCGCTCCTGCGCGCGTTCCCGGTCTGTTTGCGATTCAACATTGTTTCGTACTCCTGTGCCGGGAAGGCATCCGCATCTGGTCCCTGGGTAGCCGGCGGCAGCGTTAGAACTCGAACGCCACGCCAGTCCTCAACAGATCATCACTCACACCCGTCAGCCCCATGGCCCAGCCGATATGGATCATCAGTCCCTCCCGCGGGTGGAACATCAGGATGGGCTGTAGATAGTGCTGCTGCACTTTGAACGGGCCCCCGAAGGCACGGCTGTTGCCCAACCCGCCGAACATCTCCAGGCCGATGGCCGCCGGCTTCCAACGGCTGGCCCGCGTCGGTTCGCCAGGGGGCAGGCCGTGTCGGCCCTGCGCCTCCCGGGAAACCAGCTCCATACCGCAACGGGGGCATCTGCCCGGCTGGTTGGCCTGTTGGTCCGGGTGCATAGGACAGGAATAGGCCGGGGCCCCGGGCGTGCTGAGGGGTGGGAGGTGCTCCGCCTCATGCTCCTCGTGCTCGTGGTCGGCCAGAGCGCGGCGGATGCCGAAGGTATACCCAAAATCAGTGAAGCCGCCGCGCCGGGTATCCGTTTCGTTGATCCAGTTGAACGCCACGTTCCAGGGGCCGATATCCCGGGAGAGGACCAGGCGGGTTTCCATGATCCGCTCGCGCTTACCCTCCAGCTCCGGCGGTTCCCCCTTGCCGTCTTCGCGCCCGCTCACCTCCATCTTGAAGCGGGTGTCCGGATCCAGGTCCTCGTACTCCATATAGAGCACCGGGTTGAGGCCCCGGTTCTTCGCGCGGGAGAGCCGGTAGCGGTTCTCCCACCGGAAACCGGTGAACTTGCCGAAGCCGTGGGTGGTATCGAAGAACCCCTCCAACATTAGCTCGGTGGCTAGCTGATCGCTAACGCCGTACTCCAGTTCCAGCATATTGGAGAGGTAGTTGCCGACTTTCCTCGTGCGCTCCGCGGGCGCGGTCAAGTCGGTCATGATCATCAGCTCTGTCTCACCCTTCTTGATGTGGTGGTTGTAGGTGACGAAGTAGATGTCGTTGCCAGCCTGGGCTGGTGGAGTGGACACTGCAGCCAGCCCTACGAAGGCGGCTACGACCATAAAGGTGTGTGTACGCAATTCCTTACTCCTTGCCACCGGCCCTCCCCGGGGGAGGAGCCCCGCATCCGAACTGAGGTCGCCCCCCGCGAAATCGACGGTGACGGGCTTGCGAGAAAGAAGAGCGGATCCGGCCCGATCCCCTTCCCGGAGTGGCCCGCCGCTCCGCTGCCGGGATTACCAGGCCCGCGCACGGCCGGCGAAGACGGCCTTACCGCTGCCACGGATCCCCCAACCCGTTCCAGAAGCCGTTATCGGGCACGCCATCGCTGTTGGAGTCATCCAGCCGGGACAGCCTCATCGCACTGGCGTGTCCGTCGGCAAAGGCACTACTCACCATGCGGCTGTGGCGCTCTGCAGGCACGGCGCGGCAACCCCAGACGCCGCCGCACTCGCTTCCCTGGCCATAGAAGCCATCGCCAGGGGTAGTGGGTCGGCTGCCGCGCGCGCTCGGCAGCGGAGGATCGACGGCGTAATTCCCTGCATTGCGGATGCCCACGTCAAAGCCGCAACCGTTCGTGTCCGCCACCACAACGGTCTGTGCAGGCGCCTGAATGATGGCATCCGCAGCGGTGAACGGAAAGCGCGCGTTGCCCAGGTACTGGTAGTTGTAGCCGTAGCCGCCGTAGAACCGCATCGGGTTATGGGCCCACGGCTTCTTGAAGAGGTCAAACGGAGCGGAGGGGCAAAGGAACAGCACTTCGTTCTTCGTGTAGGACAGAAGGTAATCGGCCCAGCGGGTGCGCGGTCGCGTGGCGGAGGGAGAGGAATGCATCGGGTAGCCGCCGTTGTCGCTGACGTACATCATCATCGCCATCCCGATCTGCCGGAGATTGGAAACACAGCTTGTCTGCCGCGCCTTCTCGCGTGCCTGCGCAAAGACGGGGAACAGGATCGCTGCTAGGATAGCAATGATCGCAATTACCACGAGAAGCTCAATCAGCGTGAAGCCAGAGTGCAAGCGGCGACAGTTGCCGCGGGGAGAAGCCTGGTGGATCACTCGGTAACCTCCTGCTGGCTGGAACATGAGGGCGCGCCGCTTCTGGCCTCCAGAGTAATCGCCCTCAGGGCAGGTGCGTGGTTGCCCGTTAAATATAGTTCCAACAAAATCCGAGTGTCAAGTAGCGGTATAGAAATTTTTTAGCCGAACCGAAAAATTCTTCTTCACGTTGACGCTTTCTCCGGCCGGGTGCTAGAATGACTTGATTTGCCACGGCCGACTTGCAGCGGCGCAAATCCAGCAAGGAGGGAATGGGTGAACGTCGACCTGGCGGTAAGTGCCAATACTGAAGAGTACCTGGAGTGGATTTACCGTCTCTCCAAAGAACAGGACAGGGTAACGACTACCGACCTGGCGCGCAAGATGAAGATCTCCCCTGCTTCCGTCACCGGCATGCTCAAGCGCCTGGCGGAGCAAGGGCTGATCCACTATCAGCCCTATCGCGGGATCGCTCTCACGGAAGGGGGCCGCCTGGTGGGGGCGAAGATT
The DNA here is from genome assembly GCA_016199525.1 of Armatimonadota bacterium. GTDB lineage: Bacteria > Armatimonadota > SYMT01 > SYMT01 > JACQGL01 > JACQGL01. Next base: position 25,558 of record JACQGL010000090.1, read on the forward strand.
ATCCGCCGTCACGCCTTGCTGGAACGGCTCCTGTACGATGTGCTCGGTCTCCCCTGGCACAAGGTGGACGAGGCCGTCCGTGATATTGAGCACTACATCACCGAGGAGGTGGAAGAGCGGCTGGCGCACTTCCTCGGTTACCCTACTACCTGTCCGCACGGGGAGCCGATGGATTGGGAACTCGCCGCTGCCTCCACGCGGCTCTCCCAGCTGGAAGCGGGCAAGACGGCGGTGATCTCCCGTATCGGCGACGAGTCGCCCGAGTTCTTGCAGTACGTGGAATCGCTGGGGCTGTTGCCAGGTGCACACCTTACAGTCACTGGACGTGCGCCGTTCAACGGCCCGCTCCTCGTCCGCGTAGGGGATAAGGAGTACCCGCTTGGGGACGGCGTGACGAGGAATATCTGGGTGCATCGGGCGTCGGTGGCCGATACGGACTCCGAGCCGCTCGATACGGAGCCGATCGCCACGCCTGCGGCCTGAGCCTCCGCTCGACCAGCCGTTTCCGGGCCAGTACGGAGCGCTCACTCCTCCGCTTGTTCGCCGCTACGCTGCCGCAGCGCGGCAGCGTAGGCTTCCCGCCGGGAAACGCCCATCTCCTCCGCGGCCTGTCGCGCCGCCGCGGACGGTGAGAGCCCTTCCTGGAGTAACTCCGCCACGCGCGTGGTCACCCTCTGCGGCGAGGCGGGTGGCGCGGCCTCCGCAGCACCCGCCACGATGATCACCACCTCCCCCCGCACGGGCATGGCAAATGCGTCTACCAGCTCGCCCAGGTGGCCGCGGCGTACTTCCTCGAATTGCTTCGTGAGTTCCCGGGCCACCACCGCGGGCCGATTGCCCAGAACCTCGTACAGTTCCCGCAGCGTTATAGCGAGCCGCCGTGGGCTCTCATAGAACACCGCCGCGCGCGTATCGTCGCGCAGGGCGGCCAGGCGCCGCCGACGCTCGGCGGGGGTGCGAGGCAAGAATCCTTCGAATACAAACCGCACCACCGGTAGCCCGCCTACGGAGAGAGCAGCCACCAGCGCGCTCGGGCCAGGGACGGGCAAAACCCGCACGCCCGCGGCCACCGCCGCCCGCACCAGCGCCTCGCCGGGATCGCTGATGCCCGGCGTGCCCGCCTCTGAAACCACCGCCAGATCCTCCCCGGCGTGCAGCCGGTCCACCAGCGCGGCGATCTTGCCCGCCTCCGTATGGGCGTGCAGCGAGGTGAGCGGTGTGTGGATATCGTAGCGCGCCAGGAGCTTGCGTGTGGTGCGGGTGTCCTCAGCGGCGATCAGGGTTACCTCCCCCAGCACCCGCAGGGCACGCAGGGTGATATCTTCCAGGTTGCCGATCGGGGTAGCGACGACGTAGAGGGTGCCCGGCATGATCGTAGAAGATGTAACGCAGACATCTTGCCCAAACGCCGTAGACCGCTCGCGCAGGCTAGAAGCCCGCGCTACGCGGCGGATTCAGGTCTCCAGCTGGCGCAGCAGCTGCGCCGCTGCGTGAGCCGCGTCGGCGGCGCTGAGCGGCGGGCTGGCGTCCCGACGCAGTCGGGAGAACAGCGCCACTGCCTCCGGATGGTGGCCGCAACGCACGCTGAGTGGGGCAGCAGGATCGCACGGCTCGGCGCCCGTAAGCGCCAGGTGGAGCACCCACCCCAGGCCGGCAATATCCGCTGCCCGCGCCGCGTCGCTCGCTGCCGCGGCGCTGTCCAGGTCGATGAGTATCGCTTCCCGGCGGGAGAGGATCAGGTTCTCGGGCCGCAGGTCGCCGTGAGCCAGCCCGTGCCGGTGGAGGGCCGCCAGCGCCTCCGCGGCATCCCGCAGCGCCGTCAGCGCCTGCGCCAGGGGCAGCCGCCGGTATTGGATGACCATTTCGCGCAGGGTAATCCCCTCCACCCATTCCAGGAGGTTGAACGGCAGCCCCCCCCTCTCCCCGGTATCGCGCAGGCGCACCAGCCGGGGATGCTGCGCCCGCCGGAGCGCCGCCGCCTCCACCCGCAGCCGGCGCGCGGCATCGGGAACTTCCGCCTTGGCGATCTTCGCCGCCACGTATCCCCCGCCTACCACCTCGGCGCGGTAGACGCGCGCGAACGATCCCTCCGCGTGCCAGGCGAGGATCCGCGCCTCGCGGCCCCCTCCTCCGCGCAGTACGTCCCCCGGGCGCAGGCGGCCTTCCATCTCCGTCAGGGCCCCGGACCCAGCGCCAGCGTGATCGTGCGCCGGTCGGATACCTCCACGCTGCTCTCGTGCGACCACGTTTCCCCCACCACGCGCACCAGGTGCTGCCCCGCCGGTAGCACCTCCCGCACCGGAGTCACCCCGACGCGCCGCCCATCGATGAAGCAAGCGGCGCCCGGCGGTTTCGACTGGACCACCAGCGTGCCCGAGCGCTGCACGAGGATCAGGCCGCTATTCCAATCGACGCGCACCGCGAACGACCGGCCCGCCTCATCCGTCAGGCGGCCGCGCGCGGCATCGAGGACGAACTTCTGGGCGCGGATCAGCCGCCCGTCCCGACCGAGCTTCAGGCCCTGGAATCGGATCCCAGCACCGCCCGGAGGGGCCGGAGGCGTGGATGCCGTCCGCAGCACCATCAGGCGCTGATTGAGTTCATCCACGAGCACCATCGGGGCGCCCGGCAGGGTGGCCAGGTTGCCGGGGGAATTCCGCTCTGCAGGCTGGCCGGGGGACGGCACCGGTGAGGGCGGTGCCGTCCCCCGGCCGAGCAGGAAGCCCAGCGCCAGCAGCACCGCGCCCAGCAGCCCCCTCGCGAGGACGGTCCCGAAAGTCTTCCCGAGCCGTGGCTCCCGGCGTTCCGGCCCCCACGGCGTCACGAGCCCGTCGCTATCCTGGCTAATCTCCCTCACCTCCACCACCACCACGCTGGTATCGTCTTCGTATTCGGCGGCGCGACTGTGCGCCGTCAGCTGCGCGGCTACCGCCTCAGGGGTGGCCCCGGGACGGGTCAGGATTTCCCGTAGGGCCGCGGCGTGCGCGGGATCGCTGCCGAAGTAGCGCGTGAGACCATCCGTGCAGAGGAGCACCCGATCCCCCACCGCCAGCTCGTGACGGGCGATGGCGATCTGGGGATCGTCGGAGCGGCCCAGGTACTCCGCGGGGGCCGATCCGTGGCGATCCCTCTCACCCCCCGCCAGGAGATGCACCTCTCCGCCCCGCGCCCGCAGCACGGACCCATCGCCCACGTGGGCCACGTGCAGGATGCCGTGGGCCACCGCGGCCACCGTGAGCGTGGTACCCGGCCGCTTCCCATTCTCCTCCGTACCCGCCAGCCCGCGCACGTGGCGATTCGCATGCCGGACGGCGGCGCGCAGCAGCTCCGGCAGATCGGCGTACGCCGACAGGCGGTCGGGCAAGCACAGGAACTCCCGCGCCGCCTGCGCGGCCGTCTGGGCAGCCTCCTGCGGCCGCGGGTGACCCCCCATCCCGTCCGCCACGATGAACAGGCCGTCCAGCAACGGGTGGTCCGTCCGGGTGAAGATCACGTCTTCGTTCGCGCGACCCTCCACGTGGTGGCGGTGTCCAGGGATTGACTTAGCGCCGACCAGGAGCGCAGCTCGTTTCATGGAGAGGACCCCGCAGGGCCGGTCAATGAGAATCGAAAGCGCGTCATCTCGCCCACGTCCAGGAGATCGCCGTCGGTCAGATGGGCAAGCGCGCCCGCGGGCAGCGCTTCGTTGTTGTGTCGCACCCCCCCGCCGACTCCGGCCAGCGCGCTATAGCGGCCCGCTTCCGGCGACCAGAAAACGGCCAGGTGATCCCGTGCAATGTCGTAGGCGGAGAGGTAGTAGAACTGCGTATCGCCCGTGGGGGCGCGAGGGCGGTTACCGAACACCGTGCGGCCCCCGGGCCGCAGCGGGAACCAGGCGGCGCGCCGCTCCAGAGGTGCGCCCTCCTCGCAGTACAGCCAGGCGAGCGGCGGCTCCACCCCGGCGGCCCCGGTCTTTGCCACGAACGCGTGCGGGACCTGTCGCGCCGCGTGGAACAGCGCGAGGGCCATCGCCACTGCCGCCCCCGCGAACGCCGCTCCCGCCAGCCAGATCAGCACGCCATCCATGCTCATGTGCAGGCCTTGGCCAGCCAGTTGGTCCCGAAAGCTTTCGGGATCGGACCCCGGCCCACCCGTAGAAAGGATAGACGATTTGGCTTTTGAAATCCGGCGGATGGCGATCAGCCCGATACGCGGATGGTAGGCGTCACAATAGGGGGAGGACCGCATCCTGATACACGGAAGCCGGCAACGTGTAAGCACCGCGGTGCGCCGCTCCTCGTGCAGAATAATCTCCGCTCAACCCGAGCAGGTGCAGAGGAAGCCATTCGCCAAGATTCCACAAAACCTGCGGGCGAGGCAGCCACGGCCGCGCAGGCGCCCGCAACCACTCATCGGTAACCGTGTAGGGAGGGCGAGGGTTGGTAACGCCGGAGGAGCGACCATGCCCACCTACATCACGCTTGTAAACCTGACCGAACAGGGGATCAGGAACATCAAACAAGTGCCGGATCGCATCCAGGAGGCGCTCCAGATCGCCACCGATCTCGGCGTCCGCTTCACGCCTTACATGACGATTGGCCCCTATGACTTCGTGGGCATCGCCGAGGCGCCAGACGACGAGACGATCGCCCAGGTGAACCTTAGCATCGCCTCGCGCGGGGACGTGCGGACGCTCACCATGCCTGCCTTCGGCATCGATGAGATTGGCCGGATTGTGGAAGGCATCCGATAACCACCGCGGGGGGGGGCGGGCGGGGGGAGTTCCGACCCGCCTCCCTTACTCCCGCAGCCGGGCGACGACGCGCGCCACGATCTCAGCGGCGGCGTCCACCTCCGCCTCCGTGGTGCTGTGCCCCACGGTGAGGCGTACGGCGCTGATGCCGCGGGCGTGGTTCTCGCTGATCGCCTGGATCACGTGGGACGGCTCTACCGCGCCCGCGGCGCAGGCGGAGCCGGAGGAGGCGCACACGCCCTCCAGGTCCAGCCCCAGGAGGAGCGTGTCGCTCTCCAATCCGGGGAAGGAGAAGTTGACGTTGTTGGGAAGCCGGTGAACGCGGTCCCCGTTCAACACGGCGCCGGGGACGGATCCCTCGATGGCGACAATGAGGTGATCGCGCAGGGCTGTCTGCCGCGCGGCTTCCGTCTGTCGCTCCGCGACGGCCAGCTCCAGCGCCCGCGCCAGCGCCACGATCCCGACGATGTTCTCCGTACCGCCGCGGCGGCGCCGCTCCTGGCTGCCGCCGTGCAGGATCGGCTTGAGCGGCGTCCCGCGGCGCACGTAGAGCGCGCCCACGCCCTTGGGGCCATAGATCTTATGGGCGGAGAGACTTAGCAGATCCACATAGGGTGCATCCACTCGCATCTCCAGGAGGCCCATCCCCTGCACGGCGTCCGTGTGCAGCGGGACTTCCGCCTCGCGGCACACGGCGGCGATCTCCGCCAGCGGCGCCACGGTGCCAATCTCGTTGTTGGCGGCCATTACGGAGACCAGGAACGTTTCCGGCCGGATCGCGGCGCGCACCGCTTCGGGGTCCACACGGCCGCTGCCGTCCACGGGCAGCAGCGTCACCTCCGCTTCCAGCTCCTCCAGGAACTCTGCCGATTCCAGGATGGCGTGGTGCTCGGTTTGGACGGTGATGAGATGGTGCTTGCCCTCGGCCCGCCGGGCGAGGAAGCTGCCGATGAGGGCCAGGTTATCTGCCTCGGTGCCCCCACTGGTGAACACGATCTCCTCGGCGCGGGCGCCCAGGCAGCGGGCTACCGTATCGCGCGCCCCATCCAGCAGCGCGCGCGCCTGCTGGCCGATGGTGTGGACGCTGCTCGGGTTCCCGAAGCGGTCCGTGAGGAGGGGCTCCATCGCCGCACGGACCTCAGGGCGTACCGGGGTAGTGGCTGCGTGGTCGAGGTAGATCACTGGTCCCCTCCATCCCCCTGCTTCGGGGCTGACTGGCGGCGCAGCGCCTCGTTCATGCTGCCGGACCGGAACCCCTGGAGGTCTAGCGTCACGTAGAGGTAGCCCGCGGCGCGGATGCCTTCGATGGCGCGCGCGAGGGCCTCGGGGGCGAGCAGGATGGACCATTCCTCGTGGGGAAGTTCCACCCGCGCCACGGTATCATGATGGCGAACGCGGAACTGACGCAGCCCGAGGCTGCGCAGCACGTCTTCCGCCGCCTCGATGCGCGCCAGCGTCTCTGTCGTGACGGGCGTGCCGTAAGGAATGCGCGAGGAAAGACAGGCGGCGGCGGGCTTGTCCCAGTTGGGGAGGCCCATCTGCCGTGCCGCGGCGCGGATCTCGGGCTTGGTCAACCCGACCTCATAGAGGGGGCTGCGCACGTTCCACTCGCGGGCGGCGCGGTGGCCGGGGCGGAAGTCGGCCATATCGTCCAGGTTCGCCCCGTAGGCGATATACGCGTAGCCTTCCGCGTCGGCGATCGCCTTCAGGTGCGTAAACAATTCTGTCTTGCAGAAGTAGCAGCGGGTGGGGTCGTTGCGGGCGTAGTCCGGGTTCAACAGCTCATCCGTATCGGTGATGCGCACATTCCAGCCCCGCTCCCGCGCGATCGCTACCGCCAGATCCAGCTCCGCACGGGGGTAGGACGCGGACTGCGCGATGACCGCCAGCGCCCGGTCCCCCAGGGCCTGGTGGGCCGCCGCGGCGACCAGAGTGCTGTCGATGCCGCCCGAAAAGCCGACAACCACGCTGCCCATCTCGTGGAACAGCGCCTCCAAGCGATTCAGTTTCTCGTTCACCGCCGCCTGTACGGGCGCGGAATTCAATGTGATGAGATCAGCCATTGTCGCGTGATGCAGACGAGCCACGCAGGAAGGTGTCATCCGATTATACCAGGCTGCGCGTCTTCAGGCCAGCGCCGGGGAGGCGTCGGGTGCGTTCGAGATGAGTAGGTAAGGAGTTCGTGCCCGAGGGCCGGCCCGAGACGTAGCGCAGGCATCCTGCCTGTCCCGAAAGCTTTCGGGACGGGGGCATGCCCCGAAAGCTTTCGGGGCGCTACCCACTGAACGCGAACACACCTGGAGGCGTCGCCGATATGGCCCGTTGACGCGTGGCAGCAACTGTATGGATGGGGCGGGAGGGGAACCGGTGGATTCCGCTACCCGTGAAAGACCGGAGCGGTGGAATGGATGATGGCAAACCCACCCGCACGTAACCGTTACTTTCCGTTTCACGCCCTGGGATTCCGGTGCAACCCGTTCCGCGCGCTCACCGACGAGGAGTGGGCGGAAGTGGCTGTGCTGCCAGAAGCGATCGCCGCCGTCCTCGCGCGGGGTTTCGTCCACCTGCAGATCCTCGGCCCGATGGGGAGCGGCAAGACCACTGTCCTGCTGGGGCTCACGACCCGTTTCCGCCAGGAGGGCGGGCGCGTGGCCTACGAGTACCTTCCCGACAGGCAGCACCGCTTCCGCACGCGCGTCCGTGACCTGGATCTTTTCCTGCTCGATGAAGCCCAGCGCCTGAGCCTATACCAGCGCGCCCGGCTGCTTTCCGCGGCGGCAAAGCAGTCCCAGGAGGGAGTGCGCCTGGTGGTGAGCAGCCACGAAGACCTGGCGCCGCTGTTTGCGCGGCGCGCCCTGCCGCTCGCCACCGTTCGTCTGGACGCCCTCACTACCGCCCACCTGCGCCCGGTCCTGGAGCAGCGGCTGGCTTACTTTGCCCTCGACGGCGCGCCGCGGGTCACCTTCGCGCCGGACGCCGTGCATTACCTGCAGGAGACCTTCGGCGCCGACCTGCGGGCGGCAGAGCACTTCCTCTACGAGGTCTTTCAACGGTGGGAGCCAACCGGTGCGATTACTGCAGCGCAGTTGCAGGAAGCATCGGGGCTCCTGATCGGTGGTGGTGCTACCTGATTTCAACCGAAGCGCCCGCTGCTTCCAGCGTCTGCTTCATAATCTCTGCCTGCCGCCTGGAGACCCTCCTGGCCACGAGGCTCGGCGCGGCGTCCACCAGGTCCTTGGCATCTTTCAGCCCCAGGCTGGGGTCCATCTCTCGAAGCGTCTTGACCACCTGAACGATGCTGCTGCCCCCTGCCATCAGCGCCACATCAAATCGCTTCTGCTCGCCCGTCGCCATCGCCGCCTCCATATGGGGCGCCATTGCGAACGGCTGGCTGTACCGGGGGTTCACGGACCACGGCACGTCCACATCTACGGCAATTTCCCAAACGATGTTCACGTAATGCCCGGCGTAGCTCCACGGCTCTCGCGGCAGGACGAAGCGAAACGGGTAGACGCCCGGCATCCCCGCGTACAGCTCGCCCTGAAAGATATCCCGCACAGCAACCTTGCCCTGGTCGCGGTCGCCGCGCCCTTCGGTATGCCACTGCAGGCGCACCCAGAGGTGGTGGCAGCGAATGTTGCTGTCGGGCGTCACCTGCACTGTGCCCCACAGGTCGGCCCCCGGCTCGTAGCGCACCAGGCCGCCCTCTTCCTCACCGCCTTGCAGTGTCACGTCGATATCTGCCCGCGCCATGGTTACCGCGCCCTTTCCGGCAGCACGCGGACTTCATACTCCTCCTTGAAATCCGGCCAGCCCGTGATCTCCACCTGCACCTTAACGAACCACTGCAGCTTGTTGTGCAGCGCGCTGAAGGTGTGCATCCCGTCTTTGGGCAGCTGCAGCGAGCGCTGATCGTAAAACGTCTCGCCCGCTGCAAAGCGCCGTGCTGGATGTTCGGCGCTATCGATGATCTGTTCGTACTTCACCGTCACTGTGTCCGTGCCGCGCTGGTAAGTCGCTGTTTCGCGGAACACGAACTGGAAGGCGATGCGATGGACGTCTACCGCCTTCTTGAATGACTGCTGGTAGGTCAGGCTAAACGCCTCCCCCCCGCGCATCGCATCGCTGGACAAGGATACGACCGGCCGGGCGACCTTCATTCCCACGATGGAGGGCAGCAGCGCCCACGTGAGCAGGCCGAAGCCGATAGCGACGAACGGCAGGCCGAACAGCAAGAAAAATACGGGCGCGCCCGTCTGCCACGCCATCCCCTCCCAGAAGAGGCTGAAGGCGATCCATATCAACCCGAAGACGAGCAAACACCCGCGTCCTGTCCGGCCTTCGGCGAATGGTTTCAGCGCTGGCACGTCTCACCTCCCTGGCTACAGGTTGGTCTTCCAGCTTCAGTACGCCTTCGCTATGGTTCACCAGTTGTTCAGCAGATCTCCGTAGCCGGAGTGGCCATTTAAGTAAGCGACTGGAGGGCTGGTAAGCGGGCACGATGCCACCGGGCGATAGGGGCGTCAGCGGCGGAGGGCCGAGAATCGGCAGCACCGGAGTCCGGAGTTGGATGTCGAAGCAGAGCAATTGATAAAAGAAGGCCGCTGGCTTTCCGGTTCGCCACAAGGATACTTCACACCCTTGATGGGCTGTCGGCGTCCGCCGGCTTCACATAGAGGGTGCGTATCGGGAATGGAATCTGAATCCCTTCGCGCCGATACCGTTCGTGTAACCTCTTGATTAACTCGTGCTTGAGGAGGTACTGATCGGCGAATTCCCGGGCGCGCAGGACTACGTTGAAGTTGATGCTAGAATCCCCAAAAGTGTGATAGCGAACCAACGGCTGGTAGTCGTGCACGCCGCCAGGTACTTCCTGGAGCAGCTCCCTCGCCACCCCGAGCGTGACCTGCTCCACGTGTTCCAGATCGCTGTCATAGCTCACACCCACGGCAACCAGCACCGTCACGTCCCGGGAGGGTCGGTGGTAGTTAGTGATGATGGTAGATGCCAGCTTGGAGTTGGGAATGACAACCAGATTATTCTGTATCGTGCGCACGGTTGTGTTCCGCCACGAGATATCTTCCACGTAGCCCTCCTCGCCCGATTCGAGGCGCACGTACTCGCCGGGGCTGATCTTTCGTGACACAACCAGGTGCAAGCCGGAGAAGAGATTGGAGAGAGTGTCCTGGAGCGCCAGTGCCACTGCCAGGCCACCGACCCCCAATGCGGTGAGGATGGGGGTGATGGAAACGCCCAGCGACTGAAGGATGATCAGTACTCCGATAGCGAAGATGAGCAGCCTCGTCAGGTTCGAGAAGATGGATGTGGAGGGTAGGATACCCGCTATATTACGAGCGTAAGCATTAACCAGGCCCACCGCCAGTCTCGCGGTGAACACGGTGGCGGAGAGGATGGCAATACTGGCCAGAGTCTTCTCCAGCAGGACGATCAGGTTGTTATCCAGCGAAACGTTCACCAGGCGAAGGCTGAAGAGGGCCGCATATGCGCCTGCAGTGAGACTCCACCACACCATCACGCCGCGCAAGGCACCCACCAAGATCTCATCCAGGCCCCATCGTGTACGGGCGGCGAACCTTTTCAGTCGCGGCAGGATGATGATTTCCAAAACGATTCCCAGCAGTCCTCCGCTCAGCAGGAAGGCCACTGGCACCGCCCACTGCGCCGGCCCGAAAGACGTTCCCATGCTCTGCTCCCTTTTAGGCGGCCGCCAGTGGTATCCTGGCGGCCTCGTGCGGTACTTTTGCGGCTGGCAATCCGCCCTCCCTCCCCCGGGTTGCGATCAGGGCTCCATCCCGCAGGCGTCTCCCCTCTGCGGGGTGAGCAGGCAGGGGAAGGGGTTACATCCGTGAGCGGTGCCGGCGTGCTTGCCTGCTGTCAGCGGGGGCACCCGTTTTGTGTGACAACCCGATTGCTCTCTGCGGGGGCTGGCACTGAAGACAAGGCCTATCCCGGTGACGAGTGTGGCGACGTGGGGCGCATTGTCACCTGCCCCCAGATGCTGGAGGCGTTTCCGTGCGAGAATCTCCGGGCGTGGGACAGACCCCTCAAACGCAAGACGCCCGCGGTAATCTCACGATCACCGACGGGCGTCTGCGCTTGAATCCAGGCGTTAGCTCGGTCACCATTTAACTTACACGACGCTCCTTGCCTCTTGATGTGATCGCGTAGGCAGGTAACGGCGTTTTCGTATCATGGCGTGCCCCTCGGTCTCCTTACGTGCCGATTGGGGCTTTCGCCCCAACCAACCTTGGGGTTCCCTACGGACAACCGCGTGATCAGTTCCTGAGCCGTTTCCAGCCAGGTTCAAACCACGCAGCTCGTGGTTCCGCCTGGACACCGGTATGAAATTGTCAACCGTTTGCTCTGTCCAGAACTCTAGTTGTGTGTTGTGTATACCCACCTTCCGGGGCGATGAAACCGATCCCGAGAGAAGTTTTTTATACACCAATGGCCTTGATAACGAGGGGCATCCCGCTCGCCTCTGCGCCGCCATATCACACGCTGGCCGCTTACATCTCCACTTCTAACCGCTGGCGGCTGCGTTCGTCCAGCTGGTCCAGGGGCGGGATTTCGTACTTGGCGCCGTGCACATCTGTGAGCACGATCCGACCGTCGGGCAGCGGCCGGACGTCGCTGCGATCGCGGACGTAAACCAGGCGCGGACCGAGGTCGGTGACCAGATCCCAATGGATCATCCCGTGGCCAGAAGCGACGTTGCGGATCTCCTGTACTTTCGCTTTCAGGTAGACAAGGTCCAGCTCTTCCTCCAGGTGCTGGCGGCTGTGCGGCTCCAGATCGCTGACCCGGGCCAGCATACCGATCTCGTTGCCCTCGTCGTCCTGGAATGCGATCCAGCGATCGGGCTGGGAGAGCGGCAGGGCGCGCACCACGCGCACAGGCTGGTAGCGCTCCTCGATCCCCACGTAGAGAATCAGGCGCTGGAAATCATCCCGTTCCAGACGCACCTTCCGTGGGTCCAGAATCTGCAGATCGCTACTGGCGGGGGCTTCGTCACTCAGCACAGCTACCCTCCTACAGCCACCGCCTCTGAGAGCTGCCGATGCAAGTCCACCAGGCGGCGGAAGACGCCGTCCTCCTTGCTGAGCAGCTCCGCGTGCGTTCCCATCTCTACCACCCGGCCTTTCTCCAGCACGATGAGCCGGTTGGCGTTCTGCAGCGTAGACAGGCGGTGGGCGATGGCGAACGTCGTGCGGCCGTGGACGAGCCGGTCGATCGCCTCACGGATCTGGGCTTCCGTTTCGCTATCCACGGAGCTGGTCGCCTCATCCAGGATGAGGATGCGTGGGTTCTTGAGGATGGCGCGTGCGATGGAGATTCGCTGGCGCTCCCCGCCCGACAGGCGCGCGCCGCGCTCCCCGACCATCGCGTCGTAGCCTTCGGGGAACTTCAAGATAAAATCGTGCGCATTGGCCGCCTTGGCGGCGCGCATGATGTCCTCCATCGTCGCCTCGGGACAGCCGTAGGCGATATTCTCCGCAATGGTGCCATGGAAGAGGAACGGCTCCTGGAGAACGATCCCGATCTGCTGGCGCAGCGAATCGATCTTGATGTCGCGGACATCGTGCCCGTCCACCAGCACCGCCCCGCCGGTCACGTCGTAGAAGCGACAGATCAGGTTGATGGTGGTACTCTTTCCCGCCCCACTGGGCCCTACCAGGCCGATCATCTCGCCGGGCCGGATGTGGAAGCTGACGTTCTTGAGCACCGGCCGGCGCTCGTCGTAGCCGAACGTCACGTTGCAGAACTCGATCTCGCCCCAAATGCCGGGCAGATCCAGCGCTTCCGGCGCGTCCTCCATGTCGGGAGCCGTATCCAGCACCTCGAACACTCGCTGGGCCGCCGTGGCCGCCCGCTGAACCTGCTGGCTCAGGCCGGTCAGGTCTTGAAGCGGCGCGTAAAAGCGCATCACCAGCTGCATGAACGCGACGAGCAGCCCCAGGCTGTTGCCCGGCACCCCCTTGATCACCAGGTAGCCGCCGTAACCCCAGATCGCCAGGGAGCTGAGCGCCATGACGAACCCCGTGGTGCGGTTGAAGGCAGCGAACACGCGGGCGGCATTGACGTTGGCATCCATGTAGTCGCGGCTGCGCTCATCGAACCGCACATGCTCACGGCCCTCCTGCGTGAACGCCTTCACCACGCGCACGCCTGGCAGGACGTTTGAGAGGAGGGCGAACAGCCGGCTGCGGCGGCGATAAGCCCAGTGCCAGATCGTGTGCGTGCGTTTCATAAACCGTGCGCTCATCAAGCACACGATGGGCGCCGGAATGAGGGACAGGAGCGCCAGCAGCGGACTCATGCTGAACATGTACACTGCGATGATGACCAGCGTAAGGGCATTGATCACCGTCCGCTGCATCGCGTCCGTCATAAACACCTGCAGCGTGGTGGTGTCGGAGGTCACGCGGTCCATAATCCAGCCGGTCTCTTTCTGATCGTAATACCGGAGACCCAGGCGCTGGAGATGACTATAGACCTCGCCGCGAAGATCGTAGGTGACCTTCTCGCCCAGCCAGCTCATCAGCAGCTGGCGCGCGGCGCCCACCACAGTGGTGAACACGCGGATCCCCAGGATGGCGAGCATGACGTACACCAGGCCTTGCAGGCTGCGGTTGGGGATGACGCTGTCGATAAGGTATTTCTGCAGGGGCGCCTGCGCCAGATCGGCAGTCACGGCGAGGATCGCCATCACCAGGCTGACGATGATCGGCCCCGCATACGGTCCCGCCCGTTTGATGAGCCGCAGAATGAGCTGCCGCTGGTTCATACAGTCCAGGCAGACGCTCATCCAGCGGGGAATCGGCTTGCCGCACTCGGGGCAGTGGCTGGCCTTCTTGCGCCCCCGCTCCTCCGGCGCCGACTGATCTTCCTCCTCTTCCGGCAGCGGATCGACCAGCAGCGCGCGGATCTGCTCCGCCGCCTGGTCGATCGCCTCTTCTTTCGCCTCGGTGAACCGGATTAACGGCACCGCCCGGTCATCTGTGTGCGCTTCCAGCAGAACGCTGCCCAGCAGCTCCCGCTTGCGCAGGGCCCGCACCTGCGATAGGGGCACCTCGGTGGTAGTGTGGGGGACCTTGCCGTTGGGGGTGAACACCGCCACCCGACGGTCGGTGGCCACTAGCCAGGAAACACCAAAAGAGCCCGGAAGAACCATGTCTGCCTCTACGGCAACTTGCAGTTCTTCCCCGGGCTCCAACACATCGGCAAGATTGGGCCGGATCTTCTCGAGGAGCGGAAACTCCGCGTTCGCGTGGCCCCGTTGGTGATGTTCCTTGCCAGACATCCCAGCAATCCTCGCCTCGCCGTGCGTCTACCTCAAGCGCTCAGCAGACCAGCTTGCCCGCCGATCCCGACCCCTCGGAACCAGGCAGCAACTCTCTCTCCGGTCCACCCTGAAACCTCTCGCTTTTGGGACTACAACCGGCGGGCTATGTCAGCCAGGCCGTTCTGTTGTATAAATATGGCACACTAAGCAGGATAGACAAGTAAGTTTCCAGAAATGGGGCGTGGGAGGAAGCACCCCGTGTGTATCGAGTGCGTTTGAACGATGCGCAGCGCAAAGTGAAAAACGGGTTCGTCATTGGATCAAAGCCTTCCTGGCGGGCGGCTTCGACGCGCTGTCGGATCAACCTCATCCCGGTCAGAAGCCGAAGCTTTCGCCCGAGATCCTCGCCGCGATCCGGCAGGGATTGCGCCCGGGAGAGCGGATGAGAAAGCCTTGATCAGGAAAGCCCTGGCCTTCTCGTCGCTCGCCAGGAAACTGCTCAGTCACTTCGATAAGCTACTTAGCCCTCCCGCCCCAAGTCCGCCATTCCTGTTCGGGCGTCAGCCCGGCGAACGCTTCGAGAGGGGCGCTCATTCTTCGACACTTCTCGCAGCTTGGGCTGGCCGCGCTCGACGGCGCGCGCCGTGACCGCCACGCCTGACTTCATCGTCGGACGAACACGGGCTTCTTGAACACGGACTGAATCTCGTAAATCGAACCGGCGCGCTCACCCTGTGGCAGGGGAATGCGAACGCGCGTGGGAGCCAGGCGGTACTCTGCCGTTGGGTTACCGCGGACAATCTGGGCATTGAAGGCGCCCAGGTCGGTAACGCCGCTCAAGGGCCACGCATCGACCGCAGTATATTGGAAGAGCAACAGCCGGCGCGGCTTGTCGGACCGGTTGGGAGCAGAACCGTGTAATGTGCGCACGTGGTGAACGGACATCCCGCCCGCCTTCACCAACACCGGCACGGCGTGGGAGAGGTCGATCTGGTCCCGCTCTCCGTCAATGGCGCCAACGAAGATGCCGTCCTGGTGGTGGTTTAGTACCGGCCCATTGTGCGAGCCGGGGATCATCAGCATACAGCCGTTCTCGAGCGTGCAATCATCGAGTGCCATGCCGACGGCGAGCAGGTCGTCGTTAGTGTGCGGATAGAACGCAATATCCTGGTGCCACTCCACCGGACTGCCGAACTCCGCCGACTTCATGTTCAGCTTGCTCGCCTGGAAGCGGATGTTGGGCCCGATCAGGTCCGCGACGACGTCGAGGATTCTCTCCGACCGCATGATCTCCTCGAAGATAGGGTGCTGCTTCACGGGATCTTTCAGCCGCCGGAGTTTGGGTGCGTCTGGCGAATGGCCGGGTTCCAGGTCGAAGACGGCATCGTTCTCCGTCACAGCGCGGGACCGCTCGATGAACCCCTCAATGACGGCGCGGGCCTGGGCGACCATTTCGTCGCTGATGACGTTCTCGACGACGAGGTAGCCGTTCGTCTGATAAGAAGCGATCTGCTCTCGGGTCAACATAGCATCTCCTTATGCGCCCTCTCCCTGGTAACCAGTGCCACGCTCATCCATACATCCTCTCGGGAGCGGTCAACCCTCCTCCTGCAAATGGTTCTTCGGCCACGTCCAGGCAAGGCAAGCACCCCCACGCGCTCTCCTGTAGCGGCCCGAGCAAAACGCTTACTGCCCACGCCAGGCAGGCCGGTTAGGTGCGTTTGCCAGCGCGCGCATTCACACGTCAACCCACTGCTAATAAGCGCCAACGACGCTCCCCGGGTTCCCTCTGCTCCAAACGACGATGCCCGGGTTACGGTGCCCGGGTGGCTTCCGCGCGTCCTGGTACCGGAGGTCGAAACTCCACCAGACACGATCGGAGACGTTGGGCAGGCCCGCCTGGCACAGATAGTTGTGCAAGATGATTAGTTCCTGCGAAGGGCGCGCTTCCTCAGGACTGCGTTGTCCCAGGAGGGTCTGCTCTCTTCGACACGACACAGCACGTCGCGCAACAATTCCGCAGGACTGGTGGCGAACAGCAACGTCTTGCGCCGACCTGCCGGGCTCTCATGCCGTTCCCCGTAACCCGCGCTGACGAGCGCCTTCGCTACGGCCAAGGGCGTGGGCGGATCGCTCCGTAGCCGTTCCGCCAGTGGGCATCTCCTGCGACCACCCTCCCCCAGTACGAATGGCAAGTACCGTACGCGGCAACGGCGTCAGGCCCACAGGCTCAACTAGACGGCGAAACACCCGCGTGGACGCTGGATGTGTGCTGTGCAGCAGTATGCCAAGCGTCTCGCGGGTGCGCTACGTCAAGGGACCGGGCGCCACCGGTTCTGGCGCATCATTCGCGTACTAACCGAATTATAGTACCGGGAAACAGGAGCGTCAACCATCGCGTCGCCAGAAAGTGATACCCAGTTTTCCCGTCCGACGCCCAACCACCGGTCATATACAATCCTCCGCCTCTCACCCGGTCAGGAGCAGGCCGGACGGTCGATTGGGAAGCCAGCGGGCATCGGTGTCCATCTACCGGGTGCGTTCACGTTCAGTGGGTAGCGCCCCGAACGCCCCGAGCCTGACGGCCCGAGGGCAGGCTTTCGGGACAGGCAGGATGCCTGCGCTACGTCTCGGGCCGGCCCTCGGGCACGAACTCCTTCCTACTCATCTCGAACGCACCCCCATCTACCTCCTCTGTTGACGACGGCTCCCTTCCCGAGTAGACTGGGACCGACAGCAGGCCCACAAGGGCGCTCTGCCGCACAACTCCCGCTCCCAAGGGTCGCAAGGTCAAGAGAGATGCCATTCTCACGCGTGGTGGGGCTCGGGCTGCTGCTGGCCGTCGGGGCGGCGGCCAGCGCTGGCGATGTCGGTTTCCAGGAGGCGTTCGCCCTGGCCCGCCCCAAGGTGGTCGTTCTGCGTGTGCATCGAGCGCAGAGCCAAAGCCTGGGGACCGGTTTCCTCGCGGCGCAGGGCGTGGTTCTCACCGCACGCCACGTGGTGCGGAACGCACGCCAGGTCGAGGCGCGAGTGAACGGCAACACCTACCCGGTGGAGTTGGCTTACGAGGAATCGGCCCAGGATCTGGCGGCGCTCGTGTTCCGGAAGGACGACCTGCTCATGAAGCCCCTCGCCCTCGCCGATAGCCGGGAGCTGGCGCCCGGCGATCCCCTGCTGATCGTCACCACCCAGGCAGCACGGCCAGGCGCGAACGCGGAGACCGAGCAGCGCCTCGCCATCCCTGCCATCCTCTACCGCCGCGCCCTTAAGCGCGGTCCCACCGCCGCACCCGGTCCCCAACTGGTGCTCCAAACCCGCGTGGAGCGCGGTGACAGCGGCGCCCCCGTGCTGCGTATCAGCGATGGGGCGGTGGTGGGTCTGCTCATCAGCCGCGAGCTGCCGGACGAGGAGGACGTCTCTCGTCTCGCCTATGCCATTCCCGCGGAAGTCGCGGCCCCACAGGTAGCGCGCGCCGCGGGCCAGATCCCGATTGCGGCGGGAGCATTGGGCGAGTTCTACCTGATCCCGCTGGCGCGGCCCTGAGCCCGGCAGTGAGACGAGGAGCGGGAAACAGAGGGCGCGCGGAATCTACCGCTCCCCCCTCCCATTCCCTCCATTCTTCGGCTCTATTCCGCACTCCCCTACCCTATCGCCCGGTGCTCTGACGGTTACCGGATAAGTGTTGCCACTGCTCAACCGCGGGTATAACTCCCGGGGGATTTCCTGCCCGGCGGTTCGGTCTGATATCAGCCGACCGGGGGTCTCTCCGACCAATTGTTAGAGGAGTTGTGCTCAATCTACCGAATATACCATCGGAACGTCTAATCGCCTGCAGGTCAATCAAGCTGGCTGTCGGTATGCGGCCCTCCAGAGAGCCATGCAGGAGGCCGGAGACGGTCGCCACCCGCAGCACCGCTAACCCGTAAGCGCCCGATCCAGCACAGGAGGATGGGAAACGCGGATACCACCTCCTCGATGGGCTCGGCGGGACCGGGATTGGAACAGCCTGCGGCGCATCCATCGCGAAGGAGGTATCATGAGACCATTGCGGTATGTGTTACCGCTCGTCGGGGCTGCGGCCCTGGCGTTCTGTTCCCCGGCCCAGGCGGCGCCATCCGTCCTGGGTCCCAGCGGCGACCTGTTGACGCCCACGAACCGCTTCTTGCCTGCACGGAGCCTCAACGGTGGCTTCCACATTCTGCTGGATGTGGACAAACTGGACGATGAGGACATCCGAATCTTCAAAGCCAACTACGGGGTGATGGATCGGTTAGAGGCAGGATTCACCGTCTTTGACGTGGGCGGTGGCACTTTCTCTGGCAAGGAGGTCACCGTCAACGCCAAGTACCTGCTCCTGACGGAAGCACAGCACGGGGTGGCGGTCTCGGTCGGTGTGTTTGACCTTACGGACGAGCTGGACCTCGACCCCGGGATCTACATCTACGTCAGCAAAGATATCACCTCGTTGCTGGGCCGCAAGATCGAGTCGGGCGCGCCGGGCAGCCTTGAAGTGGGAGCCGGCGTGGGTGGAGGAATCTACAACGGCTTCTTCGCCAACGGGCGGCTTCACCTGACGAAGAACCTGGACGTCTTTGCCGAGTTCCTCGATGACGCGGAAGCCATCGCGGACGGCGCCACTGTCAACGTCGGGGCACGCCTGTACATCGGCCGCAACCTGACGATCGACAGCGGGCTATTCGACCTCGACAACTTCGGCGTGGGCTTGACATTCACTACGGCGCCCCACACGAAGGAGTAGCCAAGGCGACGGGCAACGGCAGACGCGAACGTGAGTCTTGCCCGCCGGATCACGGCCCGAGCCCGGTTACCACGGGGCTCGGGCCGTTGCTCATGGCGGGGGAAAGAACGAACCGCAGCCGACGAGATGAGGGCAGCGGAAACAAGGCACAATCAGGCGGCGAGCGGTACGGCGCAGCGCGCGCGGTGGCCACGCGGGTTGCTTGCCTTTACCCCATCCTCCGGCCTTCCCCTTCGCCCCTCGTAGCGTCTGCGATACAATTGCGTCGTTTATCGTTCGTCTCTTGTCATTCGCCCTTTTACATGGCTCGTCCACTCCCTGCGCCACCATCTTACGATCCTCGCCGGAGGTTCGGCGCCCACATGCCGATTGCCGGTGGCCTGCACAACGCCCTTTATCGCGGTCGTGAGGCGGGCTGCGACATCATCCAGATATTCACTAAGAGCCCGCAGCAATGGAAAGCGCGGGAGCTGACGGACGATGACATCGAGCAGTTCCTCGCTGCGCAGGTGGAAACCGGCATCCCGTGCGTCGCCTCCCACGATACCTATCTGATCAATCCCGCCGCCGCGGATCCAGCGCTGCTGGCCCGTTCCCGGGCCGCCCTCCGGGAGGAGATGCGCCGCTCGGCGCGCCTGCAGATCCCGTTCGTGGTGATGCACCTGGGAGCGCGGGGTGACGCGCCCGACCAGGAGGCGCTCGGGCGTCTGGCCGAGAGCGTGCGCGATGCCCTCAACGCCGTGGACGGGACGCCCACGCTGCTCCTGGAGACCACGGCGGGGCAGGGTACTACCCTGGGCTGGCGCTTCGAACATCTTCAGGCAGTGCTGGAAGCGGTAGCCGCGCCTTCCGAACGACTGGGCGTATGCATCGACTCCTGCCACCTGTTCGCCGCCGGCTACGAGCTGCGCGACCCGGAGGGCTACTACGGCACGATGGACGCCCTCGATGCCACTATG
Source organism: Armatimonadota bacterium (assembly GCA_016199525.1). GTDB lineage: Bacteria > Armatimonadota > SYMT01 > SYMT01 > JACQGL01 > JACQGL01. The sequence continues at coordinate 45,315 of JACQGL010000090.1, forward strand.
GGCCTGGCGCGGATACGACTCATTCACGCTAATGACTCGCAGCGGGAGCGGGGCAGCCGCGTGGATCGCCACATGCATATCGGGCAGGGCTATCTGGGCCAGAAGGCCTTTCGATTGCTGCTCACCGATCCGCGCCTGCAGCACGTGCCCGTGGTATTGGAAACACCTAAGGAAGGCGACATGGATCGCGTAAATCTGGCCGTCCTGCGGGAACTGGCGCAAACCGACCGGGAGACGACGGCATGAGCAGGGGAGCGGTCCTCCTGACCCTGGCGTTGCTGCTACTCCCGCTGCGGCCGGCGATCCCGGCACCGGTGGCGCAACCGTTCACGTACCACTGGCAGACGGCCGGCCGGCCGCCGCGCGTCAGGCTACAATGGCGCGAAGGAAGCCTTAACGGGGATGAGCACGCCTTCCTGAACCAGATGGGCCACTGGCAGCGCGTGGCCGCCAGCCTCTGGCCGGCGCGGGGAGTTCCCGGCCCCCTCGACCTGGAAGCGACCTTTTATGGTGCCGGCGCCGGTTCTGACCCCCCGCGGCTGAGGGCGCGCGTGGGAAGTCGAACCGCTTTGCTTGCTGCTCCTTACTCCGACGGGGCGCTGCGCCACGCGCTCCAGCGGCTGGCGGGCGACACGCGGCTACTCCCGTTACCCCCTGACGACGCCTTACCACGCTTTTCCGACGATGGTGAGTGGCTGGCGTTCGTCACCTGGCGAGGGGGCACCGCGGAAGTGTGGGTCGGCCGCCGCCGCTCCCCCGGCTTACTGCGGATTTCAACCCCGGCGCCCCGTGACTCCCTCACGGACCGGCTGATCACGGGAGCGCCCGTTTGGGCGCCGGACGGCCGCCTCCTGGCCTACATCCTCGGCCGCCGGCTGTGCATCTTCTCCCTGGACGACCGCGCTGCGCACCTCGCCACGACCCCCGATTTTCCCGTTGCCGCGTTCGCCTGGTCCCCGGGCCTCACCCAGCCGATTGCCGTCCGCTCCCCCGATGGCCGGTTAGGGATCGTAGATCTGCTGGAGCGACGATTTGTGCCCGTGTTCCGGCTGCTCCCGGAGACGAAGGCGCTCGGGCAGCTCTGGTGGTCGCCCTCCGGAAAGCGACTCCTCTTCCGGGCCCGCACCCAGCTGGGAGGGATGGACCTGCGTGGGGGACCGCCGTTGCGGAGCCAGGCCGAGGAGCGCCTGGTACTACTCGATCTGAACCGCCAGTACCTGGAGGCCATATCGGTAGAGGATACGCCCCTCAAAGACGGACAGATCACGGGTCTCGTCTGGGATCCCCGTGAGACGGCGGTCTACGCCACCGTTCAGCGCCCCGAAGCTGGCCACGCTCTCTGGCGGATCTCCGTGGGCGACGACGGCACGGTGCAGCAGCTGGTGCAGAGCCCCAAGCCGATCCTTCTCCTCGGCTGGCGGTCTTTCAGTCGGAGCCGCGTCTCGGACCCGCTGGCCCCCGGGAGCCTGCGATTGGCATTCCTGCTGGAGGACCAGGTTGTGCTTGTCAACCCGCAGGAACCGGAGCGCCTGTCCCGGCCCTACTCGCCCACCGAGACGATGATCCTGCGGCTGCGGCCTGGCCCCGCGGGCGGCTATCAGGGCGGAGATGAAGCGGTCATCACCCAGCCAGAGCCCGGGCAGCATCTTTACCTAGAGAGTGTTGCGCACACCAACGGCCAGCCCGCGCGGCGGCGCCTGGAGAGCGGCCTGCACGTGGCCCTGCCCCTGAACGCCGGTCTGGTGCAGGCGCTCCAGCACCTTGCCCACAGGGACGCCGCAGTAGACGTGGATGTGGCACCAGGAATGGATGCCGTTTCCGGGGTGGCGATGGAGAGCGCGGGCGGAGGAGCAGCACGGCTGGTCCTCCTCGAGACGCGACCTGATGCCCTGCCGGCGGAGGCACAGGCGCGCGATTACTCGGCGGAAATCAACCAGCGACAGCCGGACCTCATCACCCTTGACCTCCACCCGTTCGCCGAGATCGATCCGCGCGCCGGTATGGCCGCGCTTGCCAAGCGATTTGAGAGCTGGAACTGGGAACGCGGGCTGGTGACTCTGCTTGTGCTGGCCCTCATCGGCGGCACGCTCTGGCTCCTCCGCCGGTGGGTATCCCGCAAGCCTGCGGAACGGCTGCCCCAGATGCGTTAGGATAACGCGTGCCGGCAGCCCCGGCTTCCCCTCCGGGCCATATGGTCAGCCTGTCCCGAAAGCTTTCGGGGCGCTACCCACTGAACA
>JACQGL010000093.1 GCA_016199525.1 Armatimonadota bacterium
AGGTCTCCTCCCACGCCCTGATCCTCCATCGCCCGCTCGGCTGCGAGTTCGACGTGGGGGTGTTCACTAATCTTACGCAGGACCACCTGGATTTTCACGCCGATTTGGAGGACTACTTCCAGGCGAAGGCACGCCTGTTCGCCGAATATCCACGGCAGAGCAGCAAAGTGTTTACGGGCGTCATCAACGTCGATGACCCATTCGGGAAGCGGCTGACGGGCGAGACTGTGGGGCGGGTGATCACCTACGGCATCGAGAACCCTGCGGATCTGCGCGCTCGGGAGATCGAGGCCCGGCCCACAGGGATTACGTTCACGGTTGCCGATGGGGAAGGTGAGCGGCGCATTCACCTCCGGCTGGGAGGCCGCTTCAACGTCTACAATAGCCTGGCAGCCATCGGCACAGCGCGCGCCCTGCGGCTGGACTGGGACGCCATCGTGGCCGGGCTAGAGGCGGCGCCCGGGGTGCCGGGTCGCTTTGAAGCCGTGGATGAGGGTCAGCCGTTCGCGGTCATCGTGGACTACGCCCACACCCCCGACGGGCTAGAGAATGTCCTGCGCTCCGCCAGGGCGCTGCAGCCCCGCCAGCTGATCGTCGTCTTCGGCTGCGGGGGCGATCGCGACCGCACCAAGCGACCGAAGATGGGGCGCATCGCGGCGGAACTTGCCGACCGCGTGGTGGTTACCTCCGACAACCCCCGCAGTGAGGCCCCCGTAGCCATCATTGAGGAGATCCTGGCGGGGATCGATCCTGCCGATCGCCGCCGCATGCTCGTGGAGGTGGATCGGCGCGCCGCCATTGAAACCGCGGTCGCTCGCGCCACGCCGGGGGATACGGTGGTGATCGCGGGCAAGGGGCACGAGGACTACCAGATCTTGGGTGACCGGAAGATCCATTTTGACGACCGGGAAGTCGCCCGGGAGGCCCTGCAGGCGTGGTTCTCACCACGGAGACACCGAGAGCACTGAGAGGAAGGGGTGGGCAAGCAGTACGTCAACTACCAGGGAGGGGGGAATGCTCCTCAATCAGGAAGTCACAGAGGCGATCATCGGGGCGGCGATCGAGGTGCACCGGCATCGGGGACCTGGCCTACTCGAAGCAGCGTACGAGGAATGCCTCTGCCACGAACTACGTCTCCGCGAGCTCCCCTTCCAGCGCCAGATGCCCCTGCCGGTCACCTACAAGGGCATCCATCTCGATTGTGGCTTCCGTGCGGATCTAGTCGTTGGGGACACGGTCATCGTCGAACTCAAGTCAGTCGAGGAGATTCTCCCGGTGCACGAGGCCCAACTGCTGACCTACCTGCGCCTGAGCGGAAAGAGAACCGGATTGCTAATTAACTTCAATGTACCGGTCGTGAAGGATGGGATCGTAAGGAGAGTCCTCTAAAGCCTTCTCTTCTCGGTGCTCTCCGTGTCCCCGTGGTGCAATGCTGGACTACCGATTAGAGGATGCCGTCCGGGTGATGGGCGGGGCGGTGGAGGGGGAGGCGCACGCAGTGGTCGCCCGCGTGAGCACGGATTCGCGCGCGGTGGCCCCTGGCGACCTGTTCTTCGCGCTTCAGGGGGAGCGGTTTGATGGCCACCAGTTCGTGGGCGACGCGCTGGCGCGAGGAGCGGTGGCCGCTGTGGTGCGCGCCGACTGGCGTGTGGACCCGCTGCTCCCGATTACATCGGGACTCGTGCGTGTAGCCGATCCACTGCTCGCGCTGGGGGCGCTTGCCGCCCACCATCGCACCCGCTTTCCCGCCCTGCGCGTCGTGGGCCTTACCGGCAGCCTGGGAAAGACCACCACCAAGGACCTGTGCGCGGCGGCGTTGGGGGCTCGTTACCGGGTCCACTGTAACCCCGGCAGCTTGAACGCCGAGATTGGCCTGCCGCAGACGCTGCTGGAACTGGCGCCGGAGCACGAGGCGGCGGTCCTGGAGATGGCGATGCGCGGTCGGGACCAGATTCGCTATCTGGCCCGCATTGGGCGCCCGCAGGTAGGGCTGATCACCAATATCGGCCTCTCCCACCTGGAGCTGCTGGGCAGCCAGCAGGCGATTGCCGCCGCAAAGGCGGAGCTGTTGGAGGAGCTGCCCGTGGACGGGGTGGCGGTACTGAACGCGGATGATCCGTTCTTCCCGTTCCTGGCGGCAAAATCGCCCCGGGTGGTGAGCTTCGGCTTCGGGGAGGCCGCCGACGTGCGCGGGCGGATGCTGCCTCCCGACGCCGTCGGAACCCCCGGAGAAGGGGCACGGTTTGCCTGGCGCGCGCCTGCCTATGCGTCCGGGGAATTTAAGGCCACTCTGCCGCTGCCAGGACGGCACAATGTGCAGAACGCTCTGGCGGCCATCACTGTGGCGCTGGAGCTGGGTGTGCCTCCGCACGCGCTGGGACCTGCCCTCGCTGCCGCGCGCGTCTCGGCGATGCGGATGGAGGTGCGGCGCGGCCCGCAAGGGCGCACCATCCTGAACGACGCCTACAACGCCTCCTCCCCACAAGCGATGGTGGCCGCTCTGGAAGTGCTGATGGACCCGGGGTTTCATGGCCGGCGGGTGGCAGTGCTCGGCAATATGCTCGAGCTGGGTCCGGCGGCCGTCGCGGCGCACCGGGAGGTGGGAGAGGCAGTAGCCCGTGCGGGGCCGGACCTGCTGGTAACCGTGGGAGACCTGGCGCAGGAGATCGCTGCCGCCGCCCGTGCGGGCGGCCGACCGGCAGAGGCGGTGACTTGCTGCGTGGACAACGAGAGCGCCCTGGCGGTCCTGCGCGAGCGGCTGGCGCCGGGCGACGTGGTGCTGGTGAAGGGATCGCGCGGGATGCGGATGGAAGCGGTGGTGCGGGAGCTGATCCATGGTGCTGGCTAGGTTGCTGGGACCGTTCGTGGTAGCTGCGGTGCTGGGACTGGCCGTGGGCGGCCCACTCATCTGCCTTCTTCGACGGCTGAAGGCGCGGCAGGCGATCAGCGCCGACGCTCCCGAGCGGCACCGGGAGAAGGCGGGCACGCCCACCATGGGCGGCCTGATCATCCTGATCCCGGGCGCCGTAGCCGCCTTGCTCTTCCTGCACACTCCCTGGGCGTGGGCGCTGCTGGCAATGATGGTCGGCTTCGCCGCCATCGGCCTGCTCGATGACTTGCTCATCGTCCTGCGGGGGCGCAACCTGGGTCTGAAGGCGCGGCACAAGCTGGCCCTCCAGTTCGTAATGGCGGGCCTGTTCGTCTGGTGGTACTACAGCCCGCAGTTGGCGGCGGCAGGCCTGCCGGAGAGCCCACTGGAACCGTGGCTGCAGGTGGGCTGGTGCATATTACTGATCGTCGGCCTCTCCAACGCGGTCAACCTGACCGACGGACTGGACGGGCTGGCGGCGGGCGTAACCCTGCCCGCCTGGATCACGATTGCCCTGCTCGCGCTGGCTGGGAAAGAAATTGGGCCACAGGGGCTGGTAGCGGATTATGGTATCGCCAGCGTAGCGGCAGGCATGGCGGGCGCGACGCTGGCTTACCTGTGGTTTAATGCCCACCCTGCGCGCGTGTTTATGGGTGATACCGGCTCCCTCGCCATCGGGGCAGGGCTGGCGGGCGCCGCGGTGATGCTCCAGCGGGATGGGTTGATTCTCCTGGTGCTGGCTGTCCCCGTGGTAGAGGCGGCCAGCGTGATCCTGCAGGTAGCCAGCTTCCAGCTGTTCGGCAGGCGCATCATCCGGATGTCCCCCCTGCACCACCATTTCGAGCTGGCGGGATGGCCGGAAACGCACGTGGTGGCGCGGTTCGTCATTGTCTCCGCCATGGCCTGTGGCGCGGCGTTGTGGATCGCGCTGGCGGGGCGGTAGGTGGGTGGGGAGCATGAATTGAGTGGGTTTTCAGGGAGGACAATCGCCATCATTGGCGCAGCGGCCACAGGGCGCGCGGCGGCACCGGTGCTCGCGCGCCGCGGGGCGCGGGTGGTGGTGTATGACGCGAAGTCGAAGGCGGAGCTAGGGGATGCCGTCACCTGCCTGCGCACGGCAGGGATCGACCTCCACCTGGGCGATCCTGACTACCCCGGCATCGAGGCCGCCGACCTGGTGATCCCCAGCCCGGGCGTGCGCGCGGATGCGCCCGTTCTCCTGGCCGCCCGCGCGCGGGGGGTGCCGGTGCTTTCCGAAATCGAGATCGCCTACCGGCTGTCGCGCGCGCCCATCATCGGCATTACCGGAACGAACGGCAAGACGACCACCGTGCTGATGACCGCGGCGGCGCTCCGTCAGGCGGGGTTCGACGTCCTGGTGGCGGGGAATACTCTGGCGGGTGGGTTCCAGGTGCCGCTCATCCAGGCGGCGGACCAGGCCCGCCCCGAGCAGTGGCTGGTGGCGGAGATCTCCAGCTTCCAGCTGGAGTGGGTGCAGTGCTTCGCGCCCCGCGTGGCGGTGATCACGAACATTACCCAGGATCACCTGGATCGCCACGGGACGCCCGAGACCTACGTGGCAGCGAAGGCGCGGCTCCTGGACGCCCAGGGGCCGGACGACTGGGCGGTTCTGAACGCCGACAACGCCACCACCGCGGCGCTGGCGCCGCAGGTGCGCAGCCGGCGGCTCTGGTTCACCCGCAGCCACGTGCCGGATCAGGGCGGGTGGGTGGAGAGGCGCATCCCCACCTTGTCGGGGTGGCTTCGCCTCTGCGTTGCCGGGGAGGTGGAGGACTTGATGCCTGCGAGCGCCCTGCGTATGCCCGGCGAACACACGGTGGAGAACGCGCTGGCGGCCGCCTGCGCGGCGCGCGCTGCCGGCGCCCCGGCGGCGGCGATTGCTCGAGCCCTGGCTGCCTTTTCGGGCGTTCCCGACCGACTGGAGTACGTGGCAACCCTCCGCGGCGTGGACTACGTTAACAATTCCATGTGCACTAACGTGGACGCCGCCGTGCGCTCTATTCGCGCCTACGATCGGCCTCTAATAGTGATTGCGGGCGGCCGCGATAAGGGCAGCGACTTCGCCCCGCTGGGGGAGGCACTGGCGGAGCGGGCGCGGGCGCTGGTAACTATTGGCGAGCACGGTGGGCGGATTGCCGCGGCGGCGCGGGCAGCGGGGCTCATCCAGATTGAGAGCGCCAGATCGATGGAGGAGGCGGTGCGCACCGCGGCGGCCCTCGCCTGGCCGGGCGATGTGGTCCTTCTTGCTCCCGGCTGCGCCAGCTTCGATTGGTTCCGCGGCTTCGAACATCGCGGACAGGCGTTCCGCGAGGCGGTGGCGGCGCTGGCGCAGGGGTAGGCGTGGCGCGCTCCGGAGTGCTCACTACAGGGACGCGAAGAGGGAGAGTGGGGATCGGGGGATAGAGGGAGATCAGAGGATGGGAGGACGAAGTAGGAAGGGTGGAGGAAGAAGGGCGAAGTGACCCCGGAAGCTTTTGGGGCTGGCGTTCCCGTATCTGCGTTTCTCCGCCTCCCTCTGACCCGTGATCCCCGCACCCCTACCCGTCTCCCTATCCCTTTCCTGAACGGTTACGATTTCCATTCCTATCTCTTCGTGCCGCAGTATCTCCGAGGCGTAAGTTTCTGAACGGCAGAATCTCTATGGAAACCGGCAAACGTGTGGATGCGGATGGCCCGCTAGTCTGGACGGCAGTGGCGCTCCTCCTGCTGGGGGTGGCCATCGTCCTGGATGCCAGCTCTCCCCGCGCTGGCCAGAGCGCGGTTACGAACCACAATCCGCTTTATTTCTTCTGGCGGCAGCTTCTTTGGGCCGGGCTGGCGCTGGCAACCCTGCGGGCGGCAATGGTTTACCCATTCTGGCGCGTGAGGCGCTACTGGCTGGCGGGTATCCTCGCCTCGGTGATCCTGCTGGCCCTGGTACTGGTGCCAGGCATCGGCATCGAGGTGAATGGCGCCAAGCGCTGGCTGGGGGTTGGGCCGCTGCGCTTCCAGCCGTCGGAGTTCGCCAAGCTGGCGGTGGTGGTGTTCATCGCCGCCTATTCGGACCTCTGGCGCCACCGGATCCGGGATGGGCAGCGCGGCTTCCTCCCGCCGGTGATCGCCATGGTGGTGATCGGGGCGCTCGTGGCCAAGGAGGATCTGGGCACCGCCGTTTGCCTGCTCACGACGGGATTGGTGATGATTTACATGGCGGGAGCACGGGGGCGTCACCTGGCGATGCTGCTTGGGCTGACAGGGCTGGCTCTCGTAGGGTTCGTGCTGATGGAGCCCTACCGGCTGGATCGGATCAAGGCCTGGCTGGATCCATGGGGCCACTATAATGGTCCGGGTTACCAGCCGGTGCACGGGCTGCTGGCGCTCGGCTCGGGGGGAATCTTCGGGCTGGGCATCTTTCTCGGCCGCCAAAAGCATCTTTATCTGCCGGCCGAGCATACGGATTATATCTTCTGCACTGTGGGGGAGGAGCTGGGCCTGATCGGCACCCTGGGACTGCTGGTGGCATTCGCTGTGCTGATCATCCGCGGGCTGACAATCGCCCAACGGACTCGCCACTGGTTCGGCGCCCTGCTGGCCGGCGGACTGACCACCATGCTGGGCACGCAGGCGCTGCTGAACATCGCGGTGGTGACCGGCACCATTCCCGCAACGGGGGTGCCACTGCCATTCATCAGCTACGGCGGCTCGTCCCTCATCTTCACCGCGCTGGCGATGGGCATGTTGCTGAACATCTCCCAATATCCCAATCTACGTGACCGGGAAGAAGGCGCGCGCCGTGAAGTTCGTCATCGCCGCCGGGGGTACAGGCGGGCACGTCTATCCCGCGCTTAGTGTGGCCCGTGCCCTGGCACCCCACGCGGTGGTGTTCGTGGGTACGCGGCAGGGGCCGGAGGCGGAGATCGTGCCGCAGGCAGGGTTTTCCCTGCGGACCATTCCCGCGCGCAAGCTGGACCGCCGCCTGGGGCCCGGGGCGCTCTGGTCCCTGGCGGTGAGCGCTGGGGGAGTGGTGAGCGCCGTGCGTCTGCTGCGCGCGGAGCGGGCGCAAGCGGTCCTCGGCACAGGGGGTTACGCCGCGGCGCCGGTGGTGTTCGCTGCCTGGTTACTGCGCCTGCCCGTGGCCATCCTGGAGGGCGATGCGCACCCCGGGCGCGCGAACCGGCTCCTCGGTCGCCTGGCACGCCGTGTCTTCCTGGCCACGGCGGCGGCGCAAGCGCATTTCCCCGCGGGCTGCACGGTGGTCACCGGCCTGCCGATCCGCCTGGAGATCGCCAGGGGTGATGGAGTGGGATTTCGTCGGCTGCACGGGCTGGATCCCGCCCGGCGGCTCCTATTCCTGTTCGGCGGCAGTCGCGGCGCCCAGCGGCTGAATACCGCTCTGATCGACGCGCTGCCCGCGCTGGCGGCGGCGGGAATACAGATAGTGCACCAAACCGGAAAGGAGAACTATGAGTCGGTGCGGGGCCAGATTGCTCCGGGAGAAGAATGGCCTGCGGGCTACGTACCCGTGCCCTACGTAGAGGATATGGCAGGGGCGCTGGCGGCAGCGGACCTGGTGGTCTGCCGCGCGGGATCCTCGACGCTGGCGGAGGTTACTGCCGCTGGCAAGCCCGCGATCCTCGTTCCCTACCCCTATGCGGTGGGAGACCACCAGACGCACAACGCGCGGGCCCTGGTGGACGCGGGCGCGGCAGTACTGGTTCCGGATCGCGAGCTGGACGGCGCGCGCCTGGCAAGTGAAGTGGGCGCTCTGCTCGCGGACGGGGAGCGCCGCACGCGCATGGCTGCCGCCAGCCTCGCTCTGGGACGGCCGGACGCCGCGGCGCGTGTGGCGGTAGAACTCGTGCAAATTGCAGGAAAATGAAAATATCTCGATATTTAGGAATTTAGAGTTGATCAGGAAAGGAAAGATGGGAGATACTGAAACTATTCACTTCATCGGTATCGGGGGCGCGGGGATGAGCGCCCTGGCACAGCTATTCCTGGCCCGGGGAGCGCACGTGACAGGCTCGGACGCAAAAGACTCCCCCGTGCTGGCCAGGCTCGCCGCGGCGGGGGCCACCGTGCACGTCGGCCATGCCGCGGCGCATGTGGGCGCCGCGGATCGCGTGGTCTACAGCGCCGCTATTCCCGAGGAGAACCCCGAGCGGCAAGAGGCGTGCCGACGCCACCTGCCGCTCCTCTCGCGTGCCCAGTTGCTGGGCGAGGTGCTGGATCAGTACACTGGCATCGCCATCTCGGGGACGCACGGCAAGACCACCACCACCGCTATGGCGGCGGCTATCTTCCTGCACGCGGGCGCAGACCCCACTGTCATCCTGGGCGGCGATTGGGACGTCATCGGCGGCAACGTGCGCGTCGGGGGAGGGAAGCATTGCCTGGCGGAAGCCTGCGAGGCGTTCAGCTCGTTCCTCGCACTGCGGCCCTGCTATGCGGCGATCACGAATATCGATGCCGATCACCTGGAATTCCACGGGAGCATCGAGGGGGTCGTCGAAGCGTTCCGGCGCTTCCTGCGCCAGGTTCGACCGGAGGGAACGGCGGTCGTCTGCCTGGATGATCCCCGTGTGCGTGACCTGGCGGGCAACCTTCCCTGCAAAGCGCTCACCTACGGCGTGGCGGCGATGGATGCGGATCTGCGCGCCATCAACCTGGACGCCAGCGGTCCCGTGGCGCGGTTCCGGGTATCTTATCGAGGAAAGGTGCTGGGCAGCATCCGGCTGGGCGTGCCGGGCCGGCACAACGCCAGCAATGCCCTGGCGGCAATCGGGTTAGCTCTGACAGTGGGCCTGCCGTTCGATGCGGCACAGATGGCCCTGGCGCAGTTCAGGGGCGTGGGCCGGCGGTTCGAGCGGCTAGGGGAGGCGAACGGGGTGATGGTGTTTGATGATTACGCTCACCACCCCCGGGAGATCGCGGCGACCCTGGCCTGCGCCAGGGCCGCTTTCCCCGGCCGGCGGCTGTGGGCCGTATTCCAGCCACACCTGTACAGCCGCACGCAGCTGTTGATGGAGGAGTTCGCCGCTGCCCTGGCCGATGCGGATCACGTGGTGATCACCGAGATCTACGCCGCCCGCGAGCGACCGATCGCGGGGGTGACCGGTAAGGCGCTCGCTGTAGCGGCGTCCCGAAAGCATTCGGGAGGGGAGAATCGGGTGGCTTTCGCCCCCACCCTGGATGAGGGGGTCGAGCGCCTGCGGACGGCGGTACGGCCGGGTGACGTCGTCCTGGTGATGGGAGCGGGGGACATCCGCGCGCTGGGCGAAAAGCTGGTGCAAGCGCTGGCAAATGAGGCCAAGAATTAGATTGGCTGGCGGTTAAGGCTCAGGCGACCGGACGGGCTGATTCCGGGCGCCATAATCGACAACCGGCAACGGGAAGGGTAGTTCAGAGCTTGACGACGGTAGCCATTCGCGGTGGATGCAAGTGAGATGAGATGCCGGTAAACTCCGGCGCCTTTCGAACCCCGGGCGGCGCCGGCGCCACAATACCTGGCAGAAGGGACGCGAAACCATGGCCAGACTGCGCGTGGCAGTGTTGATGGGAGGTCGGTCGGCAGAGAGGGAGGTCTCTCTCGCCACGGGACGGCAGGTCATGGCCGCTCTGGATCCCGAGAAGTACGAGGCGTTCTGGATCGATCCGGCGCATCTGGGCAGCGCCTCCGCCGGAGCCATTGCTTGCGGGGAGCCGGTTCCCGAGGATGCATTCAAAGTGCTGCCGACCCCCGTGCAGGCGCTGCTCGATCCGGAGAAGCGTCCGGATGTGGTCTTCATCTGCCTGCACGGACGGTACGGGGAAGACGGCACCATCCAGGGGATGCTAGAGCTACTGGGAATTCCCTACGTGGGCTCGGGCGTGCTGGGCAGCGCGGTGGCCGTGAACAAGGTGGTTTCCAAGTGTCTGTTCGCCGCACACGGCATCCCCACCCCCGCCTGGACCGCCGTCCGCGGACGCGCGGAGGCGGACGCGTTCCTGGCGGAGTGGCGTGCGGGACGCAGCCACGTGCGCGTCCCGGTGATCGTCAAGCCTGCCGAAGAGGGCAGCACCATTGGCGTGACGGTGGTGAAAGAGGAGGAGGCGATGCCCGCCGCGCTGGACACGGCGCTTCACTACGGCGAGGAAGTGCTGATCGAGGCGTTCCTGGGTGGCGCCACCGAACTCACCGTCCCTGTGCTGGGCAACGAGGTCCTGGAGACGCTGCCGATTGTGGAGATCATTCCCCAGGGCGGGTTCTACGATTACGAGCGTAAGTACACGCCCGGGGCAACGGAGGAGATCGTGCCCGCGCGGATCCCCACGCGCCACGCCGAGCGCGCCCGCGCGCTGGCGATGCGGACGCACCGTGCGCTGCACTGCCGGGGCATGTCGCGGGTGGATATGCTCCTCGCCAATGACGAGATCTGGGTGCTGGAGGCGAACACCATTCCCGGGATGACGCCCACCAGCCTGCTGCCGCGCGCCGCGCAGGCGGGCGGCCTGCCGTTCCCCAGGCTGCTGGATCGGTTGATCAAACTGGCGTTGGAGGGCCATTCCCTTGCGTCCGCGGCCCGCGCCTCCGCAGAGGGCCCGACGGCCCCGTAGCAACCGGAAGAAGCCAGATGTTGCCGGGTTCGTGCGCAACCTACTGGCGCTGGGCCTGATTGCCCAGACGGTCCACGTCGCCTTCTGGTCCCCGAAGCTGGCGGTGCGGCGAGTGGAGGTCCGGGGCGCACAACGGCTTGCGGCGGATAAAGTGAGGCAGCTTGCGGACGTGCGCCCCGGAGGCAACATCTTCCGGGTTAGCCTGGGGCGCGTGCGGCAAGGGCTGCTGCAGGAGCCGCAGATACGCGCCGTTTCCGTTACGCGGCGCCTGCCGGAGGCGATCGTCATCCGCGTGCAGGAGCGCCAGCCGTGCCTGGCACTCGTTCACGGCGGGGTAGTCTGGGAGGCGGACGAAGCCGGCTTCGTCTATCGGCAGGCGCCTTCGCCCCCGTCCGCAGTGCCGGTGGTGGAAGTGGAGGGCGCCTTCGAGCCGGCAGTCGGCCAAGTGATCCCCCCTCCCTGGCCGGCCGCCGCCGCAGAATGCGTCCGCCTGGCGCGATGGCATCACCTGCAGGTGAGCAAAATGGCGATTGACGCTCAGGGGGAATTATGGTTACATATCATCACTCCGGCCGCCAATGAACAGCCGGAAAGGTCGCTGCCCGTACGCCTGGGGCGGCCCGACGATCTGCCCGCCAAATTCGCGGACATTCGCCTCTGGCTACCACAGGTGGCCACGGATGGCGAGTATCTGAATGTGATGTGCGCTGGCCGCGCGGCGTACATGCGCCTGGGGCGATCCGAAACCCCGCCGCCGTCTCCCTGATCTAGCGGGCTTCCGACCGGGCAGATCTCCCCGGTAGTCGGGTGGCTGCATGGCAGTTTCAACCGTAGACAAAACTTCTATCAAGCGCCGCTTCGCCGTGCGCGTGGGTGACTTCGCCTGGATCTCCCAGGTGACTTTGCTGGCCGTGCTCCTCGGCGTGCTGGTGGGATTGTCGCTCAACACCCAGCGACAGATCCGCCGCATGGACCTGCCGCCCTCACGGTTCAGCACTTCCGCCGCACTGACCTACAACCTCAGCCAGCGCAACCAGGAATTACAGCAGGAGAACCGCCGCCTTCAGGGGCGTGTCGCCCATTACGAGGAGCAGCTCGCCACCGGCTCACAGGCCAGCGCCTCTCTGCTCCGCAGCCTGCAGGAGGCCACCGTCCTGGCGGGCCTGAAGCCGATGAAGGGGCGGGGACTGGTGGTCACCTTGCGCGACAGCCCCTACCTGCGCGGCGGCAGCAGGAATCTTCCCGGGGGGGTGGAGCCGATCCGGCTCATGATCCATGACGACGATCTGATCTACTTCCTGAACGAGCTGAAGGCGGCGGGCGCGGAAGCGATTGCTGTGGCAGGCGCCGATACGACGGAGCCGCAGCGGATCATCACCCGGTCTGCCGTCCGCTGCGTAGGCCCGGTCGTCCACGTGAACGACATCCCGCTCGCCGGCCCCTACCACATTTACGCCATCGGCAATCCCAAGAACCTGCGCGCCGCTCTGGAAATGCCCGAGGGGATCATCAAAGCGGGCGGCCTGGATACGCTGGGAATGGTGCAGATTGAGGAGCGGGCGGAGATGACTGTCCCCGCGTACGCGGGGGAACTCAGGCTCCGCGAGGCACAACCGGTTGATGAGAGCCCTTAAGATCGCCCTGCCACTGGTCGGGTTTGTGGTAGGTGTGCTACTGGTTTTCCGCTTCCTGCCCGAGGGAGCTCCCCTTCCCGCCGCCGAGTACCTCTCCCTGGCACTGCTGGCGGGACTGGACTCCATCTGCGGCGGTATTCGTTCCGGCCTGCGGGGCAAATTCCGCAGCGACATCTTCGTGTCTGGCTTCCTGGTTAATATGCTGCTGGCGGTTCTGTTTATCTTCCTGGGCAACCAGCTGGGTGTGGACCTGCAACTTGCCGCCGTGGTTACCCTGGGCAGCCGAATCTTCGTGAACCTGTCCCTCATTCGCCGCGAGATGTTGGATCGCCGCCAGGCGGGGGCGGAGCACCTCCCCCCTGAAGAAGAACCGTTGGGCGCGCCGGGCCTGCCGGTGCCCTGACGTGGGGGGCGCGATCTTCCGTAGACGTTACAATAGGGGTGTTACAGGCGGTTCAGGCGTGCCTCTGCCCTTCCCCTGCGACTCCTCCCGTGGCCAGAAGCGAAATCGTTGTCGGCCTGGATGTGGGAACAACCAAGGTCTGCGCCCTGGTGGGCGAGATCCTTGGCGGCCGCCTGGAATTTCTCGGCCATGGCGTTGCTCCCTGCTCGGGTGTCCGTAAGGGCCGCGTTGTCGATCTCTCTGCCACTACGGCCGCCATCCGCGCCGCCGTCGCCCGCGTCAGCCACGCCGCTGGAGTGGAGATCGGCGCCGTCATCCTCAGTGTGACAGGGGACCACCTGGCGGGTGAGAACCGCCAAGGCGTCGTCATCGTGGGTGGAGGGGAGGTAACGGAGGCGCACGTCCGCACTGCCCGGCTGGATGCCCGGCCCGTAGGGGCGCCGGATCGCGTCGTCCTCCACAACCGCCCCCGCCATTACCGGGTGGATGGCCAGCCTGGGATCCGCCATCCGCTGGGAATGACCGCCCGCGAACTTGCTGTAGAAACCCACCTGGTGACCGCCTCGGCCCCGATCCTTGAGAATCTGGTTCGCTGCGTCCACCGGGCCGATCTGGACGTCCAGGAGATGGTCGTCTCCGGGTTGGCGGCCGCCTACGCGACTCTCAGCGAGACCGAGTGGGCCGTTGGTACGCTGGTGGCGGATATCGGCGGCGGCACAACGGACGTAGTCGTCTGCACCGAGGGCAGCCTGTTCCACACCGCTTCCCTTCCTGTGGGCGGGGACCACGTGACCAACGATCTCTCTGTGGGGTTGCGCATTCCGCGGGCGGACGCGGAGGCCTTGAAACTGAGGCACGGCACGGCACGGATCGGGGATGCGAAGGACGGCGAGTTCGTGGCGATCCGCGCCGTGGGAGATCCAGAGCCGCGGGAAGTGCCGCACCGGATTGTGGCCGAGATCATCGAGCCGCGCGTGCGGGAGCTGCTGGAGCTGGTGCGCGCCGAGATGGACAGCGCCACCGAGAACCGGGTGCTGGTGGCGAAGAGCGCGGTGCTGACCGGTGGGGGCGCGCTCCTGGAGGGAACGATGCCGCTGGCGCGCGAGATCCTGGGGCTGCCGGTACGGCTGGGGGTGCCGCGCTCATCTCGAATCTGTCAGAACCAGCGATCCGCATCGCTGGAGCGGCCCTACTACAGCGTGGGCGTGGGCTTGCTCCTCCACGCGCTGCTGCGGCGGGGACGCCCGGAGGGCGCCCCGGGCCCCGCTGTGCTTACTAACGGCGCCAGCCCCATCGCCGCCGCGTGGGAGCGACTGGTCGGCTGGGTGCAGAAGCGGATGGCGCCCTAAAGGCATTGGGATTGCCGACCCGCGAAGGAACATCAGCGCCTCTCCCGGTGGGCGAGTGCTTGCACCGTGGAGAGGATAGCGTACTCATGAAAAAACGAGATTCGTTATAAGCAAAAGTTTGTAGTTTTCGGATTGGCGTATGTAGTAGAACCCTCTCGCGCCTGATAGGCCCTGCCCGACGGTCCAGTTTGGGTCCGCATTCCGCAATCCTCAATGCGTGGGTCTCGGTTGAACGGCGCCCGCGCGTGGGTATGGTAACCATGGCCGGTAGTCAGCGCGCCGGCCCCGTGCGTTCTCCGAGGAACCGTCTATGTCCACGCCAGCCGAACCTCGCCCTGGGATCCCGGACGGAGCAGACCAGGTCCCGTTTCCGCTGATCAATATGTACGACACGGCCAACAACGATCTGGTGATCGTGTGCGCCATGCCCGGGATCGAACCCCAGGATGTGGAGGTGGAGGTTTCGGACCAGAGCTGCACCATCCGCAGCGCCCTGCGAGGGCCGAGGCAGGAGAATAAGTCCTACCTCCAGCGCGAGTTCACCTACGGCGCCCACAGCCGCGTTATTCCGCTGCCGTGCTGCGTGGACGGCCAGCGCGCCAACGTGATCTTCCGCAATGGCCTGCTTACGCTGGTGCTGCCCAAATCCCGCGCTCAGCAGCTCGATTTCATCCGGCTGGAGCGCTTCGCCGATAACTTTGGGCACCGCATCGGTCACGACGAGGGGATTCCTGATTCGCGCGTGCACCAGCACACGGACGCAGCCCTTGCCACGGTGGCCAGACTGCAGGAAGCAGAGCGGCCTGCGCGGGCGTAATCGCCATCCCGGCCGAAGGAACGGCACGGCGGGCGCGCGAATGGGGCGGTGGAGGAAATCCCTATGGTTCCGCTCGCCGAGATCGAGACTGCCCGCGCCCGATTGCCGTCCGCCGTCATCCGCACTCCGCTGCTGTACTCAGAGGAACTCTCCGAGAGAGCGGGCGCACCCATCTACTTCAAGTGCGAGAATCTGCAGGTGACGGGCTCGTATAAAGCCCGTGCCGCGTTTACCATTCTGGATCGCCTGGGGCCCGAGCAGCGGCCGCGAGGCGCCGCCCTCTCCTCCTCGGGCAACTTCGCCAGCGCCTTTGCCTATATGGGCCGTCTCCTCGGCATCCCCACCGCCGTGGTCATGATGGAGAAGACCGCGCGGCTGAAGGTCGAGAAATGCCGGCGCTACGGCGCCGAGATCGTCTTCTGCCCTAACCAGTGGGAGGAACGCTGGCGAACCCTGGACCGCCTCCAGTCCGAACGGGGGATCCTGGCGGTTAACACCTTCGAATCCGAGGCGGTGATCGCGGGACACGGCACGCTGGGGCTGGAGATTATGGATGACCTGCCGGAGGTGGGCACGGTGCTCGTGCCGGTGAGCAGCGGCGGGCTGATCGGCGGCCTGGCGACGGCGGTGAAGGAGCGGCGCCCCGCCGCCCGCGTGGTGGGGGTGCAGCCCACGGGCAGCAATGCGGCCACCCTCTCCTTCCAGCGGGGGGAGGTGACGCGCATCCCCGCCGTGGAGACGATCTGCGACGCGCTCATCGCCCAGGCGCCGGGCCACCTCCCCTTCGCTCACATCCAGCGCTACGTGGATGAGATGGCGCTGGTGAGCGACGACGAAACGAAGGCGGCCATCGCCTGGCTGGCGGAGAACGCGAAGCTGGTGGTCGAGGCAGGTGGCGCCGTGGCCGCCGCGGCGCTGCTCACCCGCCGCGTGCGCCCGCAGGGACCCAGCGTCTGCCTCCTCAGCGGCGGGAACATCGCTCCGGCAACGCTGAGCGCCTGTCTGGCAGAAGCGGCATAACAAAGGGCGAATAGAGAAGGAAAAGCTGCTCCATCTCCCTGGTACTCTCTGTGTCCCTGCGGCTCTGACCATCCAGGTCCAGGGAGCGGGCGGGTCGCCGGAGGGAGCGGAGGCGGAACGCGCCGGGTAAGTGTTCGATGTTCAGCCTTCGGCGACTAGCAGTCAGCAAGATTCACCTGCTTGGTGGCCGACGGCTTAACGCTTCGCACGCGAAAGGAGAGGTTACCATGCCCGCCTTCGTGCTGCTGACCAAACTCCCGCCCGAAGCCGTCCGCAATCCGGACGAGTTTCGCGCCGCCGCCCATCGCGTGGCCGATGAGATCCGGCGCCTTCAGGGCGTCCGGTGGCTGTCCAGCTACTCCGTGCTCGGGCCGTATGACATCGTGGACGTGTTCGAGGCGCCCGATGTGGAAACGGCCACCCAGGTAGCGCTCACCATCCGCAGCCTCGCGGGGGTGACGACGGAGACGTACGCCGCCGTCCCCTGGGAGGGCTTCCTGGGGATTGTGGGCCGCGTACCGCCGGGCCAATAGGGACGGAGTGTGTGGGAGCGTGGGTGTATGGGTTGTGGGACAGAGAGGGATGCCCGCCCTGGCGTCTCCCAGGCTCTTATGCTTCCCTATCCTATACTCCCACACTCCCTTTCTCCCGCTGTTATGGGGAGCGGGTAGCGAGATAGAATCTCGCAGAAGAGGTCGCGCGTGGTTTCCGTAACGGCCCCAGACCGACGCCGCCTGCTTATCCGGATGGCCCAACGACGGGCCCGTCCGGGCACGGGCAGTAGTTGGGATTTCCTTCAAGAGAGGACCGCAAACGTGGCGTGGCCTGATTTGCGCCTGGTGCTCGGGGATGTGCCCTTCGCGGTCGTGGGCGCCGTCGCCACACGCCTGTATATGCCGGAGCGCGCGACCCAGGATCTTCACGTTCTGGTAGCGGCGGCCGACGCTCCGCGCGTGCGGCAGCGACTTGCCGCCGCCGGATGGGTCTATCAGGGCGAACTGGCGATCGGCGGCAGTGCCTGGCGGGGCCCGTCCGGCGAACAGGTAGATGTGCTTGAGGGGAACGATCCCTGGGTGGCGGCGAGCCTCTCCGAGGCACAGACGAATCCAGACCTGCAGGGGCTTCCCATCCTGTCGTTGCCCTACCTGATCCTCATGAAGCTGGCGGCGGGGCGTGTCCAGGATCTGGCCGATATCGCCCGCATGCTCGGACAGGCGAATGCACCTGCCCTGGACCGGGTCCGGCAGATCGTGGGGCAGTATCGACCAGCCGATCTGGAAGACGTGGAAAGTCTGATCGAGCTGGGGCGGCTGGAGCGGCCGCCTGCGGAGTGAAGCGCCACGCGTCTGGTGCCGTCTCCCGCAGGCCAGGCGGTGTCATCCACAGCGGCCATAGGTTCGGCGGGGGCCACAGGGCCCCGCCGTTCGATCCCGCTCAACGCCGCAGGCAGGCTACTTGATCTCCCCCAGGGCGTTCATCACCGCCGCCATGCTGATGCACTCATAGTCCGGCAGCTGCTCGATAACGTTGAGGATGTCCGGAGTGCAGCCGTGCTCCCGGGCAAAGATCACCAGATGGTTCTTGCGGCACGGGAAGTCCACCCCGGCGAGGCAGTGCGTGACGCCCGCCGCCGAAGAGGCCTCCACTGCCAGCTCGCCCGCCTCGCGAACGGTCATTGTTCCTTCGGGCATCGGATCCTAACCCCCATCCCGGAGTCCGTCATGGTACGAGTTACCCCACGCGGGCGCGCGCAAACGATGCGCCACGGGCGCCCTATGGCGTCCGGCGGCCTCGGCTGGCAGGGGGTGCGTTCGAGATCAGTAGGTAGGCAAAGGAGTCAACCCTCCCTGGTTCCGTTGAACCTTCTGGTTGCTTCTCGAACAAAGGAGGAACCAGGAGTGGCACCAGAGATTTCTCCCTCCGCGCTTGCAGACCTGTGTGAAGCCGTCGCCCAGTGGTGGCAGACACACGCCCAGGTGGGGACGCTGGGGGAGGCGGAGCAGTTAGCGCTGTGCAGAAGGTGGCGATCGTCCTATCACCCCCGGAGGCGCCCCGCGACCGGAAGATCCTGCTGTTCGTCTCCAAGTGGGCGAACTACTGCTACCGCGAGCCGACCGAGTGGCTGCACGACACCCAGTTCGGCGCCTGGCGGATGCTCACCGAACGGGGCATCCCCGTGCGCTTCGTGTGCGAGGACCACCTGACCGAAGACCTGAGCGGCTATCGCGGCGTCTACGTAGCGTTCTCACCGCCGGAGGTCATGCCGGAGGCGGATCGCCGCCGCCTGGCGCGCCTGTGCGCGCGGCTGCCGGCGATCACCGAGATGCCTTCGGTTCCTGGTGTGGCAGAGGGTGGATCGTCGCTGCCCGCGGCAAGCGGGCCGCACGGGCCCTTCCCCGTGACCGCGCCCGGCCTGCCCACGCTGCCGTGCGATCTGTCCGGGCTGGGCCGCGGCTGGACAGGCGCGGCATCATAGAAAGGCCAGCCTCTGCTTGCCACGCGAGGCCGCCGTGTGACGCTGGGATTCCGTTGGCCTACGTGTGGCTGCGGGGAGACGACCGGGGGGCGACAGAGCGGGTGCTGGCGCGGGCCGAGGGGCGCACGTGGGGACGGCGGCGGTAGGCGCCCCGGATCCAGGAGATGGTCAGGGCCGGAAGCGCGCCTTCCCAAGGCGGCCCATGACAGCATCGTCCCGACTGCTCGGGATGAGGCAGCGACCACACAAGTCCAGGGCGCCCTGTCACGATCGTGCTCCTGCTCTGGTCCCGCTCCCAGCGGGCGGTTCTCCCTGCCACCTCTGCCAGGGCACCCCCGTATCCCGACCCCGTCGGGATGCTCCGACTGCTGCTCTTCCGTCCGCGATCAGGGGCCTCAATGGCCCAAGGTTCCTGGGGCAACGGCATCCCCAGTGCAGCGGCGGTCTCCCCGCGATCCAGTGCTTGCGCGCACCCCTATTCTGGTTCGGACGCGCTGGTTCAGCGGGCAGTAATATGAGATCGGGTTGCACAGGTGCTGTTGCCCCGGCATTTAGAACTTGTGGTAGTACGGCCATCTCAGGCTACCTGCCCGCTATGCACCACAACTTGAGCAGGCTGTCGCGGCCGTTCCTGCGCTTTACCTCCCCGGCGCTGCACTGGAGATCGGATAAGGCTCCCGCTTCAGAGACAAGCGATGGATGAGCAGTATCCGGCGTGGTACGCGGCTCGTACACGCAGCCGGCATGAGAAGAAGGTGGCCGCTTCTCTTTCCGGGCAGCGTCTTCATACCTATCTTCCATTACGGCGCACCTGGAGTTCCAGGCGTGATCGCAAGATTACGATTGAGGTGCCGGCGCTCCCGGGCTATCTGTTCATCCACTGCACTCTCTCTCCGCAGACGCGGGCGTTGATCAAACGCTCGGCCGGTGTTCTGTACCTGGTCGAAAGCGCCGGTCGACCAGCGGCTATTCCGGAAAGGCAGATCCACTCACTTCACGCCGCGCTGGCGCACGCGAATGACGTGGAGCATCACCCTTACCCCAGACTGGGGGGCCGGGTGCGGGTTACACGTGGGCCGATGGAGGGGGTGGAGGGATACCTGGTACGGATTCACCAGAGCAGACCCCGCCTCATGATTGCTGTAGACTACGTAAATCAGGCTCTTAGCATAGAAATTGACGCTGATTATCTGGAAGCAGTAGATTGACCAACGCCGGGTAGTCGGCCCTGCTGCCGCGTTGCGGCTGCTTCCGACTGCAGTTGAACCCAACAAATCTCTCGGTTGATGTAATCGAGAGTCCTACGGAATGTACGTAGCCTTGGATTAGGCAGAGTCCAGCCGTCCCTATGCTTCTTGTGGATCGTACTGGTAGCACCGGTAGCGCGTGGCGATCCAACAAGCGGCAATCGGAGGACCTACCGTGGAGTTGAGCCAAGTCGTGCCCGAACCATCCTGGCAGCGGGAGGCGCTGCCTGTAAGGTACTTTCTCGAAGTGATGCGGCGGCGGAAGATCACGATGGCCGTGGTCTTCTGCCTGACGCTCGGGTTAGGCGTGGCCCTGACCACGCTGGCCAAGCCCGTTTACCGCGTCTCTGCCCGGCTGTTCGTGCCGCTGGCCCCCTCGCCCCGCGCCGGCCGTGTCATCGATGCGAACAACCCTATCAGCCCCCTGCTGGAGGCGGCCGCATCGGTGAGCATACCCACCCAGGTAGACCAGATCATGAGCCCCTCCTTCATCACGGAGGCGATGCGCGCAGTGGGGATCAGCCAGGAGCCGGCGGCGCGTCAGCCCACGGTCAAAGCGGACTCTCCAGGAGGCTCGGATGTAATTATTGTCACAGTAGTCGGTAGAAGGCCGGCAGAGGTGGCCCGGCTGGCCAACAAACTGGCCGATCTCCACGTGCAGCGAATGGACCAGGTGCAGACGAAGGACCTTGAGAACGCCATTCTGTTCATCACCCGCGAGCGGGACCGCGTGGCCGCCGAACTGGCGAACGCGAGGGAGAGGCTGAATTCGTTCTATCGGCAGCATCCGCTCAGACGGGTGGCCGCAGAGCAGGAGAGTCGCCTCAAGCAGGGCGCAGAGCTGGAGGCCAGGGTCGAGGAGGCGCGGGCCAACGTGGCGAGCATCCAGGGCCAGATCAAGGAGCTGGAAGCCCGCAGAGTGAGAGAGCCTGCCGATATCGTCCTTGAGCAGAAGCGGGACAACCCTCAACGCGCCAACCTGGAGGAGAAGCTTCGACAGCTGAGGATCCAGCGCATGGAGCTGCTGCAGGACTTCCTCCCAGAAAGTGACGAGGTCCAGGCGATCGGCGAGCAGATCACCAGCTTCACCCAGGCGCTGGCCACGGAACCGGAAGCGGTGAGCCTGCGGACGCACGTGCCCAATCCGAACCGTCAGGTGCTGGAGACCAAGGTCTCGGAGCTGGGCGTGACGCTGGTGGCAGAGCAGAAGGCGTACAGCGCGGCCCTGGATGCGCTGCGCCTCCACCGCCGCGCCAGGATGCAGGACCCGGGGCCGCTGGAGGTGCAGCTGCAAGCGCTCACCCAGGAGCGGGACCGCGCCCAGGTCCGCTACAACCTACTCTCCGACCGGCTGCAAGACCTGGGGATTCGCAGGAACGCCCGGGCCCAGATCGTGCGGGTGATCACTCGGGCGGAGATCCCATCCAATCCTGTGGCGCCGAACCGCCTGCTGATGCTGCTCGCCACCGGGAGCCTGGCCTTCCTGCTGTGCCTCGGCGCCGCGTTCCTCCAAGAGTACCTGGATGACCGGGTCATCGCGCCGGAGGCGATCGAGCGGCTGTTCCCATTGCCTACACTGGGATACGTGCCCCCCATACCGCGGGAAGAGCTCCCTGCGAACATCTTTCGGACCAACTCCAGCGCGGCGGAGGCCTACCGAGTCCTGCGTTCGAGCATCAGCTTCGCCGGGTTCGATACCCCTCTCCGGCGACTTCAGATAACCAGCGCTGCTGAAGGAGATGGGAAGACCGTCACCGCCGTGAACCTGGCCACCGCGATGGCGATGAACGGCCAGAAGGTCATCCTGGTAGACGCTGACCTGCGACGCGGGGCCCTGGCCCAGGCGCTGGGCCTCTCCCCAGCGCCCGGTCTCTCCGAGGTGCTGGCGGGAACGCAGGCGCTCGATGATGTGATCCAAGAGACCCAGGTCGCCAATCTGCAGGCGATCCCTGCTGGTGACGTTCCACCCCACCCCGCCGAGCTGCTGGGATCCAGCGCCTTCGACGAGGTAGTGGCGCAGCTGGAAGTACGGACCGACGTGGTGCTCTTCGACACCGCCGCCTGTCTGCCGGTGACCGACGCAGTCCTCGTGGCGACGCGTATGGACGGCGTGCTCCTGGTGGTGAGCGTGGGTCAGTCGCACAAGGAGGAGGTCCTGTCCGCGATCGCCATGCTGCAGCGCGCCCGGGCCCGGCTCGTGGGCACCCTGTACAACAGGGCAGACCGGAAGCACAGGTACTATTCCCCCTACTACCCGGCGCGCGGTGCTTCCCAGAACGGTGCTAACCCGCGGGGTCTTCGGCGCCATGGCGCCGACACGGCTGGTGAGCCGTCGATGAGGACCGGAAACGTTTCCCCCGCTGCTTCAAAGACTGGGGGAGGCGCCGCTGATGCATGACGGAACGCGCCCTCTCGAACGAACAGGGGCTCGACCAGGGGTGGCGCCGCTGTCGGAGGACGGGGAAAGGACAGGCCGCGTCATATGCAGCACTCCATTCTCAACGGAAAGACCGGGCTTCGCGTGGGTGTGATCAGCGCGTTTCTGACCGCGCTGCTGACGCTCTCGCCCGCCAGCGCCCAGCAGGCGGGGCATGGCGAGTCGGAGGCGTACAGGCTTCAGCCCGGGGATGAAGTCGCCATCACCGTGCTCCCCCGTAAGGAGTACGATACCAGCAGCACCATTCTGCCAGATGGGAACATCCATCTGAAGAACATCGGTTCCCTCAAAGCGGTGGGTCTCACCGTTAAGGAACTCGAAGATCAGGTGGTCAAGCTGCTTGGGAAGGTCCTGCGGAGGCCCCGCGTGACGGCGACGGTCACCAAACTGGGGCAGCCTCCTACCACGCCCACGGTAGCCATCTCCGGGGCTGTGCCGAAAGCGGGCCCGCTGCCACTGGAGAAGGATCTGCGGGTGCGGAAGGCGCTGGAACTGGCCGGGGGGCCCCTGAAGGACGCCGACCTGAGCCGCGTGAGGATCACCCACAGGGATCTCACTCAGACCGTAGTGGATCTATCGCGCGACGAACACGTGGCGGATCCCGTCAGCAATCCGCTGCTGCAGGAGGGGGATTCGGTAACCGTGCCCTGGCTCACCAGGATCAACATTACTGTGGTGGGCGGCGTGCTGCGCCCCGGGCCGCTCGTAGAGGTGGAGGCCGGGCTGCGGGTTCTTAAGGCGCTGGAGCTGGCGGGCGGCGCGCTTAGGGATGCCGATCTGAGCCGGGTGACCATCACCCATTCCGATCTGACGCAGACGGTGGTGGACCTCTCGGGTGATGGGAACGCGCGGAACCCGGCGCACAACCGGCCCCTGGAGGATGGGGATTCGGTGAGCATCCCGCTGCTCTACAAGCCAGGATTCGTGATGATCGGCGGTGAGGTCACGAATGCGGGTTCCTACGAGCTGAAGCCCGGGATGACACTGGAAGATCTGATCGTCGCTGCCGGCAAGCTGACCTTGATGGCGGATGTTGAGCACGTCGAACTCCAGCGGAAAAGCCAGCCCAGACAGGTCGTCAACCTACGAGAGCGGCTGCAGCAAGGCATAGGCGGCAAAGTGGTCTTAGAGCCGGGGGATGAGGTGCATATTCCCAAACACGAGAACGCCGTCATCCTGGTGGGGCCGATCCCCGACGCCGGACCCCGCCCGTTGAAGCCCGGACAGACGCTGTACGACTTCTTCACCCAGGGGGAGCCAGGAACAGTTGCGGCCCTGGACGAGTCGAAGGTCAACCTGAAGTCTATCCAGGTGCTGCGCCCCGGCGAGGAGACCCGGAAGGTGAACCTGAAGAGCATCCTGGCGAAGCGGGACAGCTCCCAGAACATGGTCCTGAAGGGCGGGGATGTCATCTTCCTGCCGGCGCGTCTGCAGCCGAAGCTCTCCGCCCTAGATTACCTCCGAGCCCTCCCGTTTTTCGGCTCCCTGGTCGGCCTGTTCCGCTAACGTGGTGCTGGTGGAGCAGCGGCAGCAGTGCTGGCATCCGGTGAAGCCGGAGAGCCGGCGCGGAGGAGCGTATTCTCGTCGGTACTACCGGAGACCTGCTTTCCCCAGGACCTTTGCGTCCTGTTGATCCCTTCACGGGGTATCACAGGGACCCGCATCGGTTTGCCTGGGGACGCCTGCCACTCTCCATCCTCTATCCGCTGATCATCATACCGATCGGGGGGCCAGGTGAGGCCGCGCCTGGGTGGCGCGATCCGACCGGGATCGTGGTAGTGGCGTTGTTAGCTGGTTGGGGGTATGTGGGTATACAACAGATGAACGATTACTAGCCCGCAACTGGATCGAATGGGTAGTATGCGCGACGACACGCTTCGGGCTGCTCCTGACGATATCGCTGTCTATGGGTTACCGGCTGCCGCCAGAGATCGGCTGATGAGACGGGCAACGATGTTGCGCCTGCGGATGGATGTCTGAATCCCCCTCTCCGGCAGCCAGATCGGTCTCGCAGGGGGGGATCACTCAATGATGAGGCGGGTTCCCGGATCAAGTGACCCACCAGCGGTACGGACTTCCGCCCGGTAGCCGCCGTGAGACCGAACGCCACCCGCCACCTCGATACGCGCCTGCTTGATGCGACCGAGTACTCCTATCGGGTACGGGCGATCAGAGCTGGGTACCCCCGGGCGTACTCGAACGTCGTCAGCACGACGACGTTACCCCCGCCTCCCCGGCCACCGGGCAGGGCGGAAGCTCCTTCAGCGAGATTGCCAGGGTAGGAGCAGATACAATCACCTACTCCAGTACCGGCCTTACCACAGCCGCCAGGTACCGATACCGTGTTCGGGCGTTCAACACGGCGGGTGCCTCCGGCTACTCTAACACGGCTTCAGTCAGAACCAAACGACGGTGAGAGGTATCTCTCCGCCAGGATCGTCTCCCGTCAGGCTCCTGTGTCGTGCTCCGCACGACGAGGACGCTGTGACTCCCTCCCGACTCACGAGCGCTGCCGGCGGAGGACAGCGGCCGGCGTAAGCACGGTCCGCGGCCCCCGCGAGAACGGCGATCCAGATTCCCTTTAGACGCTCATCCCGGTAGCGGGTAGTGCGTTCGTTTGGAAGGTGAGCGATGCTCAGGGGACACCTGTTTCTTGCCCTGCTGTTCGTGGTCTGCAGTCTCCTGGCCGTACAGTCCGGGAGCACGGCCACGATGACTCTGGTGGCTCAAGGATCGGCCTGGAGGTACCTCGATAACGGCACCAATCAGGGCACCGCGTGGCGGGCGACTGGCTTCAACGATTCCGCCTGGAACGTTGGCAACGCCCAGCTGGGCTACGGCGATGGGGATGAGGCCACGGTCGTCAGCTATGGGCCCAGCAGCGGCAACAAGTACATCACCACCTACTTCCGGCACTCGTTCGCCGTTGCGGATGCCTCCGCCCACCAGAGTCTAACCCTGCGGCTGCTCCGGGATGACGGCGCGGTCGTGTACCTCAACGGCACAGAGGTCTTCCGCAGCAACATGCCGGGGGGCACGATCACTTACACCACCCTGGCCCCCACCGCCCTGGACGATCCCGAGGAATCGGCCCTTGTTCAGACCAGTCTGAACCCCGACCTGCTGGTGAACGGGACGAACGTTCTGGCAGTGGAGGTGCATCAGGCCGCCGCTAACAGCTCGGATCTCAGTCTGGATCTGAAGCTGACCGCCGACGACCCTTCGACTCTGGTAGGGGTAGGAACGGCCTGGAAGTACCTGGACAATGGCTCCAACCAGGGCACCGCGTGGCGGGCGACTGGCTTCAACGATTCCGCCTGGAACGTTGGCAACGCCCAGCTGGGCTACGGGGATGGGGATGAGGCTACGGTCGTCAGCTACGGGCCTAACAGCAACAACAAGTACATCACCACCTACTTCCGGCGCTCCTTTGACGTTGCGGATCCCTCCCTCTACGAGGGGTTGACGTTGCGGCTCCTGCGGGATGACGGGGCGGTCGTCTACCTGAACGGCACCGAGGTGTTCCGCAGCAATATGCCGGGGGGCACGATCAGTTACACCACGCGGGCCTCAACCCTTCTGGACGTTCCTGAGGAAGTGGCTTTTGTTCAGACCAGTCTGAATCCCGGCCTGCTGGCGAATGGGACGAACGTCCTGGCGGTGGAGGTGCACCAGGGCAGTGCCAGCAGCGGGGATCTCAGTTTCGACCTGGGGCTGATCGGCTTCACGTCGGCCATCGTGACCCGGGGACCCTACCTGCAGATGGGCACCCCCACCAGCGTGGTCGTGCGGTGGCGGACCGACGCTGCTACCGACAGCTGGGTGCGCTATGGACCCAGCCCGGGAAGCCTGTTGACCGCGGTCGCCGACGCGGTTTCTACCACCGAACATGAAGTGACACTTACAGGGCTCACGCCGAACACGCAGTACTACTACTCCGTCGGCACGGCGACGAGGACGCTTGAGGGCAACAACCCGGACTATTTCTTCATCACCGCGCCCGCGCCCGGATCCCCCAAGCCCACACGCGTCTGGGTCCTGGGAGACTCCGGAACCCCTAGCATCAATGCATCAGTGGTGCGGGATGCTTACTACAACCTCACTGACTTCCTCGAGCCGCGCCATACGGACCTGTGGCTGATGCTGGGAGACAACGCCTACGATGCCGGTACGGATGGCGAGTACCAGGTGGCAGTCTTCGATATGTATCCCGAGATGCTCCGGAAGTCCTGTCTGTGGCCTGCACGGGGCAACCACGAGACGGATATGACCGCCTACCAGAGCATCTTCACCCTGCCCACGAGCGCGGAAGCGGGCGGAACGGCTTCCGACACGGAACGGTACTACTCGTTCGACTACGCCAACATCCACTTCATCTGTCTGGACTCCGACGACCCCGCGGATCGCTCGGCCACCGGCACGATGGCCACCTGGCTACAGAATGACCTCGCCGCCACCACCCAGGACTGGATCATCGCCTACTGGCACGCTCCCCCTTACTCCAAGGGCTCGCACGACTCCGATACTGATATCGACCTCATCGAAATGCGGGAGAACATTGTGCCGATCCTGGAGAATGGCGGCGTGGACCTGGTGCTTTGCGGGCATAGCCACTCTTACGAGCGCTCCTTTCTCCTCGATGGGCACTACGGCATGTCCGGTACTCTGATCCCCAGTATGATCAAGGACAGCGGCAGCGGGCGCGAGGACGGCGACGGCGCGTATACCAAACCGCTGGGCACGGAACCGCACCAGGGTACGGTGTACGTGGTGGCGGGCAGCTCGAGCAAGGCGGAGGAAGGGTGGTTCAACCACCCGGCGATGTTCACCGCGCAGGCCACCCTGGGCTCCATGGTGCTGGATATCGAGGGGAACAGGCTGCGCGCCAGGTTTCTGTCCAACATTGGAACCATCGAGGATTACTTCACTCTGGTCAAGGAAACGGCGACTCCCACCGCGCCGAGCAACCTGACGGCGACCGCAGCCTCTAGCAGCCAGATCGATCTGGCATGGGCCGACAACGCCGACAATGAAGACAGCTTTGAGATCGAGCGGTCGCTGGATGGGACCACTTTCACCCTGATTGCGGCGGTGGGGGCTAGCGCTGGCACCGGAGGGACAGTCACTTATGCGGACACGGGACTCTCCGCATCCACCATCTACTACTACCGGGTCCGGGCCGCAAACTCTGGGGGCGGCTCAGGGTTCTCTAACACGGCGAATGCTGCGACTCTGGCCGCGCCTCCCGATGCGCCCACTAACCTGACGGCCACGGCGGTCTCGGCCAGCCAGATCGATCTGGCGTGGACGGATGGCGCTAGCAATGAGGACGGGTTCAAGGTCGAACGATCCACGGACGGAACCAGCTTCACGCAGATCGCCACGGTGGGTGTAAACGTAGCCAGTTACTCGGATACGGGCCTATCGGCGGCGACCACCTACTACTACCGGATGCGCGCCTACAATGCGGGCGGCGACTCCGCCTACTCGGATACTGCTGACGCCACGACGCTGCCACTCCCTCCCGGCGACCCGTCCGGCCTGGCGGCGACGGCCGTTTCCAGCAGCCAGATCGATCTGGCGTGGACGGACAACTCCAGCAATGAGGACGGGTTCAAGGTCGAACGATCCACGGATGGGAC
>JACQGL010000099.1 GCA_016199525.1 Armatimonadota bacterium
AATACGGCCTTGAACGGGAATGGCACTCGCACGCCCCCGCAATTAACCGGCGCCCGATAGGACTCTCCTGTCTCGGCGGCTCCGGTAGCGATTCCATAGATGGTTACGGGCAGTAGTACCGTTCAGGCGCGGGAGCGGACGCCGATGGAGCACGCCCCATCTCCGTTTCCCCGTGTCCCACGCTGGTCCTCCAGGCAACCGGATAATCGGGGAGGATTGGTCAGCGGGGGCGCAGAAGAGTAGCGCGCTGTGTACCGCCGCGCCGTCTCCCGATTTTTGCCGGTGCTGGGCGGGATCCTGGCGGCGCTCATAGCCGCCGGTCCCGCACCCGCCGTCACCCTGGATGCCCGCAGCATCCACGAGCGAGTTTTCCCCAGCGGGCTTCGCCTCATCGTTCGTCCTTCTCACGCGCTCAGCCTCACCGCCGTGCAGGTCTGGATTCATGTGGGCAGCTTCCGCGAGACGCCCGAAACGTCTGGCTATGCGCACATCATTGAGCACCTGGTGTTCAAGGGCGGCGCTGACCGCGCCCCCGGCATCCTGGATCAGGAGGTCGAGGATATGGGCGGGCTGCTTGCGGCAACCACAGGCCGGGATTGGACGATGTTTGGGGCCACCGTGGCCAGCCGCTACACCGGTCGCGTGATCCATCTGATGGGGAACGCGCTGCGCGGTGCCCGCTTTCGCCTGGAGGATTATGGACCAGAACGCGGCGTGCTGCTGGATGAGATCCGCCGCGCCGCCGCCGATCCGTTAAGCGTGGTGACGCAGAAGCTCTACGAGGCGGCGTTCGAGCGGCACCCCTACCGGCTGGACACACACGGCTTGGTGCGGACCATTCACACCCTGAACCTGGATGCCCTCCGCACCTGGTACGAGCGCTACTACCACCCCGCCAATATGAGTGTTGTGGTGGTGGGGGACGTCGATCCGGAGACGATCGCGCGGCTGGTGCAGGCGGCGTTCGAGGCGGGCGGGGCGGCTCGGGCAGCGCCGGAGCCGCTGCCCGAGCCGGAGCTTGCTGGCGCGCAGGCGAAGCGCCAGGAAGAGGTGACCCCTTTTGCGGGATCCTACATCGGCCTCGCGTTTCCCGCCCCCTCTGTCGCCGACGTGCCCGATGTCTACGCGATGGACCTGCTGGTAACGCTTCTGGAGCAGGGTGACTATGGCCGTCTACCCGCGGCTCTGCAGGGGCACGTATCCGGCGTGAAGGCTACCTTCGAGACACGGCGACAGCAGGGCCTGCTCACCGTAGTGGCGAGGACGGACGCCGGCAACGCCGCGCTGGTGGAGGAGGCCCTCCGGCGCGAAATCCGCCGCCTGGGAGCGGAAGGGGTGTCCAACGCCGATCTGGCCACCACCAAGCGAGTGCTTGTGGGAACCTATGCGCTCGATAACGAGACGTTCAGCGGACAGGCAAACACGCTGGGCTACTACGAAGCCATCGACAACTGGCGGTTTGCCACCACCTACCTGGAGAAGATCCAGGCCGTGTCCGCGGATGAAGTGAAGGCTACGGCCAGGAAGTACCTCAGCCTGGATCGCTGCTGCACCGTCGTGCTGCGCCCGCGCGCGGTTCCTTCGGGCGAGAGCCCAGCGCCCGCCGTCGGAAATCTCCTTCACCTTCTCCGGGAGGGAAGCCAGTGATCAGGGAGCGCGCTCAGGGGGGTCTGGCGGTTACGGCGGCGCTGTGCCTGCTCCTGGCTATCGGCACGCGACTTTACGCCCAGGAAGGTCCCGCGCCCGCGGAGGCGGGAGACGTGGCGCTGGACAGCGAGGGGACGGCGCTAGCCGGTGCCGCTCCGGCCGTCCGCCCGCGCGCCGATCTGCGGCGCATCACTCTGGGTAACGGTCTGCGGCTGCTGGTCCTCAAGAACGACAGCACCGAAATCGTGTCCATCGTGGCGCTCTGCCAGGCAGGACAGGCGGATGAAAAGCCCGGGCAGGCGGGGCTGGCGGCTCTCACCGCGGAAACGATGATCCGCGGCACCACCAGCCGCCCCGGGCGCGCCTACCCCGATCTGGTGGCCCGCGCAGGGGGGAATATTCGCGTTATTTCGAGGCCGGATTTCAGCGAGTTCGAGATCGTCACCGACCGGGCGCGCTGGGAGCCGGCGATCAAGCTCCTGGCGGATGTGATTGCCCATCCGGCGCTCGAGGCGCAGCAGGTGGAGGAAGCCCGCCAGACCCTCCGCCGCCGGCAGCTCGCCCTTCGAGACGACTTCAATGCCAGTAGCTACCAATCGCTGCTGCGGCTACTCTATGGTCGCGCCCCGTACGGACAGGCGCCGAACGGCTATCCCGCCTCCCTGGCGCGCCTCGGGCAGCAGGAGGTGCGTCAGTTCTGGCAGAAGCATTATCACCAGAACCGCATTACGGTGGCGATTGTGGGCGATGTGGACCCGGTGGCCGCGATGAACACCGCCCAGAAGGAGTTCGCGGACGTGCCGTTCCAGGCTCCTGAAGCGGGCCACGCGAGGTATCCCGTGCGGCTGGATCGCCCCCGGGTGGAGCTGCTCGAGCGCCCCGGATCCGCCGCCCAGGTAATGGTGGGGTTCCTGCTGCCGCCGGTGACCGCGGCCAGGTATCCGGCGTTCCTGGTCCTGGAGTCGGCCCTCGGGGGTGGCAAGCGCTCCCGTCTGTTCGTGAACATCCGCGAGAAGCAGGGCCTGGGCTACGATCTGGGGGTCAACTATGTTCCGCTTCTAGGGCAGAGCCACCTAGCAGGCTACATAGTGACCGCTCCTTTCCGTATCAACCCCCGTACCGGCGAGCCGGAAGGGATACTGGAGACCGTTAAGGCTCTGCTCGTGCAGCAGTTTCGCCAGGTGGCGCAGGACGGCCTGGCGGATGCGGAGCTGGCGAGAGCGAAAGCGTTCACCATCGGTCGGCATATTGTCCAATTGGAGCGCACGCGCGAGCACGCCTACTGGCTGGCGTTGAATGAGGCATTGGGCCTTGGCCTGGCAACGGAGCGGGAATTCACGGCTCGTATCCAGGCGATTACGAAGGAGCAGCTTCAAGCTGCGGCGAAAGAAATGCTGAACCACTACGCCCTCGTGGTGACGGTCCCCACGTCTGAGTAGGCGCGGCGCCTGGTTGGGGCTGTGATCATCCGGGCAGTTCTCTCGCCAGAGAAGTCAGGCTCCGGGCGGCAAGGCCGGTTCGCTGCCCATGGCGTGTGAGAGCCGCGCTTCCGTGTATCCACCGAATTAGCCTATGAGAGACTGGCGGCGCGTGAATCCGCGTACACGACTGCTGGGCGCGTTGGTGCTGGCGCTGGGTATCCTCGCCTGGCTGGCGCGCGGGGTGCCTGCATCGGCGCAGCCGCCCTCGTCCCCGGCGGCTGGGTCCTTTGGCCCGAAGACCAAGCTGAAGCCCTATGAGCTGCAGCTCCTGCGACGTTATCCCGCTGTGGCCGGGGAGATCCGCCCCGAGAACATCTACCGACACTTGGAGGCCCTCTCTGGCGCCAAGAGCCGCGTCGTCGGCTACGAAGGGGAACGACAAGCGGCCAACTACGTCCGCCAGCAGTTCCAGGAGATCTTCGGCCAAGTCGAGGAAGAAACGTTCCGTACCGCCGTGCCTGTTGATCGCGGCGGCCGGCTGGTGGTGGAAGGACGGGAGTACGGGGTGCGCGCCCTGTGGCCCAATCTGGTGCGCACCTCGCAGCTGCCTCGGAACGGCCTGAACGCCCCACTGATCTATGCCGGGCGAGGCGCCCTGCGGGAGTTCACTGGTCGCCAGATTAACGGCAGCATTGTCCTGGTGGAGTTTAACAGTTCCTCAGACTGGCTTAACGCCCCCCGGCTCGGGGCCGCCGCGGTAATCTTCGTGGAACCAGACACCACGATGCGCGGCGAGGCCGAGTCCAAATTCATGGGCATTCCCGTTGCCATACCCCGCTTCTGGATCTCGAAGCACGACGCCGCGCAGCTGATCCCGCTCCTGCAGCGGCAGGAGTCGCCCACCGCTCGCCTTTATTGCGACATGCGCTGGGACACGGTGGAGGCGCGCAATTTCATTGGCAAGATCCCCGGCAATCCGAACAGCCCACTTAAGGACCAGGTCATCGTCCTCGAGGCCTACTACGATGCGATGTCAATGGTCCCCTCTCTGGCGCCCGGAGGGGAAAGCGCCTGTTCAATCAGCGCGCTGCTGGAACTGGCGCGGCAGATTAAGAAATTCCGCCCTGCGCGGGAGGTCTGGTTCCTGGCCACCAGCGCGCACTTCCTCGGGCTTTCCGGGATCAAGGCGTATCTTCAGAACCACATTGACGAGTTTCAGGCAGTAAGTTTTGGAGAGAAGTTAAGTTTTGTAATGGCCCGGTACGTACCGTTCCTCTTCGCCATTCCGGCCATTCTGCGGTTTGCGCTGGTGCTGGCGGTGCTGGGCGCGTGCGTTTACGGGATCGTGTCGGCATTCAAACGCAACGCCCCGGGCCACGCGTTCATGGGGGTGCTGGCCCTGGTGCTTCTTCCCTTGCTCCTTGGCTCGCAGGATTACCAGCGCGCCAGCAATCCTCGCCGTCCGCCAGAAATCTACCTGTTTTGCGGTCTGGATATCAGCAGCAACACGAAGGGCGTTGGTATCTTCTATAAGGGCTACTACTACGACATTCGCGAGGATATCCAGAACAAGTTCAGCGACATTGCTCGCGTCACGCGAGAGAACAGCGAGAAGATCGCCACCGTCTTCGGGTTGGATCCGAAGGTGATCTTCGCGGACGGCGTCAACCCAATCGAAGGCAAGAACTGGCGGAACTTCTTCCCGGGCAAAATCGCTCTGGACGCAGAAGTGTGGTCCCTCGCGGGCGCGCGCGGCGTCAGCTTCGCCAGCATCGACGACGTCCGCCCATTTGTGGATACGCCCTTCGATACCCTGGACCACGTGAACGTTGATAACGTTACGCTCCAGACCAAGACCCTCGCCTGCCTCATCGACCACATCCTCAACGATACGAATAGCCCCGGCGAGATCAACGCCCTGCGGATGCCGATCACAGAGGCATCCCAGTTCAGCCGCATGGGGCTCCAGGGCGGATTCGCCACCGTGAAGGGCCGTGTTGTCCGGTTTGATCTCAAGGAAAGCTTCATCCCCAGCGTGCCCGTGCCGCGGTCCCTGGCGGTAATCACGAACCCGAACAAGACCTTCATGGGGGTGCGCGGTCCGCTGGTGCAGACGGTGGATGAGAAGGGTCGCTTTGAATTTAACGGCATCCCTCCCCTCACCGCCTACTATGGGACGCCTCGAACCACTCAGGTGCAGGCCTACCATCTGGACGAGGACGGGGATATCGACTACGCGCCCGACCTCGGCCACACGGGCGCGAAAGCCTACCCGATCGACGTGTCGGTAACGATGGGCACTAAGGAGGTGCAGTGCATCGTCTTCCGCTGTGAGAGCACTTCCATCTACGACTTCGTCGATCCGCAGAGCCTGAAGACGCTCAGCGAGGTCAACGTTTACGACGGAGCAACGAACGCCGAGCCGCGGATGTACGGGATGGCGGT
Organism: Armatimonadota bacterium; assembly: GCA_016199525.1. GTDB lineage: Bacteria > Armatimonadota > SYMT01 > SYMT01 > JACQGL01 > JACQGL01. The sequence continues at coordinate 5,514 of JACQGL010000099.1, forward strand.
GGCGCATCCGGAGAAGTTCCAGGCGGTGGTGGAGGATGCCGCCGTCTTCTTCGCGCAGCCGGGGTTTGCCATCAAGGTGGTGATGGGCGCGGGCCCCGCCGCCATTCGCTTCGTGCTTATCAACTCCACCTACGAGCGGGATCCCTATGCTAATGGCGGCCAGGGAAAGCTGGTTCGTAAGGGCGTGCCGGAGGGAATCGGTTATCAGCTCGGCAAGCCCCTCCAGGGCGGTGATGTGCCCACGCGGATCCCCGGAGTCACGCACGACCGCTCCTACGAGGGCACCATCCCCAATATTCCACTCCAGGTGACGCGGGACATGTGGCGCTGGGACGATTACAACATCCAGAAACTCGCCAAGTACCGCATCATCAACCAGATGCTTCACGAGCCGAACCCGGAGCGGCGTAAGGAAAACCCCGGCCTGCATGACCGCGCCTACGATCTTCTCGTTCAGGCAGACCAGGCTCTGGAGCAGCGGGACTACGCGAAGCTGGACGCGTTCAGTCGCGCCGCGTGGGGCTACGAGGCGCGGGCCTACCCGGAGGTGCAGACTACAGCACGGGATGTGGTCAAGGGCGTGATGTTCTACCTGGCGCTGCTGCTGCCGTTCGCGTTCTTCACCGAGCGGCTGCTCGTGGCGTCGGCCACTCTGAAAGGCCAGATCTGCTGGATCTTCGGCATCTTCATTATGGCGTTCGTGGTGATGACGAAAATCCACCCTGCCTTCGACATCACCATGAGCCCGATGATCGTGCTGCTAGCGTTCATCATGCTGGCCCTCAGCTGCCTGGTGATCGTGCTGATCACCGGGAAGTTCGAGCAACAGCTCAAGGAGTTCAACAAGCAGATTTCCGGGGTGCATAAGGCGGATATCGGCCGCATGAGCATTGCCGCCGCCGCGTTCAGCCTGGGCATCTCCAATATGCGCCGGCGCAAGGCACGCACCATCCTCACCTGCATCACGCTCGTCCTCCTCACGTTCATCGTCCTGTCGTTCACTTCGGTCCGGTCCAGTATCCAGTACAACGTGGTTGAGGCGCCCGGCACGCCGCGCTACAACGGGATTATGCTCCGGACGGCGATGTGGGAGGAGCTGGAAGAGAGCAGCTACCGGCTGCTGAACGACGAGTTTGGGGACAGCCGCCCCGTGGCCCCGCGGGCGTGGTTCTTTGGCGCGCAGATGGGCGAGCAGACGTTCCTGACCATTAGCCGTGGCGACAAGAAGTGGGATGCGCGCGCCCTCCTCGGCCTTACTCCCCAGGAAACCGAGATCACCCGAGCGCACGCGGCACTCATCGCCGGGCGCTGGCTGCGACCGGGAGACGTGTACGCCTGTCTGCTGGTGAAAGAGATTGCGGATGAGCTGGGCATCGACCAGCAGGCGGTGGAGCAGGGGACGGCGCGCGTCTACTACGGCGGCCAGCCTTACACAGTGGTGGGGCTGCTCGACAACGATAGCTTCAAAGCGATCAAGGACCTGGACCAGGAGCCGCTCACGCCGGTGGACTTCATCGTAATGCAGCGCCAGAGCCAGTCGAGCGGCACGCGAACAACTCAAGGGTCAGAGGCGGGTTTCCGCGAGTACACCCATCTCGAGCCGAGCACCGTGTTCATCATCCCCTTCCAGACGCTGATGAACCAGGGCGGGCAGGTCAGGTCCGTGGCGATCAACTTCCTCAGCGCCGAAGAGGTCACCCAGCGCCGGCTGGAGCTGATGCCTCGCCTCACCCTCAACCTCTACGCAGGTGACCGCGGCCGCACCTATCGCTACAGCTCCATCGGCTCCACCTCCATCGTGGGAGCCACCACCCTGGTCTTCCCAATCCTTATCGCCGCGCTCATCGTTCTCAACACGATGTTGGGGGCTGTGTTCGAGCGGCAGAAGGAAATCCACGTCTTTAGCAGCATCGGCCTGGCGCCCAACCACGTAGCCATGCTCTTCATGGCAGAGTCGATGGTTTACGCCATCCTGGGCGCGATGGCCGGCTACGTATTGGGGCAGGGGAGCGCGAAGATCATCGTCTCGATGAACTGGTTCGAGGGGCTGAACCTGAACTTCTCGTCCCTGTCCGCGGTCTTCTCCACACTGCTGGTGATGGCGGTGGTGATGCTATCTACGATGTACCCCGCTCGTAAGGCGTCCGAGGTAGCCACGCCCGCCATCGAGCGCACCTGGCGCACCCCCGAGCCCGATGGAGACCGTTGGGCGATCCCGCTGCCGTTTATGGTGACTGGCGAGCAGGCCGTCGGCCTGAACACGTTCCTGGGAGAGTGGTTCCAGGCCTACGAAGAGTATTCCATCGGGGATTTCGTCACCCAGAACGTGACCACCGAAGAGCACGAGACCCCGCAGGGGAAGGCCTACCGTATCAGCCTGATGGCCTGGCTGGCGCCGTTCGACCTGGGGGTGAGCCAGCAGGTTACCCTGGATACGGCGCCCACGGATATGGAGGACGTCTTTGATCTGCGGCTCACCATTCACCGACAGAGCGGGGACATCAGTAACTGGAAGCGGGTCAACCGGCGCTTCCTAAACACGCTGCGCAAGCAGTTCCTGATCTGGAGAACCCTGCGCACCGAAGAGCGGGAGCGCTATCTCATCAGCAACGAGCAGCCCGCCAGCGCTTAGCCGATTTCGAACTTCAGGAGTCATCGGGTTGGCACGCGAGAAACCGGTAGGGAAGACCGAACTGGACGCTCTGGATCGACTGCGGCTGGAGACCGAGGCGACCAGCGGCACGGATACCCGGACCGTTGTCTACGAAGAGGGTTTCACGCCGCGCACCGTGGTGGGCGCCCTGTTTGTGGCGTTCGTCATGCTCCCAGGCGCCATCTACCTGGGGCTGGTGAGCGGCGGCGGCCTGGGACAGGCGTCTGAATGGGTTACTATCGTCCTGTTTGCCGAAGTGGCACGGCGGTCGTTCATTCCCCTCAAGCGGCAGGAGATCTACGTCCTCTTCTACGTTGCTTCCGCGCTCTCGGGCCTCAACGCCACGCTCGGGATCTCCGGCGGCCCCATTGGGGGCCTCCTCTGGAACGGCTACCTGCACCAGGCTCCGCAGGCGATCGGTACGCCGATCAACATCCAGGATCCCTTCCACCCGGGCAACGTGATCCATACGACGGTCAGCCAGGCGGTGCCTACCTGGGCGGTGCCGCCCGAGTCGTCCCCTGTCTGGACGCTACGGACCTTCCTCCACCCCCACTGGATCGTTCCTCTGCTCCTGCTGGTCGTTGGTTCTATTCTGGATAAGGTGGGCCAGCTTACCGCCGGCTACGCGCTGTTCCGAGTTACCAGCGATGTGGAACGGCTGCCGTTCCCGATGGCGCCGGTAAACGCAGCAGGGGCGACCGCCCTGGCGGAGGCGGGCACGAAGGAGGAATCCTGGCGCTGGCAGGTGTTCAGCATTGGGGCGATGGCGGGTCTCGTGTTCGGGTTCTTCTACCTGGGTGTGCCGATCTTTACGGGGGCGATTCTGCCGAAGCCGCTGATGCTCATCCAGATCCCGTTCATTGACCTGACTGCCAACACGGAAGGCATCCTGCCCGGCGCCGCCACCGCGATCAGCGGGGACCTGACGAACGTCCTGGTCGGCTTCGTGCTCCCATTGCCACTGGTCATTGGGTCGTTCATCGCCGCCACGGGGACGCAAATCGTCGCCAATCCGTTTCTGCAGCACCACGGAATGCTCCCCACCTGGCGGCCGGGCGCCAACGCGGTCTGGACGCAGATGGCCACCACTCTCGACTTCTGGATGAGCGTGGACATCGGCCTGAAGGTCTCGGTGGCGCTCATTGGGATCTGGATGGCCGGCTCCATCCTGGGCCGCTACTTCCGGGGACGACAGACCCGCGGGCCGGTGGCGCAGGTTACGGCCCCTCCGCCCGGTCGGGGTGACTTCGACTGGCGGAAGGGCCTGGCGCTCTTCTTCCTCTGCCAGGCGGCCTACGTCGCCCTGGGCCACGCGCTGGTGCCGCTCTTTCCGCTCTGGATTCTGTTGATGCTCGGCTTTGTCTACACGCCGCTCATCTCCTACGTTTCCGCCCGTCTGTATGGCGTCAGCAGTCAGGGCGTGGGGCTGCCTTATCTGCGCGAAGCGATCTTCATCCGCACCGGCTACCGCGGCATCGATGTCTGGTTCATGCCCACCGCGATGGCGGACTACGGCGCGTTCGCGCAGCGCTTCCGCGAGGTGGAGCTGACCGGCACCAAGTTCACCAGCATCATCAAGGCGGAGGCGTGCGTGCTGCCACTCGTCCTGATTGCCAGCTTCGTCTACTGGGCATTCCTGTGGCACACCAGCGCCATCCCATCTTCCCAGTTCCCCTACGCCCAGACATTCTGGCCGCTGAATGTGACCACCCGCGTGCTCTGGATGTCGGCGACCACCGAGGGCGGTAAGGCGGTGCAGCAGTTCCTGAGCGCCATCCAGCCGAAGGTCATTGTTCCGGCGTGCGGATTGGGACTTATCGCGTATGGCCTTATGTCGGCGGCACGCCTGCCCATCCTCTTCTTCTACGGCGTGGTGGGAGGCGTAGGACAGATGATGCACGGCGTGGTTCCGCAGATGATCGGGGCGCTGTTGGGGCGCTACTACTTCGCACGGCGGTTCGGGGAGGTCAATTGGGGGCGTTACGCTCCCGTGCTGCTGGCGGGCTTTGCCTGCGGGACGGGCCTGATCGCTATGGTGGCCATCGCACTGGGGCTGATCACCAAGTCCGTGTCGTTCTTGCCGTTCTAAACAACGCGGTGGAATAGATCGCCGTTCCGGGCGGAAACCTGGATGGGGGAGCGGGGCGTATGCGTTAGCGGAGCGGAACGTTGCCGATCCGACTCCGTGACCATTATGCCGACCCTGAAACAGAAGAAAAAGGCGCTTGCCAACCCGCAGAGTGCCGCCGGGGTGACCCTGGTGGGCTGGCGCGGGGTTACGGTGGAGGTGCCGGAGGACTGGAGCCCGACCGCCGTGAGTGGCGAGGGCGCGAGCGGCTACGTACGAATCGCCAGCCCGGACACGCGGGTTCTGGAAATCAAGTGGGAAGAGGCGCGGGGCAGTAAGGCGGATGTGCCGCGGGCGCTGGCGCGATACGTAAAGACGTTGGAACGGGCGGCGCGCAAGGCGCGGCAGACGCTGGTCTGGCGGGAGCGCCCGAAGCAGCTCTCGGCAATTCGGCCGCAGCGCCAGCGACCCATTCCCTACGCGTGGGAGGCGGGTCGGAAAGCCTACGGCTGCATCTGGCAGTGCCAGGAATGCAATCGACTGGTGATCGCCGAACTTGTGGGCGAGCCGGGAGACGATCTCTCCCTGGCGCCGGCAATCCTGCGCAGCATCCAGGAGCACGGTGAGAATAGCTGGACCACCTGGGCGCTGTACGGCTTTGCGGTGGACGCGCCCAGCCGGTTTGCACTGGAGGGAAAGATCCTCAGAACCGGTCACCAGTGCCTGCAGTTCCGGGAGCGCACCCGCAGCATTCAGGCCGATCGCTGGGGCCTGGCAAGCGTGGTTCTGAGGAGCGTGGATCTCAAAGACTGGTTCTTAAGCCAGCAAGGTGGCCGGTTGAACCGCTACCGGTATCAGTTCGAGGAGGCGGAGGTGAACGGGCACCCCGCTCTGCGCCTGTGGGGACCGGAGCGGCCGCTCCCGGGTCTGATGCGCGCCCTGGGAGCGTTGTTCTCGTTTTCCTGGCCCGCATGGTGGATCCGTGGCTACGTCTGGGCTTGCCCCCAGGCGAACAAGATCTTTGCCATCACCAGCACCGAACGAAAGCGCGATCAGCTGGCGGAGCAGGTGGTGGGGCGTATGCGCTGCCACGAGGCGAGCGGTGCGCAGAGTTGCTAAGTATTTCCGTGGGGTTATTGCTATCCGGTCTCTTGACCCCTGCTATTCAAGTAAGAGCACAAGGGGAAGGGTAAGAAGCAAGCAGCAGAGGGATTGCCGCTTCATTTACGGAGGCATGGCTGCGAGGCGGTGTTACGGGTTCTGATAGATCGGTTGCCCTGGGTGCGGCAAAAGCGTCCGGCGTTCAGCAAGCAGGAGGTGCTGAGCGCCGTCCCCGTGCGCAACGAGCGGGTACACTGGGATCTGAACGACGAGGGCGAAGTGGTGTTGCACATCCCGCGGCGTCAGGATCGGCTGGGCCGCATCCTGAACCGGATATTCGCCGCCCCAGAGCATCGCCGGCTGGTGCTGGATGAGCTGGGCTCCCAGGTCTGGCAGCTCTGCGATGGGGAGCACTCCGTGGAGATGATCATCCGGTCGCTGGCTCGGACGCACAAGTTGAGCCGTCGAGAAGTGGAGTTGTCGCTGTCCGTCTATCTTAAGCAGCTGGCGCAGCGGCAACTCGTGGGGCTGGTACTGCGGAGGTAGACGGGTATGGCGAGCGAAGCGGGCGCGCGGCCGGGCCGCATCATCGGCGAGGCGGGCCAGCGGCAGGTGCAGCTGCCGCTTAGCAAGGCGTTCTGGATCGCCGTCCAGAACATCCGTGTGCGGTTCTGGCGCTCCATGATTACCGCTGCGGGCGTGCTACTGGGGATCGCCTTCCTCTCGGCCACCCTGGGGCAATCAACAATTACCGCGCACACCCCCCTCCAGTTTGCTGTCAATGAGGCGCTGGCGAAAGCGCAGCAGATAGAGGCGCATGCGCGCCAGATCTGGCTGGTGAGCATGAGCCTCATCGTGTGCACGGTAGGGATCGCGAACTCAATGTTAATGAGTGTCACGGAGCGTTTTAAAGAGATCGGCACGATGAAGTGCCTGGGCGCGCTGGACGGGTTCATCGTTAAACTGTTTCTCCTGGAAGCAGGGGTGCTCGGTCTGACTGCCTCCGTGCTTGGCTGGGCGATTGGCTACGGAGGCGTGGTGTTCATCAACCTCTTGAGAGACGGGTACAAGCTCTGGCCCAAGCTGCCGTTGCTGGACGTTGTTCAGCACTTCGGCATGTGCCTGGCTACGGGGATGGTGCTGACGATTCTGGCAACCATCGCGCCCGCGATTCGCGCCAGCCGGCTCCCACCGGCGGCAGCCCTGCGGGTTGAGGTTTAACGCATCCGCCCCACGCCACAGAATCTTTCAGGGTGGCGCCTGGGCGCCTGATAGGGAGGCCAATACGCTAATGGCGGTTGCAACCGCGCACGAATACATTGTGCGGACGAAGGGCCTGGTCAAGGAATACACCATGGGAGGCCAGGCGCTCCGGGCGCTGAAGGGGGTCACGCTCGACATTCGCCGGGGCGAGTATATCTCGCTCATGGGACCCTCCGGCTCCGGTAAATCCACCCTGTTCAACATGATTGGCGGGCTGGACAAACCCAGCGAAGGCAGCGTGTTTATCGACGAGGTGGATATGGCGCAGCTGGATGCCAGCGAGCTGGCCTACCTGCGCTGCCGGCGGATCGGGTACATTTTCCAGACGTTCAACCTCATCCCCGTGATGACCGCCCTGGAGAACGTTACGCTGCCAATGATCTTCGCCGGCATTCCCTCCGATGAGGCGGCGGAGAAGGGGATCATGCTGCTGAAGACGGTGGGCCTGGGCGATCGCCTGCACCACAAGCCCTCCGAACTCTCCGGCGGCCAGCAGCAACGGGTGGCGATCGCGCGCTCCTTTGCCAACGATCCCGTGATTATCCTCGCCGACGAGCCTACGGGGAACCTGGACCTGAAAACGGGCCAGGAGATCATCGAGCTGCTCCGCCTTATGAACAAGGAACGGGGAGTCACCATTATCTCGGCCACCCACGACCTGAAAATGGTGGACGTCTCGGACCGGATCGTCTGGATTCGAGACGGCGCTATCGAGCGGATCGAGGAGCGCGCCGATATCCAGCTGCGCGTGGGCGAGATGGAAGGCCCCGAGGCGTAGGCCGCCGATATTGTGGGCCCCTTACGGGCCCGCAT
>JACQGL010000100.1 GCA_016199525.1 Armatimonadota bacterium
GCAGGGAAGGGGGCCGGGGGTTAGGTCCGCAGTGAACACTTGCTGCCGCCCGGCAACACTGCCGAAACTCAAATCGCACCCCGCCGCGCGCTCACTCTCCGGCTACGGCAGGCTTCCCGCGCCGGGGGGTGGATTGTTGTAGCAGCTCCAGCGCGGGCGTGGGTTCCTGCCCTCGTGCGGGCGGGGCCGGCGGCCCGCCCAGGCGCAGCTCCACCGTCCGGCCGGTAGAACGTTCGATGAGCGCCACGCGGTCCCGCTGCTCAGACGCCGCGAACAGGTAGGTGCCATCCGGGGTGGCCCCCACCTCGAACGCCTCAAACGGCAGCGGGTAGCGCCGGATGGCGCGGTCCAGGCGAGTGATCGTTGCGTCGAGCCGCTGCTCGTCCGGCTGGCCGCTGTGCAGGAACACACGCAGACGACCCGCCCCTTCGGCGACATGCCGCGCCGTGACGATGTCCCCGCCAGGGGATACCACAAAACCGCTGCCCGAGGCGCGCAGCCGGTCTGACCTGGGATCATAGGCGCCGATGAACACCGTCGCCGCGCGCAGACGTTCCACCACAGACAGAGAGAGCGGCTGCGCCCCCGCTCTTGTCAGCCAGATTCCCCCGCCCGCGATTACCAGCAGCATCGCAAGCGTCGCGACCTCCCTTGATCGCCGCGTCATATGTTTGTTCCCCCGCGTGTCCCGGGCGCCCGCAAATCGCCATACCGCGCTCTTGTTGCCTACTTCCCCTGGGGCGGACAGGCCAAAACGGGGCGCGGGCTGCTATGAATAGCGGTGAGAGAACGCGGGGGCGGAATGAGGAACGGGAGAGGAGGCGGACGAGGGTGTGGTCCGATCCTGCTCGCCCTTCGTCTGCCGAAGAGAGTCGGCCCGACGGTGCCCGACCGCTGGCGCGAACGACCCACGCGACTACCGGACCGTCACGCGGTCCTTCATTTTCTCGAAGGTCTTCGAGCCGATCCCTTTTACCAGAATCAGGTCTTCGGGGCGCTGGAAGGGGCCGTACTGGCGTCGGTAGTCAATGATTCGCCCGGCGAGCACAGGTCCGATACCCGGAAGTGTGTCCAGCTCCGCCGCGTCGGCGGTATTGATGTTGACCAGGCCACCCGAAGCGGCGTGGCGGGCGGCCGGCGCACTACCGGTGGTCCCCAGGCTGGGGACACGCTCCGCGAACACCCCTCCCACCTCGGGCGGGAGCGGTGGGGGCTCTGGCGCAGTGGCGGCGCTCGCGGTCGTGGAATCGGGGAGGGAGGGCAGGTCGCCCCGGGCAGAGCGCCTGTGCACGGGGACGCGTACCTGCTCCCCATCCTTGAGGAAGTAGGCGAGGTTAATCGCCTCCAGGTCCGCCGTCGGCGTCGGTCCACCCGCCGCCTGAATCGCATCCTGCACGCGCGCATCCCGCGGTAGCGTATACACTCCGGGACGCATTACCGCACCGGTGACGTGGACGCGAAGGGCGGTAGCCGGAGCGGTCGGGGCAGCATCTACCGGCCCCATCCCGGGGGCCGTCTGGTTCACGGCCCCCAGGATGGAGGACAGCTCGTCCGCGGATTCCTGACCCACAACCCTCGCCGGGTCGGCGCGGCGGTGGCAGCCCGGGGCGGTGGCGAGCAGGACAGCGGTAGTGATAAGCCAGAGAAAGATACGTGCGGCCATCGCAGGCGGACAGTGCTATTGCTTCGCGAGCGCCTCGTTCAGTTCCTGAAGCCGATCGTGGTTCGGGCCCTCGCGGAACGGATGCTCCCAGTCTATCGAGCCGGCTCCGCCTGCTCCCCGGCCGCCCGCTGCCGCCGCGGACACCGGAGCGTTCCCCGCAGGCTGTCCTGCACCGCCGCCGGCCGCGCCTGCACCCGTCCCCCGACCTGCACGCCGGAAGGGGCTAAGGTCCTCCAGGATCTGGCGCTGCTCCGGGGTAAGCGCGGTGCTGATCCGCGTGGCGATCTTCTCCGCATCCTGCTCGCTGAGCACTCCCTCGGGAGAGATCGACGCGAGGGCCGCCCGCACCTCCTGGCGCTGCGCCGGGGCGAGGCTAGCGGCGTGATACCGCTCCAGAACCGCCAGGCCGCGGATGGTGCCTGTCAAAGAGCGGGTGGCCGCGTGGTCGCCGCCACCTGCTGCCCCGAACCCACCCGCCCCTCCGCCCCCGGGCGCGCCCATCCCGCCAGCAAGCATAGCGGGCGGCATGCCCTGGCCTTCCGCCGGCGCGGCGGACCGTCCCAACCACTCGTGCCCGTAATAACCGACGACGATCCCAACCACGAGTGCGATACCTGCCGCCGCGATCCAGGCCGGCACCCGTGGACCCCTTTTCAATATGGCCATCGTTTCCCTCCTGCGCTTCGTACGTCCTACTTCCTTTCTTAATCTAGTTCGCAGGGCCGCAGGCAAATCCTCCGATGATTGGCATCTGGGCGCTTTCCCCACGTCAGGACGCCTCGGCCCTGACCCCGCGTAAGGCAGAGGCTATGGCAAGCGCGGAGGCCAGGGAGCAGACAAGATCAAAGAGGCGTGCGATTCTGTCCCGTGCCGGACACGATGAAACGGCCTTACCGGACGTAGGAGGGGGATCTGTGAACTTATGGTCTCTCTCGGACGAGCACGAATCGCTCTGCGCTGCGGGGCGCGAGATCGCCCTGTACGTCTCTGTGGGACGCACGAGATTTACAGGTGATCCGGGCCGAGTACGCTCTTGGCCACCGGGACAATGCGCCCCTGTGCTGCCCACCTAACCGCTCGCGGATAACAACAGCTCGCCGGCGGGGGCCGTCGGCTGCCATCGCTCAACCTCCGGCTCTTTGCCCAGTGGCCGGTAGTAATCCCGCTCCAGGGCGATCCGCACCGCCGCCAGAACGGGCTCCCCCTCCCAGGCCAGGACGAGGACGAACCCGCCGCCACCCGCCCCCATCAGCCCCGCGCCCAACACGCCGTCCACACGGCGGACGATATCCACGATCTGGTCCAGCTCGGGCGTGCTGGCGCCGTAAGAGCCCGGCTGGTAGCGGAGTGCGGCCTGGGAGCGGCCGCCGTGGGCGCACGCCGCCGCCAGACGAGCCATCCATTCATCAGTCAGCCGCTCTACGCCGCCCATATACGCGCTGGCCCGCCCGTCGGCATGCGTTATCAGGCGGTCGCCATCGTGGGTGATAGACATCAGGCGGCCGAACTCATCCATCGCCGCCTTGTCCCCGCGGGCCAGCAGTCGCGGCATAACACGGCCACGGTCCACCCGTCCCAGACCGTAGAGGGCCGCACCGCGCAGGGGAATCTCCGACGGTAGGACCGCTGGATCCACCGTGCCAAAGCAGCTGCGCGCCGCGGCGGCGAACACATCCGGCCACCGCGCCTGGAGTTCGTAAGGGGTAGCCGCCTGGGGCACAAGGCGCAGCAGGCGGTAGATGACCGCCGCCGGCAGACGACCAGTATGGAAATCCCCCAGGCACTGAATGGCTGCCCCCACCGCGGGGCCGATACCCAGCTCGGGCGCGTAGCGCTCCAGGGCATCCTTCAGAGCGCGGAAGGCAAAACGGTAAGCGAACACGCCGCGGTTGAACAGCAGGCGCTCTTCGGCGCTCTTCTCCGAGCGGTGGCGTGAGTTGACGAGGATCAGCTGGCAGTCCTCGGGAAACGGGGATGGGCGGACAGCGCGGATGTCGAACGGCGGCGCGAAGCAGATGTGCGTCAGTCCCGCCCGGCGCCCGAGGAGCATGGCGGCGTGGTCTCCGCTGCCGCCGCGCGTCCCCACGTACCACTCGGCTTCGCCGCACAGACGGGCAAGCGACCGCCGTCCCGGTCGCCGTCCGGCAGCGGCTAGCAGCGCGCACGCCGTCATCACCACCAGCGCGGAGGAGGAGCTCTGCCCGCTCGCCTGGGTAATATCGCCGGACAGGGCCATTTGGAGACCGATATTGGACAGGCCGGGGTAGGCGGCGCGCAACCGCAGCGCTGCGGCACGCACGTAGTTGATCGCTCCCGTCCGGCTGCGGCGCTGCCCCTTCACGTCCAGGCTCTGCAGGCGGCGCTCGACCACCGCCGGGTGCTCGATGTAGGTGAACCAGCCCTGCTCCCAGGCCCCCGGCGCCACGGCAATCTCTTCGTCCACCCGAAACCGCAGGAGCGGCTGGCAAGCGGGGTCCACGTTCGTGATCTCGAACGGACCGCAGGGGATGGTACCGCACACCGCGACGACTTCGCGGGCGTGCGTTCCGTAAGGAACCCAGGCGCCCTGGTGGTCGCAATGAGGGTTGAGCGAGATGCGGGCGGGGGATCGGCAGAGGCGCACCGGACGGTCGCCGAACTGATCCGCGAACCGATCGAGCACCTCCAGCCAGCGGCGGCGGCGGTGCGCCAGCGTACGGGGGCAGTAGCCGTAAACCGGTGACAGGATGCGGCAGGCGGCAGCCCCGTCGCGCAGGACACGGCGCCATTCAGAACAGCGGCGCGACATATCCGGCTCTGCACCGGAAGCGCACAAGTTGCTCCCCATTCTATCCATCACGCGGGCCCCTCCCGTCGCATCCACACCTGGTGTGGGGCACAGGCATACGGCTCATCGGAGAGGGTACTCCCCGCCTCTCCTCCTGGCCACGGGGGTAAGGCGCAATCGGAGCCAGAAGTAATAGCGAGGCGACCGCGTGGGTGATAGGGCGACAGCTATCCTGCCGCATCAGAGATGCCGTAGGAAGGGATGTTGTGATGGGGGGACGCCGGCGATGGGAAATGCGAGGCTGCCGTGGCTTACACCCGGAGATCTCCGCCACGCTCCCCCGCCGCGCCTACGCCTCATCCGTGAGCCACACTGCCCGCAGCACTTCCTCGGGGGTGGTAAGGCCCATCTGCACCTTGCGGATGGCATCGTCTCGCAGGACACCGCAGCCCTCCCGGATGGCAATCTGGCGGATCTCCGTGGCCGTCCGACGCTCGTGGATCGCCTGCTTGATCGCATCGGTCAAACTCATCATCTCAAAGACCCCGACACGACCGTGGTAGCCCGTCTGCCGACACTGGGAGCAGCCCCGGCCGCGGTAGCAGCCCGCGCGGGGATCAGTGACCTCAAACCGCCGCCGCACCGCCGCGGGCAGTGGTTCCAGCACCTTGCAATGGGGGCAAACGCGCCGGACCAATCGCTGGGCCACGATGCTAATCACCGACGAGGTGAACAGGTAGGGCTCCAGCCCCATATCCAGCGCGCGAGCGGCGGCGCTGGCTGCGTCGTTGCAGTGCAGGGTGCTGAACACCAGATGGCCCGTCAGCGCCGCCTGCACCGCCATCGCCAGCGTCTCCGTGTCGCGGATCTCCCCGACCATAATGATGTCGGGATCCTGGCGAAGGATGTGCCGCAGTCCTGTCGCAAACGTCAGCCCGATCTTGGGATGCACCTGCATCTGCGTGACGCGCCGCAGCTCGTACTCCACGGGGTCTTCGATAGTGATGACGTTCTTCCCCACGCAGTCCAGCTGCCGGAGGGAGGCGTAGAGGGTGGTAGTCTTGCCCGAGCCGGTGGGGCCGGTTGCCAGCACCATACCGAATGGCTTGGCAATAAACGCTTCGTATCGCTGGCGGTCCCGCTCCAGCATCCCCAGATCGCTCAGCGCCAGGCCGGTAGCCTCCTTGGGGAGGAGCCTGAGGACCGTCTTCTCACCGAAGATGCCCGGGATAGTGGAGACGCGCACATCCCACCGCGCGCCTCGCACCTGGATGGTGAAGCGGCCGTCCATCGGCAGGCGGCGCTCGGCGATGTCGATATTGGAGAGCACCTTCACACGAGAAGTAAGCGGGGCATGATTGTCCGTGGAAAGGCTGCGCCAGTCGATCAGGATGCCGTCGATGCGAAAGCGGATGAGCACTTCGCGCTCGTGAGGCTCGATGTGCATATCGCTGACGCGCTGCTGGATCGCCTCGAGGATCAGCTCGTTGAGCAGGAGGACGACGGGCGCGTCCACAGCTACGGTGGACTGACCGCTATCGAGCACGAGGATGTTATCCGGGGCGCGCAGATCCCCGGGCTGCCCCCACTCTTGCATAGCAGCGCCGCCTCCGTAGGCGCGGTGAGTGCCCGCGAGGACGTCGTGGGAACCGCGGGCATGGGAATAATACGGCAGCCGGTAAGGCGCTGGATCTCGTCGATGAGGTACACATCGTGCTCATCGATCGTGGCCGCGCTGAGCACGTCCCCGCGCCATTCAGGTGGGAGCACGCGGGACCGCTCCGCCGCCGCCCGGGGCAGCAGCGCACATACGTTCGGCGGGACCTCCCCGGTCACCACTACCTGGGTGGAAGGCCCGTCCGCTGACCGGGAGGCGGGTGGAATATCGGGGCACTGCCGCTGGACGTCTGCCCTGGGAGCATTATAGCAAGCCGCTCCCGGACTAGCAAGATAACGGAGGAAATTCGGGGGTGGAAACCACAAGGTTGGGAAGACAGAACGCGGTAGCGTGGCGTGCGGAGATTAGCTATGCAGCCCACCGAGCTTTCCCCTACGTGGCTGAACATCCATTATGAAGATCAGGGTCGCTTCGCGCTGGTGCACGCGAGCGGCGAGTGCGATCTGACCAACGCCGGACAGCTGATCCGGGCGCTGGAGCAGGCTGCGGAGTTGAGTCCCTTCGTGGTGCTGGACCTCGCCGGGTTGACCTACCTGGACAGCAGCGGCATCAGCGTTTTGCTGCAGGTCTGGAAAGCATTGCGCGCTCGCTCCGGCGTACTGGTGATTGTCGCCTGCCGCCCGCCCGTGACGCGTGTCGTACACGTAGTGGGCCTCAATCACCTGATGCCAATCGTCGGCACGATTGAGGAAGCGATCGCCCGCCTCGCATCTTCTTCCCCCACCGGCGCCAGCGCGTGATGATTGCGCGCTGCTCCCGACGCAGTCGGGACGCCCGGCCGTCGACTGTCCGGATCGCGCCCGCGCTTCTCCGCTCGAAGTTCACCGTTTCCCCGCCGCGCACCGCACAGCCACCCATAGTTCCCTGCCACGCTGCGTTACGGCTAACTGGGCTGCCGGTTGGCAAGGCGCGTTTGGCCACCGCTCCCCTCGGGAAAGAAGTTTCGGGCGTGGGTCAGCGGCTGCCTGGCCCGCGAGCCCGAGCCACGGATCCGGGAAGGGGAGCCAGTCCATGCGCAGAAGCGAAGGCGAGATGACCATGCAGGAAGCCGGTCGCCGGGGGGGCAAAGCCCGCGCTCGTGATCTCGGACACGAAGGCTATGAGGCGCTGGGGCGCAAAGGCGGCGAAGTCACTGCTTCCCGTTACGGGCATGAGTTCTACGAAGAGATCGGCCGCAAGGGCGGCGCCATCGGCGGACGCAAAGGTGGCGAAGCGCGGGCCCGCGCGCTGGGCCACAAGGGTTACGAGGACCTCGGGCGTAAAGGTGGCCAGCGCGTGCGCCAGCTGATCGAGGCCGGCAAACGGGCGCTGGCAGAAGAGTGATCGCTCCCGGATGCGGGAGGCGAGCGGCGCGCCACGAGAAGCAGCAGTGCCTGGTTTTCCCGCCTCCCCCGTTTTGCGCCCTGCTTGCGGTATCTCTGCCCCCATCCTCCCGACAGGTGGACGCGCGTAGCCCCACCCGAGGGAGGAAATTGTGAGTCGCTGCCGAATTCTGCTCACGACAGAGTTCCACGGCAGCTCTGCCAGCGCCAATCTCCCACTGTCCCGGGCCTGTATGCGCGGCCGCGTGCTCGCCCCGGGGCCCCAGTGTGCACACGGGGGATGCTATGTCCATTTTTGACTCCGAATCCACGCATCCAGGCTCTGAAGAGGAAACGCCCGCGGTTCCCGAGCCGGCGCCCCGCGAGGGATCGGGGTTGCAGTTAGTCGTCAGCCACGTCCTGGTCGCCATCTTCGCAGCGGCGGTGGCCTTAGGCGTCTCCAAAGCGGTGAGCTTCAAGAGCGGCGATACCATCGGGGCCAACCAGACCCTTCCGTCCTTCCCGCGCGGGCTGGAAATGCTGAACTCTCCGGGAGTAGTGCCAGGGCTCGGCGGTACGGACCGGTCCGGGCTCGGCGGTATGGGCCTGCGCCGACCCGGGCTAGGGGTGAACTCCCCCGGGGGTATCGGATCGCACCCGCCCGGCGGCCTGCAGATCGAACCTGGCCTGGGGCTGAACCGGCCGGGACCCGGGGGCGGCATGCCCGCATTCGCAGGGGCCAACTTCCCCGGAGGGCCGGAGGTCAAACCCGGTAAGGCGTGGTATATGGGTAACCAGCCGGGCGGCAATCTCCCCGGCCTGAACAGCCCCCACGGCAACGCGCCGGGGATCAATGCACCGCTCGTCCAAATGCCTTATATGGACATCATGGATACGGTGATGCCCACCACGCCGCCAACTAGCCGCCGACTGGATCCCGCTCGGCTGAAGATCAAGCGCCGCGAACCACGAGAGCCCTCATCGGTGCGGGATGCGCTGGCCAAGGCAGCGGAGATGGCGCGGAACCAGGGACCAGAACACGCGGCTCGCTACCTGGAGCGGTGGACGAGCGAGGGAAACGTGCAGTCCGCACGAGTGTTCGCCATGGCCGGCACGCTCTGGCTCAAGGTGGGGGATAAAGACCGGGCCTACGAGTGGTTCGATCGTGCCGCCAAGGCGCTGGTCCCGCCCAGCAGCGAGCTAACGCCGCCCGACAATACGCCAGCGCCTATTCCTCCACCCGAGGAGCACTCACCAGACTAGGCTAGAGAGAACCGTCTTCGTATTCCAGGGCAGCTGGAGCAGGCGGTTTGTCAGAACCAGCGGTGGCACCTGCTGCGCAATTTGCGGTTGAGGCATCCTGCCTCCTCCCCGAAAGGCGAGCCGGCCTTAGGGCGCAAAACGCAGCCGGCTCGCCGGCGCCCGCTCGTGGCAAGAATCCCTCTGCCAGACAGATAACCGCCGTGCCCTGCCCGTGACTACGCGCCGAAGGCGCCACGGCACCGGACCTTCTCGAGGCCGCGCGACAATGAAATCCGTGGGGGGCCGGCGCGATCGCTGATCGTTACCCCGAACGGCGTGCCGTAATGCGGCCGGGGGGGAATCTTCCCGGGCGGGTGATGGCGGCCCAGCGCACGCCGTCCACCAGAAGGCCGGAACGGAGACCCAGAAACGTTCACTCACCGCAGGCAGGATATAAAAAAGAGGTCAACAGCAGCGGGTCGGGTGAGAACAAGAGCCGGAGCAGGATCAGGCCGCCGATGTGCGAAGAGGGCGATGATCCCGATGAAATCGGGACACAGACAGGCGAGGCGCGCGCGCCGTTAACGGCGCAGGAGCGGGCCCATCTGGAGGCGGAAGAGGAACGCCGCGAAGCCGAGCGTGCCGCCGCGCTGGCGAAGCAGCGTGCTCTCCTCCAGCAGAGCGCCACGGATGAGTACGTCCGGCGACGGGTGGAGGCTGAGTACGCGGCGCGGCGGCAGATTGAGGAGGAGGAGCAGGAGGAAGAGCGGCGCCGGACAGGCATTGCCGGCGAGTCCAATCTGCTCCTCCTGCTTGCCGTGGGGCTGCTGGTGGCGATTGCCCTGCTGACGGTTGTCTACCTGACCACCTCTCGCCGCCAAACTACGAGGTCGGTGACTCCTGCCCCACCCGGAGGTGCCCTGCCAACCTCCAGTAGGCTGGCGGCTAGCAGTGGGTGGAGGGTTGACCGCGTCCCCCCCTGCGCAGTGGTGCTTCACAATGCGGCCCTGGTCAGCTCGGGACGGGGCGTTCGCCAAGCGGTGCCTGCGCCTCCTGCCCCGAAAGCTTTCGGGGCCTGGAGCGAGACGCCACGGGGCGCTCCACCATGACAAGAGGGATAGGCGGCGGCTGCGAGACCGGCGCCGCGTTGCTCACTCGCCGGGGCCCATGCTACAATTGATTAATTCAGACTGCCCCGCAGGGATCGCGATCCTTGATCGGGAATACCTCTTATGCCGGCCGCCCGTTGTCCATCCGGCGTTGTAGGCTTGGCCCGGCCAGTGTGCCGCTCTAGCTCTTCGCTCTGATCCCGGGCCGCATACGCGGGAGAACTGAGATGGGCCTGCTCGCTCGTATCTGGCGTGTCATCAAAGGCTGGTTCTTGATCGGCGTGGAGAAGGCGGAGGACCCCGAGGTGATCCTGGCGGAAGCCCAGGAGTCTATGCGTCGCGAGGTGGAGAGGGCTAAAGAGAACGCCGTTATCGCCATTCAGCAGCGCAACCTGCTGCGCAATATGCTCCAGCAACAGGAGAATAAGGCGGCCGAATTGGAAGCGCTCGCCCGCCAGGCGCTCCGGAGCGGAAAGGAAGATGTGGCGCGCCAGCTGTTGGTGGAGCGCGGGTCTTACCAGCAGCAGATTGAAGGCTTGCGGCAGCAGTTGGAACAGGCGGAGCAGGCTGCGGAGGCGGTGAAGGTTTCCATCCAGCGTATGGAGCAGCAGGTGCGCCAGCGGGCCGCCGAGCGCCTGGCAATGGTGGCGCGCTGGAAGCAGGCCAAAATCCAGGAGCAGCTGAACCGCGCACTCTCCGGTATCAGCCTGGAGGGCCACGAGGAAGCGTTCCGCCGTGCGGAGGAAAAAGTACAGTCCCTCCAGGCCAAGGCGGACGCGCGGCTGGAACTGGCAAAAGGGGGTATTCAGGAGGAGATTGCGCAGCTGCACGCGGGCACGGCGTCCGCAGCCGCCAACGAAGAGCTGGAGCGCCTGAAGGCGGAAATGGGGATTGGCCCTGCCGAAGTGGATCAGGCTCTCGAGCAAATCAAGGCGGAAGCCGCTGCCGACACCACCCCGCAGGAGCAGCAGACGGTACGGCGCAACATCGAAGTGTAACCCTGCCCTTCGCAGCTGCAGTCATTCACCGTCGAGGCGCAGAAGACACGAAGGAAGAGAAACACATCCTACCGTTGCCGTGAGGAGCGGCTCCATTATCTTATTATTCCGGTGCATCAGTGTATCCGTTCTCCTTGGGTTGGGACAGGATGCACCGCAGCCTGGAAAAGGCGCACGCGCGGTGAGGGCTTCTCTTCCTATTTCCCCCCCTTTAGGCTCTCTGTGCCTCTGTGGTAATAGCTACCCGAACCGATGACCTCCTCGCACTGGCTGGTACCGACCGGGTCGGGGCTACTTCTGCGCGTCCTGCACCGGGCGCTGGTAAGTCCCCCCTCCCTGGCACTGCTGGTCGCCTTCGCTACGCTGATGGGCAGTTCGGTTACCTGGCCCTTCGGCCTCGGTGCGCTAGCGCTGGAGATGAGCTGGCTCTACCTGCGGTGTCGCAGCCCCGATTTCGTGCGTGCCGTCACCGACGAGATGCTCCGCGAGAACTGGCAGGCGCAGGTGGCTCGCGCGGAGGAGCTGCGAGCTATCCTCGATACTGATACGGCGACGACGCTGACCTACATCATCGAGGCGCAGGAGCGGCTGGCGAAGCTGGAGGGGATGAACAGCCTCGTCGCCCCCAGCCGGACGGAGGCCGCGAGCCTGATGGCTCATTGCCTCCATCTGGCGGAGAAGCGCCACCAGCTGCAGTCCTACCTGAACGATGCGCGCCCTGCTGAACTGCGTCGAGAGCTGGTCGCCCTGGAGGCACAAGCACAGCGAACTAGCGATCCGGAAGCGCGCCGGCTGTTTAGGAAAGCCCTCGCGCACAAAACAGAGGAGCTGCAGAGCTACCGTGCCGTGGAGGACACGGTGGCGCGCATTGACGGCCAGCTCGCCGCAGTGCGGTGCGCGTTCGCGGCCCTAGTGGGGAAAATCGTCCGCCTGCGGGCCGCCGACACTACCGAGTCCGGCACCACCGACCAGGCGGTTGCCGAAGATTTGAGCCGTCTCTCCGCGAACGTGCAGGCCCTGGAGGAGAGCCTGAACGAAACTCTGGCCCTACGGCGAGATAGATAATCGATCCCCTGGCGATGAGAGTCGCATCTGTGCCCTCAAGCAGCCTGCTCCGAACGCTTTCGGGGCAGGCTGCTCGCCAGGTGTATCCCGTACCTGCTGTACCGATACCGAGCGCAGCAGACGCCCGAGCGTCGCCACCGACGGGCTCCGGCGCAGGCCCAGCTCGTACGAGCTTCCCTAAGCGGCCCTCCCCAGCGCGTGATGTCCCGTATCCCGACTGCGTCGGGACCATCAGGGCCAGCACAGCTAGAGAGAGTACGCCTACCAACGGGTGTCTGATACGCGCGCACGCCGCGGATCTGGGATGGAGGCCAGAGCAGCACGCAGCATCCCGATTGCGTTGGGACCGGCAGTGAGGACGCCGGGGCCATCGTCCGCACCTCCTACCACTCTTGCGCCCATCCATGTCGACTTTGAAAAGGCCCTGGGCCGAAAAGCGATCGCCCTTCACGGCTCAACAGGATTCTGCTATACTGGGGCGTCCGATATGCGCCCGTAGCTCAGCGGATCAGAGCATCTGACTTCGGATCAGAGGGTCGGGGGTTCGAGTCCCTCCGGGCGCGTTTCTTTTCCCGAGAATCGCACCCCTCTTCCTCTCTGACCGGGGCACTGGGGCAGGCGCGGACCTCACCGTTACCGGCCTGCGGCAGGCATCCTGCCGCCAGGGAAGGTCCGTCGGCTAGTTTTCCGCCGCCGTGGCCCGGCTCCATCCCCGTTCCCACTGAACTTTCCACGCGGAAACGCCCACTGTATTCACGGAGCGATAGGGCTCGTGTCGCGCCGCGGGCGATACGGAAGTCAGGCTGGCCGGATTGCCCCGGAGCAGCGTACGCCAGGCTATCTAGCAGGCGGATTGCTTTCTTGACGGCGGGCAGAGGAGCAGAGTATACTGGTTCTGGTGCCCCCTCCTACGGCTCAGAGCCGTTCGGCAACACTGCGGTTACCAGTGCTGCCAACCGCTCCGCCGGAGGGTGGCCTTACCAGTACACCCCGCTAGGCAGTGCTGTCCGGATCATTCCGCGGGAACCGACCCGGTTGCCCCATAGTTGCCCGATGAGCAACCTTGCTACCAACACCCCCACGGGCTACCGACAATGCTAGTGGGTCGGAGACATTCTCCGCCCTACTGGGTAGATTTATCCCGGAAGCCTGCACCATGCGAGGAGGCTAGCGCACTTTGGACAGGTTTTACATCCAGGGGGGTCGTCCCCTACAGGGTATCGTTCGGATCAGCGGCAGCAAGAACTCCTCCCTGGCCGTTATGGCGGCGTGTTTACTGGGCAGGGGCAAGACCATCCTTCACAACGTCCCTGATATTGGGGACATCCATACGATGGCGGAGATGCTCCACCGTCTGGGGGCAGAGGTGGAACTCTACCCCGATGGGACCTTGTGCATCGACGCCGAGCATTTCTGCGCTACCGAAGCTCCCTTCGATCTGGTGCGCAAGATGCGCGCCTCCTTCTATGTGCTCGGGCCGATGCTGGCCCGCCTGGGGGCGGCCCGCGTGCCGCTGCCCGGCGGTTGCGATATCGGCGCCCGCCCCGTTGATTACCACACTCGTGGCCTGATGGCTCTGGGGGCGGATATCTCCATCGAACACGGCTTCGTGGAAGCTTTTGCGAATCGATTGCACGGGGCCAGTATTTACCTGGACTTCCCCAGCGCGGGCGCTACTACGCATTTGATGACCGCCGCCGCTACCGTGCACGGCACCACGCTTATCGAAAACGCCGCCGCTGAACCCGAAGTGGTGGAGCTGGCCCGGTTCCTCAACGCTATGGGCGCCCACATCGAAGGGGCGGGCTCCAGGACGATAGTCATCGAAGGGGTACCTGCCTTGCACGCCGTCGAATACCGGATCATTCCCGACCGGATCGAGGCGGGAACCTATGCCGTCGCCGCCGCCGCCACAGGGGGAGATGTCCGCATCCAGAATGTGATCCCCGACCACCTGAACCCCGTCATTCTCAAGCTTCAGGAGGCCGGGGTGGACGTCATCCCGATCGCCGCAAGCAAGGACAGCATCGGCGCCCTGGAGGTGCGCGCTCTGCGCCCGCTCCACGCAGTGGATATCCTTGCTATGCCGCACCCCGGCTTCCCCACGGATATGCAACAGCCGTTCGTATCCCTACTCTCGACTGCCAGGGGGACCTCGGTGATTACGGACCACGTGTTCGAGAGCCGGTTCAAGTATGTGGCGGAGCTAATACGGATGGGCGCTGACATCCGCGCGGAAGGCCGCAGTGCCGTCGTGCGCGGCGTTGAGCGGCTCCAGGGGGCGGCCATCACCGCCACGGATCTGCGCGCGGGAGCCGCGGTGGTTGTCGCCGCTCTGTCCGCCGAAGGAGAATCAATTATCAGCGGCGTGGAACACATCGATCGCGGTTACGGGAACCTGGCGGCCAAGCTGCAACTTCTGGGCGCGGGGATCGAGCGCTCCGGCACCTCGCACCCCCTCTCACTGGTCGCCGCTGGGTAACGGTCCCGTCGCGCGCGCTGTAGATCTCACATTTGGAGGTAGAAGCCTGGCTTCTACCTCCAAATGCTTTCTGCCCTCCTCCCACGGTTGAAAAGGGGGACTCCCCCGCGTATAATGGCGCCGTCCTTCGGTGCATCTGGTGCCATACGCCGTGGTTACTGACGTCCCTGTAGAACTGACCCCGTCCCTGCGACAGCAGCTGGACCAGGTGCCAGACCAAACCGGTTGCTACCTGTTCAAAGATAGCGACGGGCAGGTGCTTTACGTTGGTAAGGCGGAGAATCTCCGCAGCCGCATCCGCTCCTATTTTCAGGATAGCGCCACCCACTCGCCCCGCATTCGCATCTTGGTGAGCCGCGTGCGCAGCCTGGAGGTGATGGTCACCCACAGCCCCGTGGAGGCGTTGCTGCTAGAATGCAACCTTATCAAGCGGTTTAAGCCTTACTTCAACGTCCAGCTGCGCGATGACAAGCACTATCCCTACATCTGCCTCACGATGAATGAGCCGTTCCCGCGGCCGATCATCGTGCGGCGAGCGCAGAAGGACGGCAACCGCTACTTCGGCCCATACACCAGCTCCTGGGCGATGCGCCAGGCGCTGCGGGTCATCCGGCAGGTATTCCAATTGCGCGGTTGCTCCCGACAGATTGAGGAGGGAGACCGCCAGAAGCTCTGCCTCGACTACCACCTGGGCCTCTGCTCCGGCCCCTGCGCCAGCATGATCTCCCGTGCGGTCTACCTGAAGGCCGTGGATGAGGCCACCGATCTCCTCCAGGGCAAGGCGGGCCACGTCCTCAAGGCCCTTCAGGCGGAGATGATGACCGCGGCGGAGAACCTCCAGTTTGAGCGTGCCGTCCGCCTGCGAGACCAGATTGCCGCCATCCGCGCCGCCGTGGAGCGCCAGCGCGTGGTCTCGAACGACCTGGAGGACCAGGACGTGCTTGCCCTCGTTAGCGACCAGTTCCAGACTTGCGCGCTGGTGATGTTCGTCCGGGGGGGAAGGCTGGTCGGCCAGGAGCACTACTTCCTGGAGGGAGCGTACCCCGAGGATCTGCCCACGGCTATGCAGCAGTTTGTGCAGCAGTATTACGAACGCGCCCCGCAGGTGCCTGGACAGGTGCTGCTGTCTCACACGATTCCCGACCTGGCGCTGGTGGAATCCTGGCTGCGCGAGCGCCGCGGCGGTCGCGTGCGGATACTGGTTCCCCAGCGGGGAGAAAAGCGCCAGCTGCTGGAGATGGCGGAGAAGAACGCGTTCGTGCGGATGGAGGAGCGCCGCTCCCACCTGGCAAGCGATCAGGCCAAGGCAGAAGAGGCGATGCTCGAGCTTCAGGAAGCGCTCGCCCTGCCCAACCTTCCGTATCGGATCGAGGGGTTCGACGTGAGCCATTTCCAGGGGGCGGAATCGGTGGCCGCGATGGTGGTGTTCGAGGCAGGCCAGCCGAAGAAGACCGATTATCGCCGGTTCAAGATGCGTTCTGTAGAGGGTCCGAACGACTTCGCCTCCATTCAGGAAGCGCTCCGGCGGCGACTCCAGCGGGCCATCGACGGCGACCCGAAGTTCGCCGAGCTGCCGGACCTGCTGCTCATCGATGGCGGGAAGGGTCAGCTCAACGCTGCCCTGGAGGTGACGCGAGAACTCGCCGTCGAAATTCCTGCTATCGGGCTGGCAAAACAGTTCGAGGAGGTCTACCTCCCCGGGCAATCGAACCCGGTGATCCTGCCGCGCAGTTCTCAAGCGCTCTTCCTGCTGCAGCGGCTGCGGGATGAGGCGCACCGGTTCGGACTCGCCTATCACCGCCAGCTGCGCGGTAAGCGCGCCACCCACTCGGCCCTAGACGAGATCGCCGGAATCGGTCGGAAACGGCGGGATGCGCTGCTCCGTCACTTCGGCAGCGTGGAGGCGCTGCGCTGCGCCAGCCCCGAGGAGCTGGCGTCGGTCCCTGGAATGACCTGGCCGGTGGCGGAGCGGGTGCACCACTTCCTGCACCAGCCCGCGCCCCCGCCGGGCGAAGTGCAGACCCTTCATCCGCCCAGGGTAACCGCACGGCGACCGCAAGGAAACGGTAGGGGGGAACAGCGCTGTGGCTGCTAGGGAGCGGTTCGCTCGTTGTGCGACATTCACGTGGGGAGACGATTATGCGCCTGGTTCTGCGCTGGCTAGCCACCGCTCTGGCGCTGTACATTACTGTCCTGGTGATCGACAACCTGTTCCCCGGCGCCAAAGTGCGTGCGCAAGCCGGGCCGCTGCTTATCGCCGCTGCTCTGCTGGGGCTGGTGAACGCCATCGTGCGGCCGGTGCTGATATTGCTTGCTCTGCCGTTGAACTGCCTCACCTTCGGGCTGTTCTCGTTCGTCATCAACGCCGTACTCTTCCAGGCGGTGGGAGCGATCACGGGCGCCTACGACGTCGGGTTTCTGGGTGCCCTGGTAGGGTCTATCATCATGGGGTTGGTCAGCGGCGCCGCCAACCATTACATCCTCGGCGAACAGGAATGATCGTGAAGTGGCAGGCAAATTGCACGCGGTAATCACCAGGCAGAAATCAGCAATTAGCCATCAGCGGTCTGTTTCCAGCCGTCTGAAGGCCACGGGCGGATGGCTGACCGTCGACGGGGGCATCCGGTGAGCGACACCCTAACCAGCCAGCCGACCTTCCAGACCCTCCCAGGTCCCAGCGAGGCAAGGACCGTCCCGTCCGCGTTCGTCATCATCACCGGGATCTCCGGCTCGGGGAAATCCCTCGCCCTGCGGGTGTTCGAGGATCTCGGCTTTTACTGCGTGGACAACCTGCCCCCCGCACTGCTGCCGCAGCTCGCCAACGTGCGTGACGGAAGCCTGCGGCGCATCTCCTGCGTGGTGGATTCACGCGCGGGCAGCCAGCTGACCGGCTTGAACGATGCCCTGGCCGAACTGGCGAAAGCCGGGGTCCAACCCCGTATCCTCTTCCTCGATGCCTCCAACCCTGTGCTGGTAAACCGCTTCAAGGAGACACGGCGTAAGCACCCGCTCATGCCCCAGGCCGGGGGGATTCTGCCGAGCATCAGCGCCGAGCGCGAGATGCTGAGTGGCCTGAAAGAGCGAGCGGACAAGGTAATCGACACCTCCGACCATACTCCTCGCAGCCTGGCCATTCTCCTGGGGCAGCTGTTCGGGGAGGCAGTCGCCCCGCCCCTCACCATCACGGTGCTCTCCTTCGGCTTCAAGTACGGCCTGCCGTTGGATGCGGACCTGGTTTTCGACGTGCGCTTCCTGGCAAATCCTCATTATGTGAGGGAATTGCGCTGGCGCGACGGTGGGGACCCGGCGGTGGCCGAATATGTGCGCCAGGACCCGAAGACAGCCCCGTTCCTGGCAAGATTATGCGATCTGGTAGAGTTCTCCATCCCGCACTACATTGCTGAGGGTAAGGCCTACCTGACCATCGCCATCGGCTGCACTGGCGGCCGGCACCGCTCCGTGGTGGTGGCCGAAGACCTGGCGCAGTTCCTGCGGCGAGAGGGATACGAGCCGCTGGTTCAGCATCGCGATGCCAAGCGCTAATGATCTCCCGTAAGTCGGAGCAGAAGCGGGCAGCCCCTGAAATCGGGAACGGCGCGCGCGCTCTTCCCGCCCAGCCGGCTGTACCGGCTGGCGATGCCTTCACGCGCGCCCGAACACGGCTCTTGAACGCCCTGAAGTGGCTCTACCCTGGCGTCCACGTCAAGCGTTACTTGCTGATCGTCTTTCTAGGTATTCTGCTCACCACCGCGGGGATCGACCTGCTGTTCATCATGCAACTCGCCGATCTTGGCGACAGACTGAACGCCCAGATCTATAGCCTCACAGGCATCATCCTCACCGATCGATCCCTGGCCACGCTCACCTATCAGGCCCTGATCGGTCTCCCTCTGGCCACCCTCGGCCTGCTCCTGATGTTCTACGGCTTCCGCAACACCCTGGTCAGCATCACCACGGCAGTGGTGCCCCAGACCCAGGGACCGCTGGTGGACGTCATCCTCAAGCGGCGCCATCTGGCCCAGGGGTATCGCATCGTGGTGATTGGGGGGGGCACGGGGCTCTCCACCCTCCTGCGTGGCCTGAAGGAGTACACCAGCAACATCACCGCCGTAGTCACCGTCACAGACGACGGAGGCAGCTCTGGCAGGCTGCAGCGCGAGTTCGGGATGCTGCCGCCGGGGGACATCCGCAACTGCCTGGTGGCCCTCGCCGATGCCGAGCCGTTGATGCAGGAGCTGTTCCAGTACCGTTTTGAAGGCGGTGGTGAAGCATTGAAGGGCCACTCATTTGGAAACCTGCTCATCGCCGCGATGCTCAACATCACCGGCGACTTCGAGGAAGCGGTCCGCCAGACGAGCCGCGTCCTCGCCATCCGCGGGCGCGTGCTCCCCTCCACGCTGGCACACGTCTGCCTCCGTGCGGAACTGGTGGATGCCACCATAGCGGAAGGGGAAACCAACATCAGCCGCGCCACCCAGCCAATACAGAGGATGATGCTCAGCGATCCGGAGGCGGAGCCGCTCGACGAAACCCTCGAGGCCCTGCGCACCGCCGACGCCATCCTCATCGGACCGGGTAGCGTTTACACGAGCGTTATCCCTAACTTCCTCGTCAAAGGGGTGGCGGAGGCCGTGGCGAGGAGCAACGCGCTTAAGATCTATATTTGCAACGTGATGACCCAGCCGGGGGAGACGAGCGGCTTCTCTGCCGCAGATCACGTGCGGGCCATCGAGCAGCAGGCAGGGCGCCGCGTTTTCGATTATGTACTGATCAACCAGGATGTCCCGGGGGAGGATCTGCTGGAGCGCTACGCGCAGGCGGGCTCCTACTGGGTGCACCCCGACCTGGAACGGATCCGCCAGATGGGCTACCGGCCCGTGGTGGGGCAGTTCATCAGCCAGACCCACGTCGTCCGCCACGATCCCCTCCGGCTGGCCCAGGCGATTGTCCAGCTCCTGAACAGCCGCGCACGCCAGGGCTGGTAGTCGACGCGTGCGGGAGCGCCTGCATGGGCCCTGGCCCCTTCACTGGCGTAAGGAATACCCGGAGAGCGGGCCGGACCATCACTCGACGAGTGTGCCATCCGCGAATGACAGCCGCCCCCAGGTACGCTCCCCTTCAGGCACTACCGGCTGCACAGTTCACGCTGCGGTTTACGGTCGCGCCGTGGTGCCGATTTTAAAGAGGCTTTCCAGACCGGTAATTTGTAGGATGCGGCGCACCTCCCGGCTGGCGTTGAGAAGTCGAACTGCGCCGCCGCGCTGACGCGCCTCACGAAGAATGCCCACCAGCATCCCCAGTCCCGTGCTGTCGATGAAGCTCACGCGTCCCAGATCGATCCACAGGTCAGGGCCCTTCTCCGCCAGGTGCTGCAGGAGCCGCGGCTTCAGCTCCCAGACGGTAGTGGCATCGATGTCCCGATCGATGGTAAAGATCTGCTCCGGCTCCCGCGTTCCGAGTTCGGCGATCTCTTCGTGGCCCAACATCCACGTCCCTCGCGGCCGGAGGCGCGTCCCGAAGCATCCGGGGCCGACTTGGACCGCGGTGCCCTCCCCGGCAGGCACAAACGAGATCACTGGCGGCCATCGCGCCTCTGACGTGCTCCGGCTCATGCCGAGTTTACCCTCACGCCTGGGAACCGAAAACGGCAGGCGACCGGCTACACCAGAACAGAAGGCTGCACGGGAGCATAAGGCTGCACGGGCGTCAGTGGCCCGCGCTTCCCATGCGGGCCCGCCGGCCTCCCCAGGCAACTTTGCCCATTAGCACTAGCATTCCGAGACCGACGAGGACCACGAGGCCCACCACCCAGTTGAAGCCTCCGGCCGCCTCAGCGTGGGGAACGGAGGGCTCCCGAGGAACCCCCTCCACGGGGGACGCCGGCGGGTTGGGCAGGCCGTAGGTGTACTCGGACTCCACGGCGTTCGGCATCACCGGTTGGTTTTTGAGGATATCAACGTTACCCGCCTCGATGGGGCTCGGCGCGTTCGCCGCCGGTGCCGCGCCCACCTGCCGGGGTGCCCGCGCCCCCGCCGGCGGGGAGGACTGCGCCCAGGCCACGGGCGCCGCCACCGCCAGTCCCAGGCAAACAGCCATCAGCGTGAACTTCATCCGTCCCTTCCTTCCGCGTTTCGCACAGCGTCCGATCCATCAACTGTCTGCATCTGGCGCTCGTCTTTGGAACCGCACGCGCCGCAGGACCATCGTCCCCCGCACGCTTGCGGCCAGATCCAGCCGCCGCCATGCACCTACTTCTACGCGCCCGCGGAACGTACCCGCCGGCGCATCCCGGGTTAACGCCACTCGCTCCAGTTGCAGCAGGGCGGGAGCCGTGCCATCCACGGAGAT
Organism: Armatimonadota bacterium; assembly: GCA_016199525.1. Classification (GTDB taxonomy): domain Bacteria; phylum Armatimonadota; class SYMT01; order SYMT01; family JACQGL01; genus JACQGL01. The sequence continues at coordinate 20,654 of JACQGL010000100.1, forward strand.
CTCCCATTCCCCCGGTGGCAGGTAAACCCAGTAGGCGACCCTTTCGAACCGCCAGCCGCCATCCGGCTGCTGTACGGCGCCGGGGGAGCGCGCGGGGATGAAGGCGCACGCGTCTAGCAAGATTGTATCAGGCTGCTGCGCCGTCAGCGCTTCTCCCACGCTGCGCACGAAGGCGCCGGGGTGCTCCTCCGCTCCCAGCCGCGCCAGCGCCTCTCGAAGCAACCGCGGTCCATAAGCCGCCTCGATTGCCAGCGCGAAGCCGATCAACTGTTCCATCCCCGCGGCATCCATCTGGACCAGGGATGCCGCGTGGGGGCCGCTATTAAGGTAGCGATCGCGCAGCGGTGCTATCTGGTTCGCCATGTAGTCCGGTCCGCTGAACCGCTCGCCCCAGGCAGCCGTCTCGCCGTTGTCGATGAGCCATTTCAGGAGAAGCCGCTCGCCCAGGTAGCCGCTGGCCCAGGGCTCCCCCTCGTGATAGGGGCCGATACGGGGCAGGATGGCGTGCGCGTACTCGTGGGCGATCTCCCGTAGCCACTCCGCGGGCGCCCGCGGCTCCTGAACCGCGTAGAGGTAGAGATGGCCCTGGAACTCCTCTCCACCCGCCTCCCCATCGCGTGTCATCCAGACATGGACCTGCGGATCCCGGTCGCCGGAACCCCGGCTTACCGGTTCCCGACCCAGGTATTCGCGCGCCACCCAATACAGCCGTGCCAGCGCGGCGGTGGCCTGTCGCGCCAGGTACTCGTCCTCACGGTGCTGGTAGTGCACAAAGATGCGGCGCGTCTTCACTGCCTGTGGGCTCTCCCAGACCAGACCCCATGTCTGGTAGGGATAGTCCTGCCCAAACTTCCTGTCCCGGCGCAGGGAGCGTGGGTAGTCGAACGGCCGCTCCGGCACGCGGACAGACCAGTAGCGTGTGAGGGGATGATCCCACAGCCAGGGATCGGCAAGGGTAAGGGCGTGGTCGCCATCCGCTACGGGATGGCCGCCAGGCGTGTCCGAATGGACGAGCCCTGCGGCAGTGGCAAAGGCAAGCGCCAGGATAAAGAGGAGCCACCTGATCTGGAACCGGCGCCGTCCGGATGGTGGGCGGAGAGACATCATCGCCACGGCCTTCCGTCGGATTGGGGTTGCCTGCGCCGCGAGCCCGGCGCGAATCGGGACCGCTGGCATCACGGGCGACGGGCGGGCTGTGTCTTTATACCACAGAACGCGGGGACCCGCCGAGGTCAGCATCTAGGCGGGTGTTGTCTCCCAGGAACCGGTGGGCCTGTGTGGAGGGGGCATCGTGTAGGGGTCGCTCGCCGCCCCGCTGCTGCCCCGGCCTCCGATCGCCTCCCTCCGCCACGCCCACTCCGATCCGAAGCGAGGCGTGGGATAGCAACCCCTAGCCATCACTTTCTCACCCGCCGCCGACTCGGTGGCTACAGTAGGGCCAGCCGCCTGCCGAAAATTTTCCTATCTCCTCTCGAGCCCGGAACACACACGCTACCAACCGGAGGGAGTTCACATGCAGTCCTTGCGCCACCGAGGGTGGATTATCGGTGCCGTCGTCGCGGTTGGCCTTACCTCTTTATTCCTCTTATCACCCTCAGGAGGGGTAGCCCGCGCCGAGGAATTCACGAGAGTTCTACCTGCGGCGCTCTCAAAAGTCCAACCCACGGAGATGGAGCTGCGCTCCCTCGAGATGGTAAATAAAGAACGTGCCGCGCAGAAGCTGGGGCCTCTCACGATGGATCCGCTCCTCATCCTTGTGGCTCGGGAGCACAGCCACGAGATGATGGAGAAGAACTACTTCGACCATCGTTCCCCCACCCCCGGCCTGCGCACCCCGATGGATCGCTACCTGAAGGCGCTGGGAGAGCGGCCGCCATACGCCTGCGTGGGTGAGAACCTCTACTACTGTAGCGTGGCCGATGTGGAACGCAGCCATCGCGCGCTGATGGCCAGCCTCAGTCACCGCGACAATATTCTATTCTCCCGGTTCGAGAAGATGGGAGTGGGAATTTACCAGAACGATCGCGGCGAGTTCTGGGTGACACAGATGTTCCTCACTAGCTGCGATCCGCGCGCAGGCAAGACATCCCCCAGTCGCCCGCCCGAAACCAAGCAGGCTGAAGCCCAGAGCGCCCCGTCCGCGCCGCCCGATAAGCCCGCGTCCGCGCCGCCCGCCGAGGCTGCGAAATCGGCGCCCACTTCCGCCCCACCCGCGGAGAGCGAGAAACCCGCGCCTGACTCCGCAGGTCCGCCGTCGGGTGGCGCCCCGTAGCGC
>JACQGL010000006.1 GCA_016199525.1 Armatimonadota bacterium
GCCCGGCCCTCGCGCTGCGCCGGAGGCGGCACGGCCTCCCGGCGCCGAGGGAACTATGCGACGACAGAAGGTGCGCATCCGGCTGAAAGCCTACGATCACCAGATCATCGACCAGTCGGCCAGCAAAATCGTAGAAACGGCGCGGCGCACGGGGGCCCGCATCGCGGGTCCGGTGCCGCTGCCCACGGAAACCAACAAGTACTGCGTCGTTCGAGGGCCGACCATCGACAAGGAGTCGATGGAGCACTTCGAGATACGCACTCATAAGCGCTTGATCGACATTCTGGACCCCGGCGCAAAGACGATCGACGCGTTGATGCGTCTGGACCTGCCCAGCGGCGTGGATATCGAGATCAAGCTCTAGTGGGGAAGCGCGGCGGCGGCCGGGTGTGATCCCGAACCGCTTCGGGACACCGGCAGGAAGTAATGGCGATGGTAAAGTCTATCCTGGGCCGTAAGGTAGGGATGACCCAGATCTTCGAAGAGATCGCGGCAAAGGACGCCGGGGGCAATGAAGTGCTGCGGCGGACGGGACGCGTCATTCCGGTAACCGTGATCCAGGCGGGCCCGTGTGTCGTCACTCAGAAGAAGACGCTGGAGCGGGACGGCTACGAAGCGGTGCAGATTGGCTATGGGGATGTGCGCGAATCGCGGCTCACGCGGCCCGAGCGGGGGCACCTGGGTCTCTACCGATCCCCGCGCCGGACGGGGGAGGGGGAGCACAAGCGGGTGCGGCCGGTGCGCCATCTGCGCGAACTGCGTATGGCCGGCGTGCAGGACCTCAACATCGGAGACGAGATCACGGTGGAGGTCTTCCGGGAAGGCGATCTGGTGGACGTCACCGGGACATCAAAGGGAAAGGGCTTCCAGGGCGTCGTGAAGCGCTACCACTGGCACGGCGGGGATAAGACGCACGGTTCGATGGTCCACCGCAAGCCTCAGTCGGCAGGGGCGACGGATCCGGCGAGGATTTTTAAGAACACTGGCCGCCCGGGCCATATGGGCCACGAGCGGGTAACCGTGAAGCGGTTGCGCGTCGTGCGGATTATCCCGGATCGTAACGTGCTGCTGGTGCGCGGCGCGGTGCCGGGTCCTAACGGCGGATTGGTGAGCATACGGGAGGCCAAGTAGGATGGCAACCGCGCCCCTTTATAATGTCGTGGGCGAGCGGATGGGCGACGCCGACCTGGATGATGCTGTCTTCGGGCGTCCGTCTCGTCCCGATCTGCTCTATCTGGCGGTGAACCGCGAGCTGGCTAATCGACGCGCGGGCACGCACGATACGAAGACGCGCGCCGAGGTTTCGGGGGGCGGGCATAAGCCGTACCGGCAGAAAGGCACCGGCCATGCGCGGCAGGGGAGTACTCGCGCTCCCCAGCACAGGCACGGCGGCGTCGTGCACGGGCCACACCCGCGCAGCCACGAGAAGGATATGCCGCGGAAGATGCGGCGCCTGGCCCTGCTGTGCGCGCTATCCAGCAAGGTGGCGGACGGATCGGTGAAAGTGTTGGAGGACCTTCAGCCTGCCACCCACAAGACGCGCGAATTTAAGCAGTGGCTCGACCAGGTGGGCACTGCGGGGCACACGCTGGTGGTTACCGCCCAGCGGGGTGAGAACCTGCGCCTTGCGGCGCGGAATCTGCCGGGCGTCCGCGTTGCCGTTCTGCCGGGCCTCTCCACCTACGAGGTGATGCGCGCGGACACGCTGCTGCTCACCCGCGCCGCCGTTGACGCCCTTCAGGAGGCCTACGCGGGATGAAAGACGCCACCGAGATCATCATTCGGCCGGTGCTTACCGAGAAGAGCGTCGCGCTTCAGACGCTGCCTGCGGCTTCGCCGCGCACGGGCGAACGGGTCGTCCGCAAGTACTCGTTCGAAGTGCTGCGGGGCGCGACGAAGGTGGATATTCGCCGCGCGGTGGAGCAGCTCGGCCGGTGTGAGGTAGAGAAGGTTAATACGTTGACCGTGAAGGGGAAGCTCCGCCGCACGCGACGAGGTGCGGGGTACACGCGCACCTGGAAGAAGGCGGTTGTTACCCTGCGCAGCGGCCAGGAGCTGGGCGGAGTGCTCGGCCAGGCGTTTGAGAGCACCTAGGCAAACGGCAAGAGTAAAGAGTAAGAGCGAGAGGCAAGAGGGAAGACGCGAGTATTTGGTTGGAGGATGGCAAGCAAAGCATTCCGGCGTATCCCCATTTTTCTTGTTGCTTTACCCAGGCAGGTTCAGGTTATGGCTATTCGCAAATACAAGCCCACCACGCCCGGACGACGGTTCGGATCCGTCGCCGACTTCAGCGATCTGACGAAGAAGGACCCCGAGAAGGCGCTGACGCAGCCACTGAAGAAGAGCGGGGGGCGCAACAGCACCGGTCGCCTCACGATGCGCCACGTCGGCGGGGGGGCGAAGCGCGTCTACCGGATCATTGACTTCAAGCGGGATAAGATCGGCGTGCCGGGGAAGGTCGCGGCCATCGAGTACGATCCCAACCGC
>JACQGL010000091.1 GCA_016199525.1 Armatimonadota bacterium
ACGCTGGAAACGGCGCTGTCCCACTGGGCGGATGCCTGCCACGCGCAGGGCGGCACCGTCATCATCCCGCACTTCCCCAACCCGAACTGCGAGCCCGCCGTGCTGGTCACCACAGGGCGTGCGGACGCGCTGGAGATGGCAGCCTGTGGCCTCTACCAGCACCGGGAGTACTACCGCTATCTTAACTGCGGCTATCGCGTGCCGCTGGTGGGCGGCACGGACAAGATGACCAGCGATGTGCCCGTGGGCATCTACCGCACCTACGCCTACGTGCCTGAGGATGAGGAGTTCAACTACGAGAACTGGTGCCGCGCGGTACGCGCCGGGCGGACCATCGTCAGCGGCGGACCGATCCTGCGCTTTGCCGTCAATGGCGCGGGCATCGGCGATACGCTGCCGCTCCCCGCGGGCGGCGGCACGGTGGAGGTGGAGGCAACGGCGGAGTCGATCTTCCCGATCCACACGCTGCAGATCGTGCAGCAGGGGCGAGTGGTTGCGGCCACCGAGGAGGCGAAGGGCGCCCGCCGTCTGCACCTGAAAGCCAGTCTAAAGGTGGACAGGCACACCTGGCTCGCGGCGCGCTGTGGGGGCCCAAACTACACGGCGGTGCCGCACCACGACGGCTGGCGGCGCGGCGTGTTCGCGCACACCTCGCCGATCTACATCGCCGTGGGAGGCGAGTGGTGGCTATTCGACCGCGACACGGCGCAGTATATGCTCACCCTCATCGAAGGAGGGCTCGCCTATATCCGCCATACGGCGCCGCAGCACACGCCGAGCGCCGTTACTCCTCACCACGGCGAGGAGGACCACCTGGCCTACCTGGAGCGCCCCTACCAGGAGGCAATCGCGGCGATCCACCGGCGTATGCACCAGCTGGGCGTAGAACATTGAGCGGAGAGCCTGGCACGCGGCTTAACGATACCGGTCGAGTATGGCAGAATAGACCTGTGGAGAAGAACCAGTGAAATGGCGCGTAGTTCTGGAACAGGACCCTGAGACCGGTGAGTGGGCCGCGTGGTGCCCGGAGCTGCCCGGATGCACTTCCGCCGGCCGCACCCAGGAGGAAGCCCTGGAGAACATCCGTGAAGCCATCGAGCTCCACCTGCAGCCGGATCCGATTTATGTCGGGCCGGGCGCGGTCGAGCGCGAGGTCGTCGTGGGATGAGCGGCCGCGTACGGCGGATGAGCGCCGCGCAGGTGGAAGCGCTTCTCAAGCGATATGGGTTCGAGTTGATCTCCCAGAGGGGTCGCCACCGCAAGTGGCGCCACGCGGTTCGGCGGCTGCAGGTAATCGTGCCGGAACATCGTGGGCGACAACTGCCATTGGGAACGCTCCACAACATCTTTCTGCACGCAGAGATCCCGACGTCGGAGTGGATGAAGTAGGCGAGCGCCGGCGGAGAAATGTCCGCCAACGCCGATGCGTGGCCTGAGTGGCTGCCCCGCAACTGTGAGTGGAGAGAAGGGTAGACAGCCTTGCCCCACCGCTGCCGGGGAGCCACACTCCCGATCTGCCCGGCGAAGCGTCGGCCTCCCGCAGGCCCCGACCGTTGCCGGGAGGGAATCGCTATGCGTGTGATCGTGCTGGGCGGTGCGGGGGATATGGGCAGCCGCGCGGTGCGGGATCTGGCCGGGCAACCCGAGGTGGAATCCCTCGTGGTCGCCGACTACGATGAGGCCCGCGCCCGCGCGCTGGTGGCAAGCCTGAACAACCCCAGGATCAGCGCCGCCAGGGTGGACGCCAACGATCCCGGCTCGCTGGTGGACGCCATGTGCGGCTGCGATGTGGCCGCCAGCGCGGTGGGGCCGTTCTACAGGTATGAGGTGAAGTGTGCCGCCGCCGCCATCGGGGCGCGCTGCCACTACGTTTCTCTGTGCGACGACTACGACGCCGCGCAGGCGGTGCTGGAGCTGGATCAGAAAGCGAAGGAACAGGACGTTACGGTGCTCACGGGGCTGGGATGGACGCCCGGCATCTCCAACATCCTGGCCCGCAAGGCGGCGGACGCTGTGGATACGGTGGAGGAGATCAAAGTGGCCTGGGGCGGCAGCGCCTCGGACTCGGAGGGCTTCGCGGTCATCCTCCACACCCTCCACATCTTCAGCGGACGGGTGCCCAGCTTCCAGAACGGCAGGCTGGTGTACGTCCCCGCCGGCTCGGGTAAGGAGCGGGTGCGGTTCCCCGCGCCGGTAGGCGAGGTGAACGTGTTCCACCTTGGCCACCCCGAGCCGGTGACCCTGCCGCGGGCGTTTCCAGGAGTGCGCACCGTTACCCTCAAGGGCGGCCTCTCCGAGGGCTTCCTGAATTCCCTGGCCATTCTGCTGAATAGGCTGCGGCTGACCAACACCGCGCGCCAGCGGGAGGTCATCGGCAAACTGATCAAGCCGCTCCTGCCCGCGCTGGGCAAGATCGGCCGGCCCGCCTGTCCTTGCTCTGCGGTGCGCGTGGACGTGAAGGGTACCCGTGGGGGCAAGCTGGAACGGCTGACCTACGGCGCCGCCGATCATATGAACCACCTGACCGGCGTGCCGCTGGCCATCGGGACGGTGATGCTGGGGCGGGGAGAGATCACCCGGCGCGGCGTGGTGGCTCCCGAGCTGTGCATCCCGCCCGACCGCTTCATCAGCGAACTGGCCCGGCGCGGGATCACCATCTACCAGGGCGACCGGCTGGAGTCCGCCCTCGTATGATCGTCCGGCGCCGGCGGCGGAGGGATCCTCGATGGTAGACGCCCTGGTTCTCTCCGGCGGGGCGATGGAAAAGGAGCGGTTCCGGGGTTTCGATCCCGCCATCGCGCGGAAGGCGCAGATCCCCATCCTCGGCCGGCCGATGGTGGAGTGGACGGTGCGCGGCCTGCGGTCCTGCCCGCAGATCGGGCGCATCATTGTGGTGGGGGATCAGAGCCTGGACACGCCGGCTCTGCGGGAGCTGGACGCCACGGTGATCCCGGAGAGGGGAGACATCAGTGAGAATCTGCGCGCTGGCCTCCAAGCCCTTCCCGATGCCCGGCGCGTACTCGTCCTCTCCGGCGATCTGCCGCTGCTCACCCGTGCGGCGCTGGAGGACCTGTTCGGGAACGCGCCCGAGGCGGATGTGGTCTTCCCTTACGTGGAGCGCGCGGACGTGCTGCGGGACTTCCCGAACCGCGCGTGGATCTTCGCGCCCACCCCCGAGGGCGCGTTCACCGGCTGCAGCGCGGCGCTCGTCCGGCCGGACGTTCTGCGGGATCGATGGCTGTGGGTGGAGGAGCTGTTGAACGCGCGGCGTCGGAAGCCGTGGCAACTGGCGATGATGTTCGGCTTCTCGTTTACGCTCAAGCTCTGCCTCCGGCGGCTGCGCGTAGCGGACGTGGAACAGAAGCTCTCCTCCCTGCTGCACCTCGTTGGACGTGGGTACCGGACGCGCTTCAATGAGCTGGCCCTGGACGTGGACAAGTACTCGGATATCATGCTCGTGGAGAGGGTTCTGCAGCAGCGAGAGCGGGTGGGCAGTTCGTAATGGGCGGAAAGGAGGCAGGGGCGGAAGCGATCGATGCGCTCGTGCTGGCGGGCGGGCGGATTTCCGGCCTGTTTGCGCGCGCGGCGGGGACGACGATCAAAGCGCTGGTCCCGGTGCGCGGCTCGCCCGTTATCCGTCGCGTCGTAGAGGCGCTGCAATGCGCATCCGGCATCGATCGCGTCTGCGCGGTGGGGCCGGACGCGGTGCGGGACGTGCTCGGGGACCGGTGTCTGTGGCAGAAGGACACCGGTTCGGCGCCTGGCAATCTGCGGGCGGGAATTGAGCGGCTGGCCGGAGATGACACACGGCGGATCCTCGTCTGCGCCTCCGACCTGCCCGCCATCGATGCGGCGTTCGTGCAGGACTTCCTTCAACGCGCCCCACGGGAGGCGGATGTCTGCGTGCCCGCAATCCGCAAGGCAGCATTTGTCGCCACCTTCCCCGGCAATCTTGGCATCTATATCCGCCTGGCAGAGGGCGCGTTCACCGGTGGGGGCCAGCTACTCATCCGTCCGCGCGCCGTGCTGGATAATATGCCCCTTGTTCAGGGGCTGTTCAGCAATCGGAAGACGCAGATCGGCATGGCGCGCGCGCTGGGGGCAGGGCTGGTATGGAAGCTGTTCACCCGGAGGCTGGCCGTCGGCGAGATCGAGGCGCGCGTGTCTGCGCTTACCCGCTGCTATTGCCGGGCGGTTCTGGATTGCCACGCCGAACTCGCGTTCGACATCGATAACCTCCTCGATCTGCGCTACGCCGAGCGGTGGCTGGCGCGACACGGCTAGAGCCGCCGCGCCACGCACGCCGCGCCGCTCACGTCCTTCCTCTTACTCCCGAACCCCGGCCATTGGAGTTAAGAGCTAGGAGGTAGCAGTAGAAAGCAAGCGGCGGAACCGGTACTGTAGTATTTGGAATGTCGGAAACCAGTCCAGTTAGCATCACGCTGGGGGGCAACGCCACCGTTCTCATCCAGTGCGGGGACGTGCGGGTGATCACCGATCCGTGGCTCAGCGGCCGGATCGGTCCCTGGCGGCGATGCCGCCCGCCCGCGCTCGACGCGGCGCAGATGGGTTTGCTGGACGCCATTCTGATCTCCCACGCGCATCCCGACCACCTGGACACCAGATCGCTATCCACGCTGCCGCGGGCGACCCCGATTCTCACCCCCGGAGGCCATCCCTGGCGCCGACTGGCAGCTATCGGGCTGAGCAGCCTGCACGAGATGGAGGAATGGGATAGCTGGTCTGCCAGAGGAGTGCGTGTAACGGCGGTACCCTCGGTGCACACGCGCTGGTCGCTGGGTTACGTGGTGGAGATGGGAGGCCGGCGGACCTATTTTGCTGGGGACGCGGGGCCACGCACGCCTTTTGAGGAGATCGGCAAACGGTGCGGGCCGATTGATGTGGCGCTCGTGCCGGTGGGCGGCTCGTCCCTGGCCATCGGACCGTTTCAGCGCCACCTCACGCCCGCTGCCGCCGTGCGCGCCACGGCGATCCTCCGGCCCCGGGTGGTCATACCGATCCACTGGGGCCATGTGCCCTGCTTCCTGCCCGCGCTCGACCGCTTCCGCGGCACCGCGGATCAGTTTGTACAGGCCATGCGCCTCCGGGTGCCGGAAATTCCTGTCCTGTGTCCGGCGGAGGGGGAGAGCGCCGAGATCCCCAGCGGTTGATTCGGCAGGCTCGCCCATCCGCCCGGCCTGCCTTGCCCCGCGGCGGCCCGGAGGGCAGGAATGCGGCCGCTTCGTTCCTCCGCAGCTCGAATGGGCGGTCAGATCAGCACCTGGCACCACGGAGACACAGGACGGGTGAAGAGGGGCAGGAAAGAGCCGGATACTTATACACTCCCTCACCCGCTCGCTCATTCCCCTATGCTCCCCCTCTCCCTCTACTCTGTGGCTCCACGTCCCCGTGGTGAGCACTCACCCCGGGTTAGCCCGATCCCACGCCGGACAGCGGGCGCCCTAAGGGCGGCCGCCACTGCCAGTCCGGCGCGGCGGCAATGGCCGCTTCCAGCCGGTCGAGGAGTCGCTCCACATCGCCCAGGACGTTTGCCTGACCGAGGGCCGCGCGCGCGGCAGCGGCGCCGGGTAATCCGTAGAAGTAGTGCCCCAGCTGCCCGCGGGCATACCCGGGGAGCGGTGCATTCGCACGGTCGGGATCGTCACCCTCCACGGCGACCACCAGCCGCGCGTGGCGACGGACCATCTCGATTCGTTCCCGCGGGGTGGGCGGGGGGAGAACCTCGCCCGTGTGGAGGGCGTGGCGGACGTCGCGGAAGATCCACGGATTGCCCAGCGCCGCTCGCCCGATCATGACCGCCGCGCAGCCAGTCTGGCGGAACATGCGCTCCGCATCCGCAGGGGTGGCCACGTCGCCGTTACCGATCACAGGGATGCTGAGGGCGGCGGCGGCCTCCGCAATCGGCCGCCAGTCCGCCGCGCCGGTGAAGCCCTGTTTCGCCGTGCGGCCGTGAATGGTCACCGCGGCCACGCCCACCACCTCAGCGACGCGGGCCAGCTCCAACGCCGAACCGACCTCGCCGTCCCACCCCGTGCGCGTCTTGATCGTCACCGGCACGGAGGCGGCGCGCACCACTGCCTTCATCACCGCCTCGGCCCGTTTCAGATCACAGAGCAGGGCGGCGCCCGCGCCTGTCCTGGCGACCTTGGGCACCCAGCACCCCATGTTGACGTCGATGAGGTCCGGTTCCACCTGGGAGACGAGGCGCGCCGCTTCCGCCATCACCTCCGGATCCGCCCCGAAGATCTGGGCGCCAATGGGGCGCTCCGCCTCAGTCCACCGCAGAAACTTGAGGCTCCTGGCGTTCCGGAAGTAGAGGCCGTAGCTGGAGGTGAGTTCAGTCACCACCAGCCCTGCGCCCTGCTCTTTGCATAGCCGGCGCAGAACAGTGTCCGTATGGCCCGCCATCGGCGCCAGCACCAATGGCGGCCAGAGGGTCAGGGACCCGATCCGGAGCGGTTGGAATGATGCTCGTCCCACAGGATGCGCAACCCGTCCAGGGTGAGATAGAGGTCTACGTGCTGGAGCACCGGCGTCTCGGGAGCGATGAGCGGCGCTAACCCCCCGGTGGCGATCACGCGCGTGTTCGGGCCCAGTTCGGCCACGAACCGGCGCACAATCCCCTCTACTTGCCCCACGAATCCATAATAGGCGCCCGATTGCATACTTTCGACAGTGGAGCCGCCAATCGCGCGCGCGGGGCGCGCGATCTCGATGCGCGGCAGGTGCGCGGCGGTGCGAAATAACGCCTCCAGCGAAATCCCGACGCCTGGTGCGATAGCACCGCCCAGGTACTCTCCGCGGGCGGAGATCGCATCGAAGGTGGTGGCGGTACCGAAGTCCACCACTACAGCGGGCGCCCCGTAGCGGCGCAGGACAGCGATGGCGTCCACCAGCCGGTCCGCCCCCACCGCGCCTGGTGGCGCATAGAGATTGGGAAGGCTGGGGATCAGCGCCTCACCCACGAACTCCGCTGGCCGCCCGGTGTAGCGCTCCGCGAACTCACGAATAGCGGGTGCGAGGGGCGGTACCACATTGGAGACCGCCACGCCGGTTACGTCCGCGAGATGGTAGCCCTGCAGCGCCAGCAGCTGAGCGATGAGGACGCCATGCTCGTCGCCAGTGCGGTCCCGATCCGTCCTCATCCGCCAGGCTCCGAGGCGTGACTCGCCGCGGTACAGGCCGATGGAGATGGTGGTGTTGCCAACATCAATCGCGAGAAACATGTGAACCTCGAATGATGAACGGGGAAGGATGAACGGCCCGGCCCGTGGAGAACGTGTGTCCTCTATGTTCGCTCACTCGCTCATCCCCCCGATGCTTCGCGCTTCTGCGCCGGCACAGTTAACACCGCGGCGGGGCGCTAATCCGCCATGTAGGCCGGGAGGAAGAGTTCCACCAGATGGCTCTCGTCTTCGAGGAGACGCTGCCCCTGGGCATCCGTCAGGTAAAAGGCGTCCCGAGCGCGGGCGCCCGTGGTACTGATGCGCGCGCTGTGGATGTCCCAGCCCAGCCGTGCCAGCGAGCGCGTGATCCGGTAGAGCAACCCCGGCTGGTCCGCTACCGAGATCTCGAGCACGCTATGATGCTCGGCGAGGTCGTTGTTGAACCGCACGGAGTCCGGCGGGATGGGGGGCGGCAGCTGCTTGTGGAACCGCGCCAGGATCTCGTCCACGGGGGCGCCCCGGAGGACTGTCAGCACGTCCTGTTCCACCTCGATGCGCTTGGTCGGGGGAAGACGCCGGCCGTGGAAATCGACCCAGAGAGTATCCAGGGCCACTTTCGGATCGCTGCTACGGGTGTACACCTGGGCGGCGTAAATGCTCACGTCGTGTGCATACAGCACACCGGCGATGTGGCTCAGCAGGCCGGGCTCCGGTTCTTCGTAGGTGCACACCGTCAGGTTGGTGATCTCCGATCCCAGCTCGGACGCGAATTCCACCACCGGTCCGCTCTGGGCAAGGGTCTCGATCATCCGGATGTGAGCGGCGATCCGATCCGCAGCTGTGTTCAGCAGGTAAGATACGGGCATCCCCTCGCAATGCTCGCGGATCTGCTCCGTGGTGAAGTTGGCGGCCGACAGCCGGCGCGAGAGGCGGGTGCGATACCGACGCAGCTGCTCCTCGTCCGGGGGTGGCGCCTGGGCGGAGAGCGACGCCTCCGCGCGATAAAAGAGATCCTCCAGAAAGCGCACCTTTACCGGGGTGAGCACCCCGGTGGCGGCCATGTCCGCATAAGTGAGCAGGAACAGCATCTTGAGCAGGTCGAGGCTGTGCACGACGGCAGTGAAGCTGCGGAGGGTCTGGGGGTAGGTCAGATCGCGCAGCTGGGAAATCTCTGACATCAGGAGATGGTGGCGAACGAGCGCAGCGACTTCCTGTGTCTCGGCGGCGCCCATCCCCAGGCGTCGCGCAATGCCGTGCGCCATCTCGGCGCCTGCCTCCGCGTGGCCGCGAGTGCCGTGGAGCTTGCCGATATCGTGCAGCAGCGCCGCCAGGTAGAGCGTCTCCGGCCCTACCACTTCGCTCCCGATGCGCCGGTACTCCGCCAGCGCCGGGTCGTCCGCGGTATGCAGCTGCTCCAGAGCGCGCACGACTTCCAGAGAATGGTGGCCGATCGTGTGTCGGTGCACCGGATCAAACGGCACGCGACGGTAGGCTTCCCCCAGCTCAGGAATGAGTCGCTGCAGGATGCCCAGGTCCGCCATTAGCCGGAGCGTGTCGTAAACGCCAGCGCGCGCCCCCAGCAGTTGAAGGAACGCCTGGCCTGCGGCGGCATTCCCGGAGAGGTCCTCTACTCCCGCCAGGTGCTCGGCGATCATGCGCCGCAGCTCTGTGCCGGGGAAGAGACCGTGGGCCTGGTACTGCTCGCACACCTGGATGAGGAATACGGGATCCGTTACCTGGAGGCCAGGGTAGGCGGGGGCGAGTTCCCGCCCCACGCAGACCAGCTCGGCGGTGAGGCTGAGTCGTTCGGAGAGGCAGCGATCGACCACGAAGCCGGTGACGCGCAGGACGTTCTCTGCGTGTTCGTAGTACTGGCGCATGAGTCGTTCAGCGGGGCTCAGCCCATCCGCGGCCGGGAACCCCAGCGCCTGTGCCAGCACCTCCTGCCGCTCGCGCACCAGGAGATCGGCGGGGCGCTGCTCCTGGAAGTGCATCCAGTTGCGCACCGTGAGCAGGAACTCGCGCGCGGCGGCCACCTGGTGTACGTTACGCCGCGCCACTACCCCCAGGCGCTGGAGCTGGCGCCAGACATCCCCCCGCGTGACGGGGAAGGCAAGCGCGGCCAGCCATTCGGCCACGTGGAGATCGCGCAGGCCGCCGGGGCTCTCCCGCACGTGCGGTTCCACGCGGTAGATCGTGCCCCCGTGCCGGGCGCTGGTTTCCGCGCGCTCGGCGAGCTTCTGGCGGACGAACGCTGCGGGCCAGACGTTGCGCATCAGCTCGCGCGTGAACCGCTCACAGAGGGACACGCTGCCCACAATGGCGCGTGCGTCCAGCAGAGCAGTCTGAGTCTGGTGATCCAGTTGCGGGACATCGCCCAGGGTGCGATAGGCGTAGCCGACCTTGAGCTGCGCCCGCTGGCTGAAGACCTCCATCAGCGTGAGGTACATCTGCCGAACGGTGGCATCCAGCGCAGGGTCTTCCTCTTCCGCCACAATAAAGGTCACGTCGATGTCGCTGAAGGCGCACAGCTCGCGGCGGCCGTATCCCCCCGTGGCGGCGACAACGATCTGGCTCTGGACACGCTCGCGCTCGGCTCCCTGGGGAAGCGCCAGCGCGAAGATCCGCTGAATCACCAGGTCGGTCAGATCGCTGAGAACGCGGCAGGTGCGTCCGCCCGTAGGCTGAGCAGCGTTCTGTTCGCGGATGCGTTCCCGCTCGCGCCGCAGCACCTCGGCCAGACCCGCGGCGTCCTGGGCTTGCTGCACGGCCTGGCGGGCAGGAATCGGTTTCTGCTCTGCGGATTCCGTGGAAGCGGCGCGTGTAGCCATCGTGAACCCGTCCGGCCGGCGGGGAAGGGAGTAGCATCCGTTCGCTGCCCCACTCCCCTACGGCCCGTTTACATCGTGGAACTGGTTGGTAATTGGCAGACGGCGGTCTTTACCGAACGCCTTCGGCGTGATCTTGATGCCGGGCGGCGCCTGCCGCCGCTTGTACTCGTTGCGATCCACCATCAGAATGACGCGGCGCACCAGGTCCGCGTCGAAGCCGGCGCGCACGATATCCTCCAGGCTGCGATCCTCCTCCACGTAGGCGTGAAGGATGGGGTCCAGAACGTCGTAGGGAGGCAGGGTGTCGCTGTCCTTTTGCCCGTGTCTCAGCTCGGCGCTGGGCGGCCGCCGGATGATGCTCTCCGGAATGACGGGCCGTATCCGGTTGCGGTACTCGGCCAGCTGGTAAACTGTGGTCTTGGGGACATCCTTGATGACCGCGAAGCCGCCTGCCATATCCCCGTAGAGGGTCGCGTAACCGCACGCCATCTCGCTCTTGTTGCCGGTGGTCAGCACCAGCCAGCCAAACTTGTTGGACAGAGCCATCAGGATGTTGCCCCGCGCGCGGGCCTGGATGTTCTCCTCGGTGATATCGCGCGGCAGGCCCGCGAACACATCGCGGAGCGCCTCGTCATAGGCCGTCTGCAGCCCACGGATGGGGATCTCCAGAAAGCGCGTGCCCAGGTTCTGCGCCACACTGGCCGCGTCCGACCGGGTTTCCGAAGAAGTGTAGACTGAGGGCATCGACACCAGCGTCACCGCCTCCGCCCCGAGCGCGTCCACGGCCACGGTCGCCACCAGCGCCGAATCAATGCCGCCGCTAATGCCGATCACCACGCCTTTGAATCCATTCTTACGCACGTAGTCTCGCGTACCGGTCAGGAGGGCGCGGTAGATCTCTGCCAGGGGTTCGGGCGGAGGCTGGACGGGAGCCGGCAGCGCGGGGCGGCGGCGATTGGCGGGCAAAGCCGGCAGGGGAACCACCTCCACGCGCTGGTTCAGCTCCTGCATCAGCAGCTTCTCTTTGCGGCGGCGAGGGTCAGCCAGGCGGCGGTGGAGGATGGCGGACAGATCGATGTCCAGCGTTAGCAGGGCGCTCTCGAACGCGGCCCCCCGCGCAATCACGTCGCCGTTGGCGTCGATGACCAATGAGTGGCCGTCGAAGACCAGTTCATCCTGCCCGCCCACCTGGTTGACGTAGGCCAGCGCGCAGGCGCAATCGGAAGCGCGGGTGGTCAGCATCGCCTCACGGAAGCGCCACTTCCCTGCGTGGAACGGCGAGGCGTTGATGTTGATTACCACATCCGCTCCCCCGAGGAGGGCGAGGGTGGCGGCGGGCCCGCGGGGGTACCAGATGTCCTCACAGATGGTGACCCCAAGACGGACGCCCTGGAGATCGAAGACCGGGTAGCGATCGCCGCGCTGAAAGTAGCGGTCCTCATCGAAGACGCCGTAGGTGGGCAGGTAAAACTTATGGTAGATACCGCGTATCTCGCCCTCGGCGATCACTGCAGCGGCGTTGTAAACATCCTCAGCCACATCCACAAAGCCGACCACGGAAACGATGCCGTGTGTGCCTCGCGCTATCTCGTGGAGCGCGCGCCCGTTTTCGCGCAGGAAGCCCGGCTTGATGAGTAGGTCTTCAGGGGGATAGCCGGGGATTGCCAGCTCGGTGAAGGCCACGACGTCGGCGCCCTGCGCCTTCGCGGATTCAGTCTCCTCCAGGATGCGGCGTGCGTTGCCCTCCAAATCACCCACGGTAGGATTGAACTGGCACAGCGCCAGGCGGAGGCTCGTGGGGACGTGGAGGGCTTGGCGGGTTGTGTCGGGCGGCATAAGCGCACCGGTCGGATGAGGAGCGCCAGTCCAAGATCGCGCCTATTATATCACGCCACCCATCTGCGTTTAGGGGGTGGGATGCAGGGGAAGCTCTAACCACGGCAAGTCGCGTCCAAAGGGGGCGCGTAATCCGGGCCGGTGGAGCAAGATATGGGACTCCTATTGATCATGAATAGCCGCGGCGATACCCGCGTGGCATGGGACGTCGCCGACGCGGGATCTCTTGATCGGGCCCGGCGTATGGTTGAGGAAGCCTACGCGCAGGGCAAGGGCGTCTTCCGGCTGGATGAGGCAGGCGTTGCTACTCGTCTGAAGGAGTTTGACCCCGAGGCGCGGGAGATCGTGGTTATTCCTCGCCTCCGGGGCGGGTAGGTCCCCACGCCCTTTACAGCGGGATGAGCGATCCCATTCGTGAGGCCCCATCTGCACGTGCGGAGGAGCTCCTCCGGCGCATTATGGGGGAAGCGCGATATACCACCCTCATCCGGCAGGGGTACCTGGAGTTCCCATCCCGGCTGCGCCGCGGGCGTGTCTACCGGCTGGATAGCTCTGGCAACCTCTCCTGTCGGGACCCAGGCCAGAGCACGTCTTCCACTACCCTCTGCATCCAGTCTACGGAGCCCGTGCCGCGCGCCGATGTGCTGGCGCTGCGCTACCTGATGGTGACCGCGGACGAGCCCGGCCTGCTGGCCACCGCCAACCCGGTGCGGTTCAGCCTCCGAGCCATCACCATCGCTATCTACCGGGACGCACGTGAGCGATACGGGGGGCTGGGAGCATTCCTCTACACCCTCGGGGTGCTGGGCCTGTTTCTGGCGGCGTTGGCGGTGGAGGGGGCAAGTGCCGTCGGCCTGCTGAGCGCCTGCCCGGTCGTGGGCCTGATCTTATGCGTGCTCGCGGCTCCGGTGGCCGTGCTGGGTTTCGTGCTCGTCCTAGCGGGGCTGGCGGATCTGTGGATGCTGGTGGTGGGCGGGATCTGCCGGCTCTGGGGAAGCGATGCGGCCCCGCTCCCAGAGGGAGTGGGGCCGCTTGAGGATGGATGAGGAGGCTGCTATCGAACGCGCCCGACCGCTGTTGAGCGTCCGGGCGCGTTTCAGATTGCCGTTGCTGCCACTACTTCTCTTGCTGGCGCGCTCCTCGTGTGCCTGTGGCGCGCCCCCGGGCGCCGCGCCCTCGCCCGCCTGCGGATCCTTTGCCATTCACCCGCTTCTCCACGAACGGCAGCGCGTCGTCACCAGTGATCCTGTGCAGGGCTTTCAGATCCTTGATGTCGATGCGTGCGTAGCGCAGCTCGATGATCCCGTCCTCACGCAGCTCCTGCAGCGTGGCGGAGAGCGATTCACGCCGCGTGCCGACCAGCTCTGCCAGCTCTTCCTGGGTCATCCGCAAGCCGAGGTGCACGCCGCCGTTCTTCGGCGTGCCCATGATGAGGCCAATGTTTAGTAAGACACGACAGACGCGCTCACGCAGCGTGGAGAAGACCAGGGATTGCAGCCGTTCCATCAGGAACCACACCCCCCACGAGAGGTGGCGGATGAGTTCCCGGTAGAAGTTCGGGTTCGCATCTGCAACGGCAAACACCGCCTCGTGGGGGACGACCAGGATGTGGCTTTCCTCCTGGGCCTGCACGCCATAGATGGAGGGCGACCAGTTATGATACAGGGGAGCCGCCAGGGAATCCCGCGGACCAAGGAGGCCGACGGTGAGCATGCGCTCCTTGTCGGTAACGAAGAGGCGCGCCAGGCCTTCCTCCACGCGGATGAGAGCGTTGTGGACTTCGGGCAAAGTCTCTCCTGCTTGCAGATGATAAACAGTGGCCTGGCGTTCCAGAACGGCTCGCTCGTCCGCGCTGAGTGATTGGAACACGTCGGCGAGCCAGCCTTTCTGCCGCTCGGGGTCTTGTCGTCGCATCGATCTCCTTTTACTCCTTCCTGGGCCGCCGGGCGCCTGCGGCTGAGATCGACGCCCCCTGTTCAGCGGCCAGGCTACGGGCGCGGATCACAGAGATGGTTCCCTGCCGGGGAACATCCGCGCGAATTCCGGGTGGAAAGGTAGGCTCTTGGCTCCTGCCCGGGGGAGGCCGGTGGTCCGCCGGACGTACGACAGCCTGTGCATCATCATGCCAGGGTGAGTAAACGCGCGGCTGGCAAGGGGCGGCACGTGGCATGGGCTGGCGCGTGCTTTGAACAGGACTCTTCGGGCGAGCCCCGCATCAGCGCTACCGGGCCCGCTCCGCCGGCGCTCTGTGCAGGAATGGCAATCCGCCTTCCATCCAGTCTCATTATGCGCAAACTGGATTGATTACGTCAGAGATCTGCACGCCCAGGAGACAGATCTTGGGGAATCTTCCTCTCCGTTGCGCAGGCACGGAGATCCCGGCGAGCGAAGCGCTGCACAAACGATACGGAGCTATTCCTCCGGTCCGCCGGCAGGACGGTGGGCGGGGATCAGCACTCGGAAAGTGCTTCCCTTGCCAGGCTGGCTGCCGAGGGCGATGGCGCCTCCGTGGAGTTCCACCAGCCGTTTGCAGACGGCCAGACCGAGGCCGGTGCCGATTTGCCGGCTGCCGCTACCATCCTCCAGCGTGACAAACTCCTGGAAGATCCTCGTCTGCATCTCCGGGGGAATACCGATTCCCGTGTCAGCGATGGTGAGCGCCAGCATTCCGTTCTGAATGCACGCCTGCACGTCCACCTGGCCGTCCTCGGGAGTAAACTTGATGGCGTTGGTGAGCAGGTTATACAGGATGCGCGCAACTTTGATCCGATCCGCCTCCACTCGCACCTGGTCCGGCACATCCAGGTTCACCCGCAGATGCTTCCGCGCCGCGCCTTCCCGCACCACGTTGTAGACTTCCCGCACCACGTCCGCTACCGCGAACTCGGTAGGATAGAGGGAATCGCGTCCCGACTCTACTTTGACCAGATCCAGGGTATCGCGGATCAAGTTGAGCATATAGCGAGCGCTGGACTGCATGCGTTCCACGGCATCGGACTGCCGCTCGTTCAAGGACCCCAGCGTTCCGGAAAGCAGAGTAACCGCGTAGCCCATGAAGATGGTCAGGGGGTTGCGCAAATCGTGCGCCAGGCCGGCCATCAGCTCGGCGCGGGACTGGGCCTGGCGGAGCGCGGCTTCCCGCTCGTGGATCGCGGTCTGGAGCGCCTCGTTCTTGGCTTGCAGATCGTCCAGCAGACGCCGGCGTTCCGCCGCGAGTTCGTACTGCTCAAACGCCTGGGCAACGGTGACGCGCAGCTCGGCAGGATCCCACGGTTTGGCGATGTACCGGTAGACGTTGCCCTCGTTGATGGCCGCGATTACCGCCTGCAGATCGGCGTAACCGGTAAAGATAAGGCGGGTGGCGTGCGGGAACCGCTGCTTGATGCGCGCTAGCAGCTCAGTGCCTCGCATCTCCGGCATCCGCTGGTCCACCATCACCACGTGAACATTGTTGGTCTCCATCAGGCGTTCCGCTGCTTCGCCGGTCCGCGCGCGCAGCACCCGATAGTCCAGGCGGAACAGATCGTGGATGGAGTCGAGAATCTCCTGCTCGTCATCCACGACGAGCAGGCAGGGGCGCGGATGGCTCATCAGCTCAGGAATTCGCCGCTCCACTGGCAGGCAGCCAGATGCGGAAGCAGGTTCCCCCTTCAGGAAGCGACTCTCCTTCAATGGTACCGTCATGTGCCTTAATAATCCCGTAAGAGATGCTCAGCCCGAGCCCGGTTCCCTGGCCGGGCTCTTTGGTAGTGAAGAACGGGTTGAAGACGCGCGGCAGGTCCTCGGGCGAAATGCCGCAGCCGTTGTCCTCGATCTCCACGCACGCGCCGCCCTCGACGCATTCGGTGCGCAGGCGGAGGATGCCGGCAGAGTGCCCCGCCGCTTCGATCGCCTCCATCGCGTTGATGATCAAGTTCAGGAACACCTGGTTCAGCTTGCCCGGGTGGCCGGCCACCATCGGGACGTCGCCGTACTCCCGCACCACCTGAATGGCGCGCCGTTCCAGCCGGAAGTGTACCATCTCCAGGGCCTTTTCCAGACAGACGCGCAGGTCCACGGACTGCCGGTCGGGCGACTCCATCCGTGCGAACTCCCGTAAGCTCTGGATGATGTCGCGCACGCGCCGGAGGCCATCGTTCGTGCCGTTGAACACGCGCTCCAGGTTGGCGGCCACGTACCCCAGGTCAGTATATTCCTCCAGTTGCCGGATTTCGGCGGCCAGCGCGGGATCGATCCGCTCGAGCGTGGGCAGCGCGGGGCGGTAGCGCTGGAGAATCTCCATCACCAGTCGCCAGTCCCGCTCCAGCACAGCGACATTATTACTGACGAACGCCAGGGGGTTATTGATTTCGTGCGCGATTCCAGCGGTCAGGTGGCCTAGAGAGGCAAGCCGTTCCGTCTGGGCGAGCTGCGCCTGCGTTTCCGCCAGAGTGCGCAGCGCGGCCTCCAGCTCTTCGGTTCGCTGGCGCAGCTCAGCGTTGCGGCGCGCCAGGCGGGCCGTGGCCCGTTCACGGGCACGCACCAACCGGTTCTGCGCGGTGACATCGTGTAGGACGCCCACCACGGCGGTAACGTTCCCCTTTTCATCCCGCAGTGGGGTCGCGCTGATGTTTAGCTCGCGCTGCGGCAGACCAGGCTCGCGCCGTACGGCTACTGGTACGTTGCGGATCGTCTGCCCGGTGGCCACGGCGCGAGCAGTAGGCAACGCGTCGGATGTAAGTGGCTTCCCTTCGGCGCTGAACCAACCCGCCGTCAACAACCGCTCCCCCGGAGTCGTGTCTATGCCGAGGAGCTGCTCTGCCGCCCGATTCGCCTGGAGCAGACGGCCCTCTGCGTCCACCACGACTACCCCCTCGGTCATCGTGGCGAAGACTAGCTCTAGCTGCTTGGCCTGGCGGCGCAGCAAGTCCCGCGCGCGGCTGAGTTCTTCGTTCCGCTGCTGAAGTTCGTGGGCGTGGGCTTCGATCTGCGCGCGAAGGGCGCGTTCCTCGCTGCGGTCACGGATGATGGCAATGAAGTAGGTCTCCGCGTCCCCGTAGCTAGCCGTGATGGAGATTTCGAGAGGAAACTCTTCGCCATTGCTCCGCCGACCCACGAATTCCAGCGGCCGGCCCATCACATTAGGCTCGCCCGTGGCCTGGAAACAATGGAAGCCCTCTTCACATAAGGCTCGAAACCGGGCGGGCATGAGGACGGTCGCCGGCATCCCCAGAATGGCCTCGGGGCGATAGCGAAAGATCCGCTGCCCGGCAGGATTGAGGTAGACGATGTGCCCTACCTGATCCGCAACCACGACGGCATCGGAGAGATCGTGCAGGAGGGCGGCAGCGAAATGGCTTCCCAGGCGCTCGGCAAGGTCGCGCACCGCGTCGATCTGATCAATCATACGCTGGGGCTCCGCATTCAGGCTCCAGATATGCGAATTGTAGTAGGTATGCGGATCCGCCGCACGCGCGCAATGCGGCGCGGTCGGCTGCCGGTGAATCCGAGCAGCGCGCTCGTAATCTCCCCCTTAGTTTATCTTGCTCACTCGCGCTCCTGGACAAGAGCCGTGGGCGTAAGAGCGGGCCGGCAAAGGAAAGTGCGGCGGGATTAGCGCGGGAATGCAATACGAGCGCGAGTCCACTCTTCGCCTTCCAGAGTGAAGCGGCCGCCGAGTTCCTCGCGCGTGAGCGTTTCCACGATGCGCAGCCCCAGACTGCTGGTGGCGCGCGGATCGAAGGAGTGGGGCAGGGGCGTGCCGTCGTTGGCCACCTCTAGTTCCACCTGGCCATCAACGGTGCGGAGGGAAACGCGCAGCGTGCCTGTGCGCCGGTTTTGGATTCCGTGCCGGATGGCGTTCTGGAGCAGCTCGTTCAGGATCAGGGCTACACGGGTGGCACGGTGCGAAGGCAGGAGCACATCCTCCCCTTCCACGGTGGCGCGCACGCGATGGTTGGGGCGCAGGAGACTTCTTGTAGTTAACGTAACAATCTTCTCCGCCACGCGCTTAAGACTCACCTCGTCCAGCTCTTCCATAGCCAGCATCTCGTGCACGGCGGCGATGCTGACAATCCGGTTGACGCATTCGCTCAGCACGTCCTCCACACTCAACGAGTGGCGGCTGTGCATCTGGAGGCGCAGAAGACTGGCCACCGTCTGCAGGCTATTCTTCACCCGGTGGTGCATCTCCTGAATGATCGCAGAGCGCACTACCAGCTTGGCGTTCTCGATGGCGATCCCCGCCTGGTTGGCCACCGCCACGAGCAGGTCGATTTCCTCCGGTGTGAACACGTGTGGACGGCCAGTATAGCAGTTGAGCACCCCGATGGCCTTGTCCCGCACGAGCAGCGGAATGCAGATCATCGAGCAGAGGCCCTCTTTTTCCGCGATGTCCGGGAACCGGTACTCGGGGGTTTGCTTCACGTCCCGAATGGTCAGCACCTGCCGTTCCTGGAGCGCCCGCCCGGCAACGCTCTCGCCGACTTTCAGGTTTGGTTTGGTGACGTAGTCCCGGCTCTTGGACTGGGTGGCCTTGATGACCAGCTCCTGCTTGTCCTCATCGAGCAGCATAATCGAGCAGATTCTGAAATTCAGCGTCTGCGCCGTCATGGCGACAATGAGCTGCAGAATTTCTTCCAGATAAAGGTTGGAGGTGATCGTCTTGCTGACCTCAGAGATGGCTGAGATCTGCGTCTCGCGGGCGCGCATGCTCTGCTGCAGTCGCGCTCCCTCAATTGAAGCTGCCGCCTGCGCGGCGATAGCGCACAGCAACCGGATCTGCTGCGGCGGGTAGTGGTGGGGGCGCCGCGTCTTGACGTTCAGCACGCCGATGACCTGGTTCTTGGCGATCATCGGCACGGAAACGAAGCTCTGAAAGCGTTGGTCGCGCAAGTCGGGCAGCTCTTTGAAGCGTGGATCCAGATAGGCATCCCGCTCCAGCACCACGGGCTGCAGCTCCCGGGCCACCCAGCCAGTGATCCCTTCTCCCACCTGAAGCTTGAGCTTGCCCAGCACCCCCTTGGGGGCGTCGTGCACGGCGAGGAGCGTCAGCACCCGCGTCTGCGGATCGCAGATGTAGATCGAGGAGGAGTCCGTCCGGGTAACGCGCACGGCGATCTCGGCGATGAATGCGAGCATCGCCTCCATGGTAGGGGCGGCCGCGACGCCGGTGGCGACCTCGTGGAGCAGTTCGATCTCGGTCGTTTTCTCTTCCAGTTCTGCCTTGAGTCGCCGGTTCTCTCGCTGCGCCGCGCGCAGTTCCACCCCGATAGGGTCCGTCCGTCGGCGCATCGCAGGCTGCGGCAGGCGCGTTGCCCGGTTCAGATCCATCCCTTTCGCCCCCGAGGCGGTGCTGTTCGCCAGGAAATCCCGACGTGCCGCCTTACGACTTTCGTCCTGTAGACCGCCGTGGTGGCGCGCTTCCGACCTCGTGCGCAATCATGATTGCTTCGGCAATCTCGCGCATGGATCGACGCGTGTTCATGCTTTGCTGCTGGATACGGCGGAAAGCTTCCGCTTCGGTCAGACCATGACGATCCATCAGCATGCCTTTGGCGCGATCCACCAGCTTGCGCGTCTCCATCGCCTCTTGAAGGGACGCGGCCTGATCCGAGATCTGGCGAAACTCGCGGAAGCGAGCGATGGCCACGCCCATCGCGGGCAGCAGGTCCGCCTCCGTGAATGGCTTGACCACGTAGGCGAATACACCCGCATCCATGGCGCGCTCCACCAGGTCCCGCTGGCTATAAGCCGTAAGCAGGAGCACGGGAGCGACACGATCCGCGGCGAGCTGCTTGGCGGCATCGATACCGTCCAGTTCCGGCATACGGATGTCCAGGATAACCAGGTCGGGCCGCAGGTCCTGAGCCAATTCCACCGCGCGGCGGCCGTCACCGGCCTCGCCGACCACGGTGTGGCCGAGTCGCTGGAGGCTTTCCTTCAGATCCAGCCGGATGATGGCCTCGTCATCGGCAATAACGATGCGTAGTGCTTCCACGTATCCCGTCCACTCTCTTACACAGCCCGCGCCGCAGGCACAGCGGCTGCCCCGTGGGTCCCGCGCACAGCAGCCTCACGCTCCCTTGAGCGCGGCTCGCCCTGCCTTCGCGCGTTGCGGCCCCCCGGAGGTTATGGTAAAATGGCACGCGTTGGCCGTCAGGCTGCCGTCTCGCGCACAGTATAGCAACAGCAGGGCGAGAATACAACGTGCGGCGCGGAGGGGCGGGGTGGGCAACGCAAGCGCAGAAGCAACCGGAAGAGCCGGGCAGTCCTGTTGGTCCCGTGCGGCGTTCAATGGGTTTCAGGGGCCCGCGATCTTCGCCCTGGCGCAGCTGATCTGGTCCGTCCTTCCCATGCCCGTGGGGCTGTCACCCCTGGTCGCGGCAGCGGCATCCACGGCCCTGTTTATGGGGCTGGCGCTCTACGTGTCCTGGAACGCGGCACGCACGTTGCGCCAGGCCGGCGAGCGGTGGCTCCTGGTGGGGCTCGGTCTGGCCCTCTGGCTGGCACCGACCGCGCTACGGTTGAAATCGGGTGTGGATCACCCGGTCCTCCGCGCTATGGCAGACTGCGGCTTGCTATCGCTGGCCGCAGCGGCAGGCACAGCGGGCGCCACCGCAATGCCGGATCTGAACATCCTGCTGCCGGTGGGACTCTTCATCGGCGCCGTAGATTTCTTCGTCGTCCACTACGGAACGGTCGCCGTAGCCCTGGAGCACCCCGTCGGCCAGCAGGTGATGCAGGCGTTAACGGTGCGGACGCCGCCTACACAACCCGGGCTGCCGGGAGCAATGGTTGGGTTCGCGGACATCCTCCTTCTGGCCTTCTTCTACAGTTGTATCCGCCGCTTTGGCCTGCGAGAACGGGCGTCCAGCGCGCTGTTCTTCCTGGCGCTGGGCGGAACGCTGTGGGCGGTGCAGGTAGATTGGATCAAAGTAGTGCCCGCGCTTATTCCCATGGGCGCTGCATTCCTGGTCGCGAACTGGGGCTGCTTCCGCCTCTCCCGGCAGGAGTGGCTTCT
Source organism: Armatimonadota bacterium (assembly GCA_016199525.1). Classification (GTDB taxonomy): domain Bacteria; phylum Armatimonadota; class SYMT01; order SYMT01; family JACQGL01; genus JACQGL01. The sequence goes on from JACQGL010000091.1 coordinate 20,856, forward strand.
GACGGGGGGTCTGGCGGCGTGCGTGGCGCTGTTCTATCTATGGTATTTACTATGGATGCGGCCAGCCATCAACGCCGGTGTGCGAATGTTTGCCGGTTGATAGGTTAGCGGGCTGGCAGGTTTCGGCGTTCCAGCCCGTACGGGCGGGTCGCCGGGGCGCAGCCGAAGGGGCGTGGTAATGAGCGTCGTGAGTCGTCCCCCAGGGGTGGAAGCGGAGATCGGGGCACAGAGAGATCGCTCTCGCCCCCAGGAAATCGAGGCGAAGTGGCACAGGCGCTGGGAAAAGGCAGATCTGAACCGCGTCACCGAGGACCCGGCGCAGCCGAAGTACTACGCGCTCACCATGTACCCGTATCCCAGCGGCGACGTGCACATCGGCCACTGGTACGCCTACGCGCCTCCAGATGCACGCGCGCGCTTTATGCGGATGCGTGGCTACAATGTGTTGTTCCCGATGGGATTCGATGCCTTCGGCCTGCCCGCTGAGAACGCCGCCATCCGCAGGGGCATCCATCCAGCGAAGTGGACCTACGAGAATATCCGGACCATGGAGCGGCAACTCCGCTCGATGGGCGCGATGATCGATTGGTCGCGTGAGATTATCACCGCGGATCCCGAGTACTACCGCTGGAACCAATGGTTCTTTCTGAAGTTCTACGAACGGGGGCTGGCCTACCGGACGTATGCGGCGGTGGATTGGTGTCCGCGCTGCAATACCACGCTGGCGCGCGAGCAGGTGATCGGCGAGGGCCGCGTGTGCGAGCGCTGCGAGACGTCGGTCATCAAGCGGGAGCTGAACCAGTGGTTCCTGAAAATCACTGATTACGCTGAGGAGCTGCTCGACTTTAGCGAGCTGGACTGGCCCGAGAAGATCATTACCTTGCAGCGCAACTGGATCGGCCGCAGCGAGGGCGTGGAGTTCGAGTGGCAGGTCGCCGGCACAGAACACTCCTTCCGCGTGTTTACCACCCGTCCGGACACAGTCTACGGCGCCACGTTCTGTGTTCTGGCGCCGGAGCACCCGCTGGTGAGCCAGATCACCACGCCGGACCGGCGCGAGGAGGTAGAGCGGTACGTCTACCAGGCTAGCCGGGAGACGGAGATCGAGCGGCTGAGCGCGGAGCGGGAGCGAACGGGCGTGTTCATCGGCGCCTACGCGATCAACCCGATGAACCAGGAGAAGGCGCCCATCTACATCGCGGATTACGTGCTGATGACCTACGGCACGGGAGCGATTATGGCCGTTCCCGCCCACGACGAGCGCGACTTCGACTTCGCTCGCCGCTACGGGCTGCCGATCCCCGTGGTCATTGTCCCACCCGACTGGGACGGTGTGCCCCTGACCGCCGCCTACACGGGCGAGGGAATCATGGCGAATAGCGGCCCGTTCGACGGGATGCCCAGCCGCGCTGCCTGGGACGCGATTGCGGATGAGATGGCAGCGCGCGGAATCGGTCAGCGCACCGTCAACTACCGCCTGCGCGACTGGCTGATCTCCCGCCAGCGCTACTGGGGCACGCCCATCCCGATCCTCTACTGCGAGAAGTGCGGTATCGTGCTCGTGCCGGAAGATCAGCTGCCCGTTACCCTGCCGGAGGACGTGGAGTTCATCCCCACCGGCGAGTCGCCGCTGAAGTTCCACGAACGGTTCCGGAAGACCACCTGCCCGCAGTGCGGCGGCCCCGCGGAGCGGGAGACGGACACAATGGATACCTTCGTGGACTCTTCCTGGTACCAGTATCGCTACCTGAGTCCGCACTACGCCCAGGGGCCGTTCGATCCGGAGAAGGGGGCGTACTGGCTGCCCGTAGACATCTACACCGGTGGCGCAGAGCATGCTGTGATGCACCTGCTGTATGCGCGCTTCTTCCACAAAGTGATGCGTGACATGGGTCTGGTGTCGTTCAACGAGCCATACCCACGCCTGTTTAACCAGGGGACCATAACCGCCTTCACGTTCCGGAAGCCCTCCGGCGAGTGGTTCCCCGCCAGCGAGGTCGAATGGCGCGGCGACACGGCGGTGGATCCTCGCACCGGCCAGCCTCTCCACGTTACCGTGGAGAAGATGTCCAAGAGCAAGCTGAACGTAACGGACCCCGACAACCTGGTTGAGCGCCACGGGGCAGATGCGGTGCGGCTGTTCCTGATGTTCATCGGGCCGTGGGATCAGGGCGGCCCCTGGGATGCGCGCGGGTTCGAGGGGGTGGTGCGCTTTTTGAACCGGGTGTGGACAGTGGTTACCGATCCGCAGCCGGCGTCGGGGAGCCCCTCGGAGACGGAGGAACGCGAGCTGCGCCGCGCCGTGCACCGGACAATCAAGAAGGTAACAGGCGACCTGGAGCGGTTCGCATTCAATACCATGGTGGCGGCGCTGATGGAGTTCGTGAATGCGCTGATGAAGGCGCGCGGCACCGCCCTGGCGGGCAGCGGCACGTACCGTGAGGCAACCCGCGCCCTGACGCTGATGCTGGCCCCCGGCGCCCCGCACCTGGCGGAAGAACTCTGGGAGCGGCTGGGGCAGCCGTTCAGCGTCCACCAGCAGGCCTGGCCTACCTGGGACGAAGCCCTGGCGGCCCCGGCGGAGATCGAGATCGCCGTGCAGGTGAACGGGAAGGTGCGCGACCGCATCACCGTGGCCGTGGATGCGCCGGAGGCGGAAGTCACCGCCGCCGCCCTGGCGAGCGAGCGGGTGCAGGCCCAGCTCCAGGGCCGGCCGCCGCGCAAGGTGATCTACGTCCCCGGCCGACTCGTCAACATCGTCGGGTAGCCCTATGGAGTGCGGCGACACAGTCGCCGCTTTGCCCTTCGGGAGAGGAGGCCCTCCCCGGTAACCTGGCGGAGCCCCGACGCAGTCGGGTCTCCTGTGTGGCCCTGCTGAGACGGGCGGATCCGGGATGTCACAGCGATTGCCAGGCATCCTGAGGGACAGACGTAGAGATGCCGCGCCACTCGCGCCGGTTCGACCGCAGGATACGGAGGCTGCTGGCGCAGTCGCCGCCGGAGCTGCAGGCCCTAACCCGCGAGCACGTGGAGGCGCTCCGGCAGCACGACATCGCCACCTTCAACCGGCTGCTCGCCCTGGTTCGACAGGCGGATGGCGACCTGGAGCTCCGCAACAAGGCCTGCTGGCTGCTGGGCCAGCTTCCTGACCGGCGCGGCGTGCCCGCGCTGGTGGCCACCCTGAACGACCCATCCGCCGGCTGGGTGCGATGGGTGGCTGCGTGCCAGCTGGCCTGCCTGGGTGGCGGGATGGCTGTGGAGGCGCTGGTGACTGCGCTGCTCACCTCGCCGGACGCGGACCAGCGCGAAGCCGCGGCCCATGGCCTGAACTTCGGGATCCACCCCCGGGCTTTCGATCCCCTGCAGCAGGCCCTCGGCAACCAGGACGAGAAGCCGCGGGTACGTGCCCAGGCTGCGGAGTCTCTGCACGGCTACTGCAGCCCGTACTACGCAAGCCGCTCGATCCCACATCTGCTGTCCGCATTACACGACCCCGATCCCGAGGTCCGCTTCTGGTCCGTCTATGCCCTGAGCCAACTGGCGGGCGAGGAGGTGATCCCTGAGCTGGAGCGCCTGGCTGCCACCGACTACGCGGAGGTCCAGTACTTGCATCCCGTGAGTGAGGAGGCGAAGTGGGCCATCGGTGAGATCCGGCGACGGCTGGAGGAAGGCGGGTGAAGAGGTGGTCGCCGCGCCGTGAGTGCGGCGTAGCCCCGATGGTGCCTACACGCTCCTGCAGATGCCCACCCCCGGCCTCTACCAGCTCCTGCTCACGCTGTCCCCTCCCCGGCGCCTGCGCATCGGCGCGCTGGGGGAGTTCGATTTCCCCGCGGGCGACTATCTCTACACCGGCAGCGCGCGAGGCGGGCTGGAAGGGCGGCTCGCGCGGCACGCCCGTGCCGTGAAGCGTCTCCGCTGGCACATCGACTACCTGCTGGCCGTGGCGGAGCTGCGCGGGGTGGTGGTTCTCCTTTCCGGCGAGACGACGGAGTGCGCGCTGGCCGCCTGGGCGCGGGGGCTGCCCGGAGCCTGCGTCCCCGTCCCGCGCTTCGGCGCCAGCGATTGCGGCTGTCCCGGCCACCTGGTCCAGGTGCCTGCCGAGGGGTGGCTGGCAGCCGTGGACGTCTGTGATCCCAATCGCCACCCGCTTGCGGCCTTGCTGGCGCCGCTGCCGCTGGGGGATCTGAAGGCGATCCCTGCCCCGAATGCTTTCGGGTCCCGAAACGTCGGGTTCCCCGCTAGACGAGTCATCTCCCGGGGTGTAGAATAACGAGCGCCTGCCCACCCACCACTTGCGCTGGCGCCTCCGCTTTGCCTCCAGCGTCCGGTCCACAGCCGCACAGGCGGGTATCCGCGCGCGGGGAACACGCGCCCGGCAACGGGGGGCACACCGATGGAACACCGCAACTACGACCCGGCCCGGGATAGAGAGGCCGTCCACCGCATCTGGCGCGAGGTCGGCTGGCTGGAAAAGGGCCAGGAAGAGGCGCTGGACCTGGAGGTGGCGTGCAGCCGCGCCCTGGTGGCGGACCTCAACGGGGAAGCGGAATGTCTGGTCACCACCCTGCCCGGCACGATCCGCTACCTGGCGGAGGATCTCCCGCTCTCCTGCGTTATCAGCGTCACCACCAGCCGCATTGCTCGCAAGCAGAGGTTCGCCATACAGCTGACGGCCCTGGCGGTGGCCGCCGACGCCGCCCAGGGCGCCCTCGTCTCCGCCCTGGGGATGTTCGAGCAGGGCTACTACAACCAGATCGGCTTTGGCACGCTGGGCTACAGTCACCGCATTACCTTCGATCCCACGCAGCTCACCGTGCCCACAAAGGCGCGGGTGCCGCGGCGCTTGAGCCCCGAGGACTGGGCGATGGTTCACGCCAGCCGGCTCGCCCGCCAGCGCGGCCACGGGGCCTGCACTCTGCTTCCCGCGGAGTTCACCAGGGCGGCTATGCTGTACGTCAAGAACGGCTTCGGCCTGGGCTACGGCGACGGCCCCCACGGTGAACTCACACACCATTTCTGGTGCGGAACGCGGAACGTCTCCCACGGCCCCTATTGGGTGGAGTGGCTGGTTTTCCAGACTCCGGAGCAGTTCCTGGAGCTGATGGCGCTGATCAAGAGCCTGGGAGATCAGGTGCATCTGGTGAGTGTGGATGAGCCGGCGGGGATTCAGCTCCAGGATCTCCTCGAGCGGCCGTTCCGGTACCGCGAGGTCACGGAGAAGTCCCAATTCGAGCACCAGATGCGCGCCTGGGCCCGCATGCAGGCGCGCATCTGCGATCTGCCCGGCTGCCTGGCGCGCACCCACCTGCGGGGAGGTGAGGTGCGCTTCAACCTGCGGCTGGCTGATCCCATCGGGCCGGTACTGGAGAACCGAGGGCCGTGGCGCGGCTGTGCGGGCGACTATGTGGTCACGCTGGGCCCCTCCTCGGGGGCAGAACGGGGAAGGGACGCGGCGCTGCCCATGCTGCGCGCCTCCGTGGGCGCGTTTACACGGCTGTGGCTGGGCGTGCGCCCCGCTACGGGCCTGGCGGTCACGGATGACCTCTCCGGCCCGCGGGAGCTGCTGGAGGAACTGGACCGGTTGCTGCGCCTTCCCGATCCGCATCCGGACTGGGACTTCTGACGTGGGATGGAAACGGATCGCCAAGAGGCAGAGAACGCCAGGAAAGGGAGAAGAAGGGGCAGATTTGCAGTATCTCTGCCAAGCGGCTTCCCTTCTATCCTTCTCGGCGCTCCTGGCATCTCGGCGGTTCTCCACAAACATTACCCCAGGCGCACGTAGCACTCCGCCTTCTCGCCCAGGTAGTCGCCCCCGTAGGTGAGATCGAGAGTAAGCATATGGGTGCCCCCAAGGCCCGTAGGCTCGATGCTCCACTCCACGTCGCCCTCGCCATCGGGGGCAATGGTGAGGATCGCGGAATCCGGCGCCGCCCGCCACCCCTCGGGCAGAATCAGTCGCAGCATGGCCTCCACCCGGTGGCCATAGGGGTTCTGCACCCGCGAGGTGACCTGGAAGCGACCCGTCACCTCCTGCACGTACGGCTCGAGGGCGAAGACGTGCGGGTTGTAGTGGCGCTCCAGGCAACCACCCGGCGCCAGGGCGCGCATCGCCGCCGCCACCTGTTCTGTCCAGTGGCGCGCCGTGTGGAAATCCGCCGGCCGAAACAGAAACGGCTGGATATGCGCGGCCAGGAGCCATTCCGGCTCCAGCTGGAGCACCAGATCAATGGAGCGCCGCCAGCCGTGCAGCGGGTGGCCGCCGTTCAGGCCGCACAGACCACCCGTGCCGCCCCACTGCTGGGGCGGATAGAAGTTATCGCCAGTGAACAGCGCGTGGTGGCCGTCGATCATCACCTGGTAGGCAGCGTGCAGATCGGTCTGGCCGGGGAAGAAAAAGGCGCGGAAGGTGTACTCGCGCCACTTGAAGACTTCCGCCTCCAGGAGGCGCCGATCCACCCGGGCGCCTCGCTCGGGCAGCCAGGGGCGACGGAACCGGTGCGGCATCTCGATGGCGTCCGCAATCGCCTCATGCGCCCAGACCTCCAGCTCGCCCCGCAACCGCTCGCGGAGCGGCTCGATCCCCTCCACATGGTCGCAGTGGATGTGCGTGATCAGGTTGACCTCGATCCGCCGTTCACCGAGGCAGGCGTGGTACTGCTCCCAGAACGATTCGGGCAGCGGGCCGGCGTTGTCCACCATCAGCACGGGGCCGGTATCCGAGACGAGGAAGTAGCTGTTGTTCCACACCCAGAGGTGAGCGGAGATTTGTATCAGTCGATCCCCAACCGGCCGGATGAGGCGCTTTGCGGCGGGCCGGCCCGGGCAGATCGTATCCTTCAGCTCGCCGAGGGTGCGCAGTGCCTCCTCCGTCTGCGCCAGTGCCGCAGGCACATCCCGATCCGTCACCGGTCCGTGCGATGGGCACAGGGCATCGGGGCGTTGCTGGCGCAGGGCGCGGAGAGACTCAGCAGCCTGGCGAGCGCCCGCGCCGGTGTAGTGGTCCGTCTCCAGGTGATAAGGCTCGTAAATCTTACCCGCGGAGTGGATTACGTCCCCACAGAAAGCGAGCCGCCGCCCCCCCACGTCTACCAGGTAGCCGATCTGGTGGTCGAGGTGGCCCGGGAGCGCCAGCGTTTCCAGATCGAACGGCCCCCAGGGGATGCGCGCCCCCGGCGTTACCTCGAACCGGGCCCGCGGGATCGGGCGCGGAGGGTTAAACCGGCCGATGTAAGCGCGCAGCAGCGGGGTGACCTGGCGCAGGTCGGTTCGCTCCTCGGCGGCGACGAAAGCGCGCGCCTCCTGTGGGAAGCGCAGCGGCACGCCGCGCTCCGCCACCCGATTGGCAGCCTGGCACTGGTCGCGGTGGGCGTGCGTGAAGTAGACCCCATCCAGAAAGTGGATGCCCAGCGCGCCCAGCGCATCCAGGACGGCCCCCGAGCCCAGGTCGATCAGCAGCGCGCGGTCACCATCCTTGAGGATGTAGACGTTGCAGCAATCCTCGAACCGAAAAACCGATTCCAGACCGGCGACGGATTGAAGGCGCGGGGCCATCGGACACTCCCGGGCCAGGAGGACGGAAAGGAATGCGATGGAACGTTCGCTGCCCGGGAAGGTGACTCCTCTGGAGGCGGCGAGGGGAAGGCAATCAATCGTGCAGGCGCCCCATCAACTCCCAAAGGAAGCTGCCTACCAGCGAGTGGCCTGTGAAGCTGCGGACGAGCGCTTCTACCGCCATCAGCAGCACCAGTACCGCTCCCACCTGCACCAACCGCCGGCGGGCGGCGAGGGACAGGGCCCGCGCAATCAGCCCGAAGGCGAACAACGCCGGGGTGGTGCCCACCGCGTAGGCGGCCAGCACGGCGCCTCCCAGCGCTGCGCTGCCGTAGCCCGCAGCGGCCACGACCATCATGTGCAGCGCTCCGCAGGGCAGGAATCCTACCAGCAGTCCAATGGCGAGGGGCCGCCACGGGGCGTCACTCACCAGCACCTGTCCCATCCGCTTCCGGAACCAGCTGCTGCCCGCGATCTTCGGTTCCAGCGGCAGCCTCACGCCGGGGATGACGCCGAGCATCCCCAGCGCAAAGAGCGCCATCAGCACGCCCGCCACCAGGCTGGCGGGCCGGAGCCATCCGGCCAGTTGCCCTACAGAGTTCAGAACGCCTCCCAGCGCACCGCCAATCGTGCCGAGGGTGGTGAACGTCGCCAGCCGGCCCAGGTTGAAGAGCGCGTGGTCCACCCAGCCGCCGGAGGTGCGGCGCGCGGCATAGGCGGCCACAAACATGCCGCACATGCCCACGCAGTGGCCGCTCATCACCAGCCCGGTGACCAGTCCGAACCCGATCGCCTGCCACACCATACCTGTCTTGCGCTCCCGATCTCGCGCCGTTATGTCGAAAGTATCCTGTCCGCCGTGCCGTCCGCGTTATCGTATCATCTAGCGCATCTTGCTCTGGCTGCCTCCGCACCCCGGAGTAGCGGTTCAGGCTCGCCCTGGGGTGCAGGACCGATCTCGGATCCCCCGCGCGGACACCCATCCGCGCTCTGGAAGGAGGCGCTGGCGCGCAGATCCGGGCAAGAGGAAGGCGCCCTGGTGGGGGCCGGGGTGTCACACCACCGCCCTCCGGGGTAACAACTTACCAGGTACCGACGCCGCACCGCCCAACGCGAGAGGAGCGAACGGCCTGGCCGGCGAACGGAGGACCAACCCTCACCGCCCGAGGTCTACCTCACCGGCCAGCGTCCCGAAAGCTTTTGGGATCCGCACCGTTGATCCGCCCGGTCGTATCTTCGGAGGCATACGAGGCAGTGCTGGGGGGCAGATCGCGTCTTTGTACGCGAGCCTGGCTGCCTGCCCCGAAATCTTTCTGGGACTTCTTACTGAGTAGGCTATATGGGTTACTCTTAGTTCTCACTGTTACTCGAATGGCTGGCGCCTGGGAGTAGGAGTAAGGGCAGGAACACGATTGACAGGCCAGAATTCATCGAGGCCGGCATCCTCCACCGCCGGATGTCTCGGAGGATCAGGGATGGGTGAGCCGCTGCGAGTGGCCGTGGTCGGCGCCCACGGCATCGGGAAACATCACGCCAAGTGGCTGGCCAGTATCGGCTGCGAGGTGACCGCCATCTACGGAACCACCGCGGTCAGCGTCGAGCAGGCCGCCGCTGTGCTCCGCGACACCGCCAGCTTCCGCGGGCGCGCGTTCAGCGACTGGCGCGCCTTCCTCCAGGAGGGAGACTTCGTCGCTGCCAGCGTCTGCTCGCCCGCAGAGGCGCACTACAAGAACGTGCTGGACCTGCTGCGCGCGGGCAAGCACGTCTTGTGTGAGAAGCCGCTGGTGTGGGACTGGCGCCATACCCCCGAGCGAATGGTGGCCGCGGCGTGGGAGATGGTGGCCACCGCCGCCGCCGGCAACCGCATCCTTGCCGTCAACGCCCAGTATCCGGCGGCGCTGCCTGCCATCCAGGCGCTGCGGCGAGAGCTGAAGGGCAAGGATACGCCGTTCAAGCGCTTTGATTGTCTGATGGAGACCCGGGGTCGTCCCCGTAGCCCCCACGGGGCCGCGGAGGTCTGGGTGGACTTAGGCCCCCATCCGCTGGCGTGCGTTTATGTGCTGGCCGGCGGGGGCGGCATCCGCTGGGATACGTTGTCGCAATGCGGGAAGGATCTGGAGACAGAGGTCCGCTTCTTATGGGAGGGCCCGCGCGGTGAGCTGCCAGTGACCATCGTCTTGCGCCGCATCACGAACGCCTCGCCCAGGCGCCGCTTCGGAGAAGGGGAAATAGAGATCGATTACGAAGGGCGAAATCAGGACGGCGAGTTCGTGGCCGTTCTCATCGCCCGCGGCCGCGAGTGGGTGACGCCCGACTTTATGCGCGTCTCATTGGAGCGGTTCGTGGAAGCGGTGCGCACCGGCGATCCGGCGCGGGCAGTGGTCACCGGCGAGGCAGCGGCTCACCAGATGGAGGCGCTGGTCGGCGTTTGGGCGCGCTGCTGGAGCGCCGTGGGCCGCTAATCGATCTGTTGGACCGCAAAGACTCGTAGGAGTGGCAAGGGACTTGGGAAAGTGCAGAGAGCAGGAGAAGAGGCACGCGGCCTCCCGAACTCTCATTCCCTCACTCTCCCTGCTATGCCCATACATCCATACATCCGCACCACCGCCGGGCGACTGGATGGAGGCTGGCGTGGCATCTCGCAAGGCGATCATCCGCTATCTCGACGAAGCCCTGGATGTTAAGGGAACGCCCGACTACGGCCCTCAAGGGCTTCAGGTGGAAGGCAAGGAAGAGGTCCGGCGGGTAGCCACCGCCGTCTCCAGCTCCCGGCAGCTGTTCGAGCAGGCAGCGGACTGGGGCGCCGATCTGATTATGGTACATCACGGCCTCTTCTGGGACCGAACGCCCCGTACCGTGCTGAGCGTGATGCGCCGCCGGCTGGGCGTGCTGCTGGCGCACGACATCAACCTGGCCGCCTATCACCTGTGCCTGGATCGCCACCCGGAGTTCGGCAATAACATCCTGGCCGCACGTGGCCTCGGTTTGGAGAATCTGGAGCCGTTCGGGGAGCATAATGGCGTCCTGATTGGCTACCAGGGCACCCTCCCCGACCTGTCCCTGGCCGACCTGGCGGCGCGCGTGCAGGCATTCTTCGGCCGAGAGCCGCTTGTCTTTCCCTACGGCGCGGACGTAATCCGCACGGTAGGCATCATTACCGGCGGCGCGCAGGGCGATCTTTCGCAGGCGATTGACGCGGGGCTGGACGCGTTCATCACGGGAGAAGTAGGCGAATTCGTAATGCATACTGCGCGTGAAGGATGCATCCATTACCTGGCGGCGGGCCACTACGCCACCGAGACGACGGGCATCCGCGCCCTGGGCGAACACGTGGCAGCACGGTTCAGCGTGGAAGCGCGCTTCTTCGACCTGCCCAACCCGGCTTAGCGTGCTGCTATTGGGACGCGGGGAAACCTGAAGTTCATATTCGCAGCGTTGGCACGTTACTACGTTGGCACGTAAGGGTGTTAGCACAGGGGAACGTTTAATCGGCCAACGCACTACCGCCTGCTGAATCGATACCGGATTTCCTGGTGCTTGGTAACTTCGTGGTGCACGGAGCGCCTGCTACGGACATCCCGCGCCGGGGGGCGGACGTAGGGCAAGCGCTCCGCTTCGCGAATGGGTGCGGGACGCAGTGCGAGCCGAAGATCAGAGCGATTCCGAAAATGCGCTGGCACGAGCGTACGCCGTGGCGGGCTACCGTCCGGCTCGCCACGGGAGAGCGGTTATGATCGGCAAGGAAAAGAGCCTGACGGGAATCGTCGTCGCCACGCTGACGCCTTACGAGCAGGACGGCCGGGTGGACTACGGTTTGGCGCGGGAGCACGTGGCCTGGCTCGTGGAGGCGGGCATCTCCGTGGTTGCTCCCGTGGGTACGACGGGAGAATTTCTCTATCTTTCCGAGGAGGAGAAAGCGGCCCTGGTGCGCGCCGCGGTGGCGGGCGCCGGCGGACGGGCGCGGGTGATTGCGGGCATCTGGGCCCGCGACCCCGCCGAAGTGAGGCGATTGGGCCGCGCCGCGGCGGATGCGGGCGCAGACGCCGTCTATCTCACTACCCCGATCTACTACCCCCACAGCGACGACTCCCTCTACCGGTGGTACGCAAACGCCCGGGCTGCCACTCCACTGCCGCTGCTGTGCTACAACATCCCACAGTACGCCCGCAACGAGCTCAGCGTGTCCCTGGTAGAGCGGCTGGTCGCGGGCGGCATCGTGGAGGGCATCAAGGACAGTACCGGGAAGGAGGAGCGGCTGATGGCGCTCCTGGCCGCGGTGGGGAAGCGGACCCTGGTCTACGGCGCCAGCGATTCGTTTGCGCTGCGCTCGCGCCACCTGGGAGCGCACGGCTTCGTCTCCGCGCTGGCGAACATCTACCCCCGCGCCTTTCTGCGTATCTGGCAGCGCGACGCCAGTGCCCAGGCGGCCATCGATCGTATCCGCGCCGCCGTCAAGGGCTACGGCGGGATCGCCGGCCTTAAACACTTACTGGCGCGCCGAGGCTTCCCGTTCGGGGACACGCGCCTGCCCTTCAGCGAACTCTCGCCGGCGGGACGCACGGAGCTGGATCGCATCCTGGCGGATCTAGGGGAGTTGGACTGATGCCGCGCGGGCGTCGCGGATCGTTCCCAGGAATCCTCTTATGCAAGTCGGCGCCCGGGAATACCTGGAGTATATGACGCTTCAGAAGAACGATCTCCCGTTCTTCACCGAGATTTTCGGCCTGCTGGTGGGGGTCGAGGAGGAGTGGCGCACACAGGGCGCCAGCGAGGAGGAGATCTCCCTGGAAGCATTTGATTTCGACCGCTTCCAGTTCCATTCCGTGGCGGCCAATACCGGTCAGTTGGGCGGCCTCACGGCTGAAGTGCTGGAGGATACACCGGAGCACACCCTCCAGCGCGATGGCCTCGGTCGGATCACGCGCCTGTGCAAGGGGTACGCCACTATCGCCCTGCCGCTGAACTATCCGGTCAGCTCCCGGGATGACTGGGAGCGGCTAAAGCCGTTCTTCACCTTCTCCGAAGAGCGCTTCTCCCCGGGCTGGCTGGAGAACGCGCAACGGGCGCGGGAGGAGGGTTATATCCTGCGCGTATCCATCCCCGGAGGCTTCGATCTGCCTCGGGAATTGATGGGCGATGCCGCCGCATGCCTGGCTTACTACGAGCAGCCGGGCCTGATGCGTGATATTCTGGCCACCATCCAGGAGACCGCCTGCCGGGTCATCGATAGAGTAACCGCGCAGGTGCGGGTGGACGTGCTGCTCGTCCACGAGGATATGGCGGGACGCAGCGGCCCACTGATTGGGCCGCGCCAGGTGGCCGAGTTCATCGCGCCTTATTACCGGGCCGTATGGGAACTTGTGAAGAGCCGAGGCGGCGTGCTATTCCAGCAAGACTCTGATGGGGACCTGGGTCCGGTGCTGGCTCCCCTGACGGATGTGGGAATGAATTTCACCTACCCCTGCGAGTCCCAGGCGGGCATGGATGTCGTGAAACTGCGCCAGCGCTTCGGCCCGGGCCTGCGGATGATGGGCGGCATCGACAAGATGGCGCTGCGCCAGTCGCCGCAGGCGATCGATCGGGAACTGGAGGCCAAGATCCCGTTCATGATCCAGGCGCCGGGCTACATCATTGCCCTGGACCACCGGATCCCCAACGGGGTGACGATTGCCAATTACCGCTACTACGTGCGCCGTGTGCGCGAGATCGTGGCGCGGGAGCGCAAGCGCCGTTCGCGGTGACCGGCAGCCTCCTGACATAAGCCCGCGCGTCGCCGTTGAGCGCCTGGGGCGCTCATCCAGTTCTGGCTGCCGCACGCAAGCGGCGGGCGCCCCGTACCTCCGGAGCGCCCGCCAATTTGTTGCCTGCGACGGCGAATGGCCTACCTGGCGTGCGTCGCGGCGGCAAACCGCTTGGCCACCGCGTTCCAGTTGACGACATTCCACCAGGCGTTCAGGTACTCGGCGCGCCGCCACTGATACTTCAGGTAGTAGGCGTGCTCCCACACGTCCACGCCCAGGATCGGGATCTGGCCGTCCATCAGTGGGCTATCCTGGTTGGCGGTGCTGAGGACCTTGAGCTGGCTGCCATCTAACACCAGCCAGGCCCAGCCGCTGCCGAACCGCTTCACGCCCGCGTCGTTGATCGCCGCCTTGAGCCGGTCCACACTGTCGCACGCGGCATTGATGGCATCCGCCAGGGCGCCCGATGGGGTACCGCCGCCACCCGGGCCCATGATCTCCCAGAACATCGTATGGTTCGCGTGCCCGCCGCCATTGTTGCGGACGGCGGTGCGGATGGCTTCCGGCACGGAGTTGATATTCCGCAGGATCTCCTCGACGGTCTTGTTTCGGAGATCGGGATACTCCTTGAGCGCGGCGTTCAGGTTGTTGACGTAGGTACCGTGGTGGCGATCGTGGTGGATCTCCATTGTCTGGGCGTCGATGTACGGCTCGAGCGCATCAAAAGCGTACGGCAGGGCCGGCAGAACGAACTCTGGCATGTTTTCCCCCAGTTTTTCAGGCGTCGTTGATTACCCCAGGGGCGCACACAGCGTCCGGGGAGCGGGAGGGTTGGGAGGGCGGGCGCACGGAAGTACGGGCGCGTAGGATATGGTGAATACGGAACTATCCGGACGCGAACGCCCTGAGTCCCGAATACCCATACTTCCACGCACTTACACCCCCACTTTCCGAATCGGCATCTGTGAGGCTGGCAGATGGGGTCGGCAGGGGTCGCCGCTTGCCTGGTACTGCCACCTCGCTTTGAGAATCCTGTGCCGCCGATGCCCCTTCAGAGCGACGTTCGCGGCGGAATGCGGCTGCCGAACCACCAGCCTCGCGGTAGTCCACTGAATCAGGGCATCTCCCGCCAACCGTGGCTGCACCCTGCAGGGAACGGACGCCGCTCCGTTCCTGGCGACGGCAATCGAAGGGATAAAAAGTGGGTAGAATACAGCAGCAGAGTGGCGGCCGTGCCGTAGGCAAGAGCAGTAGCCGCCTGGATCTAGCTAAGGAGGTAACGATGCGTTCTTGCCGGAGGTCATACCCACGCGCCGCAGCGGGCGCAGTGGGGGTGATCGTACTGGGGGTCTGCCTGGCCAGTGGTAGTCGAAACGCGCTCAGCGCACCGCAAAGCGTGCAGGAAAAGGGCGGGATCTGCGTCCGTCAGGTGGGGCGCTCGCCCGCCGTCCCCGGAGTGAGTATCTGGATCGATGAGCCAGCGCGGGGAGCGGTCCTGCCCGCGGGCCAGGATGTTATGCTTAAGATCCGCCTCACGGGTTTTGAGCCGGGGAAGCAGACGGATACCCCACGCGCCCGTGAGATCGCCAATTCGGCGATGGGCCAGCACGTGCACGTGATCGTGGATAACGAGCCTTACCTGGCGTTCTACGATGTTTCCCAACCCATCGCGCTGAAGAACCTGAAGCCCGGTCCCCACGCCGTCCGCGTGTTTCCCAGCCGCTCCTACCACGAGTCGGTGAAGGAACCAGGCGCTTTCCAGCTGCGCAACTTCTGGGTGGGCGAGCACACCCGGCCACTCATTTCCACGCGGTCGCCCTTCATCACGTATTCCCGCCCTAAAGGGGACTACGTCGGCCGCGAGGCAGAGCGCCTCCTGGTGGATTTCTACTTGTCCAACGCCCAGCTGGGGCCCGACAAATACAAGGCACGGCTCACAGTGGATGGGAACCAGTTCCTGCTCACCGAGTGGACGCCATACTACGTGGAGGGACTCTCTCCCGGCACCCACACGTTCCAGATGGAACTCCTCGATCCGGCGGGGAAGGTGGTGCCAGGGATGGCCAACTCCACCACCCGCGAGATCAACCTGAAGCCCGCTACTGTCCCGACTGCGTCGGGACTTTCCCAGGATCGCTGCTGCAACACGCCGTAGGGTGGGCGGCCGGCTCGTTCGCGTGGTCGTACCTCAGCCCACTTCCACCTGGCAGGCCGGCGCGAAGGTGGCCGTGGTAAGCGGCTCGCGCGCCTTCGTCTCCAGGTCGAAGCCGTGGCGGACGCCCCGTTCCAGGAGGGAATGTCCCGCGGCGGCGATCATCGCCGCGTTGTCGGTGCAGAGATCGGGGGGCGGGAATGCCACGCGCAGGTTTCGCGCCGTGGCGACGGTGCGGAGCTGCGCCTGCAGGCGGCTGTTGGCCGCCACGCCGCCGCCCACGAGCACGGCGTCCACTTCCGCCGCGTGGGCAGCCTGAAGGGCGTGCTCCACGAGCACGTCCACGATGGCCTGCTGATAGCTGGCGGCCACATCTGCCACAGGCGTCCGGCCGCCGTCCGTCTCCAGGAAGCGCAGCAGGGCGGTCTTCAGGCCGCTGAAGCTGAAATCCAGCGGATGATCGGTGCGTGCACGGGGGAAGGGGACCGCCTGCGGGTTGCCCTGGCGTGCCAGTTGATCGAGGGCCGCGCCCCCGCCCGCCTCCAGCCCCACGGCGCGGGCGCCCTTGTCGAACGCTTCTCCCGCTGCGTCATCCAGCCGGCGCCCCATCACCTGGTAATCGTGCGGAGCGCGGACGTAAAACAGCTCGGTGTGCCCTCCCGAGGCGATCAGTGCTACGGCGGGGACCACCGGTCCGCCCGCGGCCACGAAGCTGGCGAAGATGTGCCCCTCCAGGTGGTGGACGCCCACCAGCGGCAGCCCGCGGCCAAACGCCAGGCCCTTCGCCATACTCACTCCCACCAGCAGGGAACCGATGAGACCCGGACGGTTGGTGACCGCAATCCCCTCGATCTCTTCCAGAGACGTCCCCGCCTTCGCCAACGCCTCCTCCACGACGGCGGTAATCACCTCCACGTGCCGCCGGGAGGCGATCTCAGGGACCACACCGCCGAAGGTCGCGTGCAGGTCCGCCTGGGATGAAATTACGTGGGCACGGACGGTGAAGCCGCCCTCCACCACCGCCGCGGCGGTTTCGTCGCAGGAGGTTTCTATTCCCAGCACACGCATCGGCCTGGCCCCCGGTAGAAAGCGACATCCCGACCCGTCGGCGTCACGCTTCAACTCCCGGCACGCGCCTCAGTCTGCTCCAGGTGCGCGGCGATCTCCCTCAAACGAGCCTGCTGTTCGGGGCGGAGCAGGTCCGGAATCCACATCAGAATTGCATCCTCGCCGTTATCGGAATAGTAGCCGTGTCGGACGCCTACCGCCTCGAAACCGTACTTCTGGTAGAGCTCCCGCGCCGCGGTATTGCTCGCGCGCACTTCCAGCGTTACTCGCCGCACGCGGCGGCGCGTGGCCTCCTCCAGTAATGCCAGCAGCAGGCGTGCGGCGATGTGGCGGCGGCGCAGGTCCGGATGTACGCCCAGCGTGGCGATGTGGACCTCGTCCAGCACCATCCAGCTGCCGATGTAGCCCACGATTCGCCCGCGCAGTTCAGCCACCAGATAGAAGCCGGCCAGCTGGCGGATCTCCGCCGCAAACGTCTGGGGGGACCAGGGCACCGGAAAGCAGAGGCGATCCACGGCGCTGACCTGCGGGATGTCTTCCTGCTTCATGGCGCGGATTGTGGGGCCGCTCACGGCAGCTCCTTCCGGCGCTCCTCCGCCGCCGAAGCGCGCAGGTAGAGGGGGCCGAGCCAGCGCGCGTCCGCCACCGCCCCGGCGAGGAGCCGACCGCGGCCCAGGTGGGCTACCCATTCGGCGCGGGGAGGACTATCGGCCACCGCGGCGATCCGCCGGTGCAGCGCGGGCGGGGCGGATTTGGCGAACGCCGTCGCCCCTTCCCCCACCAGCAAAAGCGGATCCGGAACTTCCGCCAATCGCGCCGCCAGAGCGGCGGCGTCCTCCTGCGCGGCCCCCAAACGCTCCACCGGCAGACCGCCTTCCTGTCGATACACCGCCGCGTAGAACTCGTCCGCGGGCGCAGGCCGCACCGCGCACAGGGACGCGTTGGCCGGGAGGAGAGGACAGGCCGCCGCCAGCGCCTCCAGAGTGGGAACGGCGGCTACCGGCAGCCCGGTCGCCAGCGACAGCCCCTTGGTAGTGGCGATGCCGACCCGCATGCCGGTGAACGAGCCGGGGCCCTGCGAGACAGCGAGCCCATCCAGCCGGTCCAGGGTCACGCTGGTGCGGACCAGCAAGTAGGAGAGGGTGGGAACCAGGTCGCGCGATAGCTGCTGGTGGTGCCGGAAAGCGATCTCGGCCACCAGCCCTTCCGCATCCACCAGCGCTATACTGGCCAGCGGCCCTGTCGTCTCCAATCCCAGCACGAGCATGGCAGTCTTTGTAAGTATCACGCCACGGAGACGTGGGGAGCGCAGAAAAGGCCAGGGCGAAAGAATGGAGGAATAGCGATGGGTGAGCGGCTGTGCGTAGCGTCAAGAGTCAAGAAGCCGGTCTGAAGACCCCACGCCCTTTGTGATTCGCACCCCCAACGCCCACACATCCATACCCAATCTCTGTGGCGCTCGCTCCGTGTTCTCCGCGACCCGGTGGCGGATCCCTGCGGTCACCGGTCCACCAGACTGCACGGGCGGAGTTCGTGGCGTGCCCGTTCCAGCAGGTCCCGGCTGCGCGGCCCGAGCGGCTCAAGCCAAATACGCCGGCGATCCCCTTCCAGCACCGTCAGATGAGCCTCCAGCCGATCCGCGGGCAGCGCGCGCGCCAGCCGTTCCGACCATTCGATCACCACTACCCCTCCGCCCTGGAGCAGCTCCGGCAGGGACAGATCGATGATCTCATCCAGACTGCGGATACGGTAGGCATCCACGTGCCAGAACGGCAGGCGGCCGGCATACTCCTGCACGAGGTTGAAGGTGGGGCTACTCACCGGCTCCGTAACCCCCAGCCCACGCGCGATCCCCTGTGCGAGGGTGCTCTTGCCCGCGCCCAGAGGCCCGCGCAGTCCGATAACCGTATTCGGTTCCGCGGATCGGCCCAGCGCCTCGCCCAGGGCGCGCGTGCAGGCCGCACTGTCGGTTTCGACGACCATCCCCCTGCCCGCCGGAAGTATACCACGCGGCGGATAGAACCATACCATTCGGCGTCTCCCGGTTCTCATTGGGGTGGAGAATGCCCGTCCCCGCGCAGACCGCCCCGATTGCATCGGGGCTTGCGGGTGCGTGGGGCACCGGAGCGCCGTCGTTCAGGGCGGCGTCTACTGGTCGCGCCCAGTGCGTTGGTACACTTGGGCCGCGATTCTGACGCAATCAGGGCTTCGTTGATGACGCTGCCTCTACACGCCGCTACCTGGTTTGGGAAACGCACCGTCGGGGTCCGGACCATTCAGTTTTTGACAGGGGGGCGACGCTTTGGCGAGCATCAGGACGGGCGGAGTGACAGACGGACGGCATCTGAAGTCGCCTTCTTATCTTCCCGTTGCTCGCCTGATTCCGGTGCGTATTTTCTGCGGATGAATAACCCCGACGGTCCGCAATGCCCCGGTTGACGTGCGCCGCAGCCGTATGGTAGGCTTCTGTGTGCTTGAGTGCCTTCCTCTTGCCCTCTCTGGAGGGCCTGTTCGGCTGGTGACCCGGTTCCGCCTTCACCCCCTCTGGGTCGAGCGCTGCCGGGCATTCCGCCTCCGCGAGATGGCTACCGGATGTCCACCGAGCTGCTGATCGAAGAGACGGTTGAGCTTTACAAGCGTCACCTCAATCCCACGCTCCCGAACCTGATTCGCTTCATGGGCTTCGGCACCATCCTGGAGAGCGGGGAGGGAGCGATCCTTCGGGATGTAGAAGGGAACGAGTGGTTAGATTTCCTGGGCGGCCTGGGGGTGTTCAACGTCGGCCATCGCCATCCCAGGGTGATGGCGGCGGTACGTGCCCAGCTGGAGCGGCTGCCGCTCAACGTGCCCGTTTTCTTCAACCGCCCCGCGGCGGAGCTGGCGGCGGAGCTGGCGGCGATTACCCCCGGCCGCTTGCAGTACACCTTCTTCTGCACCAGCGGCACGGAGGCAGTGGAAGGTGCCCTGAAGCTGGCACGCGTAGCCACAGGGCGGCAGGAGATTGTTTCCGCCCACCGGGCGTTCCACGGCAAGACGTTCGGCTCGCTGAGCGCCAGCGGCAGAGAGATTTACAAAGAACCATTCCAGCCCCTGCTGCCTGGCTTCCGCCAGGTGCCATTCGGCGATGGGGACGCGCTCGCCGAGGCGGTGAGCAGCCGGACGGCGGCGGTGCTTCTGGAGCCCATCCAGGGGGAGGGAGGAGTCATCCTGCCGCCCGACGATTACCTTGGACGTGCCCGTGAGATTTGCGACCGCCACGGGGCTCTGCTGATCCTGGACGAAGTGCAAACTGGCCTGGGTCGCACGGGTCGCATGTTCGCCGCCGAGCACTACGGCGTGGCGCCTGACCTGATGTGTCTGGCAAAGGCGCTGGGCGGCGGTGTGATGCCATTGGGGGCGATCTGCGGCACACCGGAAGTGTGGGAGCCGCTCGGGCCCAATCCCTGGCTCCATACCAGCACATTCGGCAGCCCAGGCGGCAATCCGCTCGCCTGCGCCGCGGGGCTGGCCGCCGTGCGTGTGCTGCAGGAAGAACGGCTTCCCGAGCGCGCCGCCGATCTGGGCCGCTACCTGCTGGGTCAGCTGCGGGCGGTGCAGGCAGAATACCCCAGCGCCCTACGTGAGGTGCGGGGTCGGGGTCTGCTGGTCGGCATTGAGTTCGAGGATGAGGACGTGGCGGGATTGACGATCGCCGGGATAGCCCGCCGGCGGGTGATCGCCGCCTACTACCTGAGCAATCCGCGCGTGTTTCGCTTCGAGCCGCCCCTGGTGGTAACTCGCGCCCAGATCGACCGCGCCGTTACCGCGTTCCGAGAGGCGCTGGCGGAAGCGCTGGCACTGCTGGCCGAGTCCGACGCGCCGGAATCATAAGCCCTATGCGCCCCCAATCTCTACAAGCCACCCTCTCCCAGGCGCGCTTCCACGGCCTGCTGGATGCATTCGCACGCCAGCGATTGCTGGTGGTGGGCGACCTGATCCTCGATCAATACATCTGGGGCGTTGCCGAGCGGATTTCGCCCGAGGCCCCCGTGATGGTCGTGGAGCAGCAGCGGACAACCTACGCGGCGGGGGGAGCGGCGAATGTGGCCGCTAACGTGGTGGCGATGGGGGGGCAGGCGTCGCTCATCGGCGTGGTGGGCAAGGATGCGATGGCAGACCGGTTAGAGACCGTGCTGACGGGCGCCGGCGTCGCTGATATCGTGCTGCTCTCCGCCGCGGAGCGTCCCACCACCGTCAAGACGCGCATCCTCGCCGGCGATCGGCAGGTGCTGCGCGTGGATCGGGAGGAGCGGCAACCGATTGATCCCACGGCGGCGGCGCGCCTGCTGGCAGAGGTAGATGCACGGCTGGCGGATACCGACGTTCTGCTCCTCTCAGACTACAGTAAAGGGGTACTTACGGCGAACCTCATTGAGCGGCTGGTGGAGCAGGCGCGGGCCCGAGGGAAGCCTGTGGTCGCCAACCCGAAGCCGGCCAATCTTCCTTACTACAGCGGGCTGGATCTGGTGTCGCTAAACCAGTCGGAGGCCGAGACAAGCACCGGCATTCGCATCCAGGGAGAGGATGATCTGTATCGAACGGGGCTGGAACTCCTCCGCCGCACGGAGGGCGAGGCGGTGCTGGTTACTCTGGGGGGGCGGGGGTTGGCTGTCTTCTTGCGCGCGGGAACAGCCCACCACGTAGCGGCCTTCACGCAGGAAGTGTTCGACGTCTGCGGCGCCGGGGACAGCGTCATTGCCGCCGCTGCCCTGGCCCGCGCCAGCGGTGGGGACTGGGTGGAGGTGGCCACCGTGGCCAACCTGGCGGGCAACGCCAAGGTCCGCAAGCGGCTGGTCGTACCCGTCACGCGGCGGGATCTGGAGTCGGTGTGGGCGCACGCGCTGGTGAACGGAGAGGGGGGCGCCGCCGCGTCAGTCGACACCGCGGCCCAGCCCGGGGAGGCAGCATGGAACGGATACGGTGGTACCTCTTTGAAGTGAGCCGCCTGGCCGCCGGGCTCCCTGCGGCGCAGCTGGAAGGGATTGTGGCACGGCTGCTGCGTCTCTACGATGCGGGCGGGCAGTTGCTCCTGCTGGGAAACGGTGGCAGTGCCGCTACCGCCTCGCATCTGGTAGCAGATTTCCAGAAAATCTTATACATCGAAGGGGGAAAGCCATTTCGTGTGCTGGCCTGCACCGACAACGTGCCGCTGATTACGGCTTGGGCAAACGATACCCACTACGAGACGGTGTTCGCCGAACAGGTGCGCGCTTTCGCCCGCCCCGGGGATGTGGTGATTGCCTTCAGTGGCAGCGGCAATTCCCCCAACGTGCTCGCCGCGGTGGCGCGCGCCCGCGCTCAGGGAGCCTACACCATCGGTTTCACCGGTCGCACGGGTGGCAAGCTGGAAGCGGCGGTGGATGAATGTGTCGTCGTTCCATGTGACAATATGCAGCGGATCGAGGACTGTCACATGATCATGGGCCACGTGGTATTCTGGCGCATGGCAGAGCGGCTTCGCGAGCGATCGGCGGCGCCGGCTCCCGCAGTAGCGGGTGTGAATCGATGATCCGGTCTTCCGCGCCAGCGCGGGCTGGCATCGTGGGAAACCCTACCGACGGCTACGGAGGTAGCGTCATCTCTACCTCCCTGGCCGAGCGCGCCTCCGTCCACCTTACTCTGGCGGCGGAAACGGTTCTGGACATCTGCGGCGAACAGGAGACGATCCGTGGGCCGGAGGACGTGCGGCTAACCGGCGGCTACACCGATGTGGCTAAGGCGGTGTTGTTGGATTTTCCGGAAGCGCTTCGCGAATACCGGTTCCGTCTCACCGCACGCACCGACATCCCAATGCATGCCGGGCTCGCTGGCTCCACCGCCATGCTGGTGGCCATCCTGGGAGTAGTGCTGCGCTTGCTGGATATCTCGCTCAACCGGTACGAGATTGCCGAGGTGGCCCGCAAGATCGAGCTCGAAACGATGAACGTTGTGTGCGGGTTCCACGATCAGTATATGGCCACCTTCGGCGGGCTGAATTACGTAGACTTCCGGGACAAGGACCCAAAGGCGACGGGTGAGCCTGTGTTCGCGACTATCGAGCCGCTGATGGATGTGGCCCCGCTGCCGCCGTTCATCCTCGCCAGCACGGGCGTGCAGCGGCACTCGGGCGGGGTACACCGGCCCCTGCGGGAGCGGTGGCTGGAAGGGGATCCGTTGGTGGTGCGCGGCTACGAGCGGATCGCCCGGCTGGCACGCGAGGCAAAGCGGGCGCTGTTGCGGGGCGATTGGCCCTGCCTGGGCGCGGCGCTCAATGAGAACCACGCCATCCAGCGGGATCTGGGCGGCTCGGGCGAGGCCAATGAGCGGCTGATCGCCGCCGCCCTGGATGCAGGAGCCCTGGGCGCCAAACTGGCGGGTGCGGGCCAGGGCGGCACCATCATCGCCCTGCACGAGGCCCCTGATTATCTGGCCAGACGGTTGACTGAAGCGGGGGCCGCACGCCTCCTCCGTGTGATCCCCTCCGAGGGACTCACCGTGGAAAGCGCGTACTGATCGCCCGGCGGCACCCATGGCGCTTGAGCAGTAAAGATGGCACTGGAAAACTACGAAGCACCGGCGTTGACGGTTATTGTGCCCTGTTATAACGAGGCGGAGCGGCTGCCTGCCAGCCTGCCACAGCTGCTGGCCTACCTCGAGGCGCGCGGCGAATCGTTCGAGGTGCTGGTTGTCGATGATGGCAGCACAGATGGCACGCGCGAGGTTGCCGCGCAGGTGGGCGGTGCGCGCGTTCGTGTGCTCTCCTATACACCCAACCGCGGCAAGGGATACGCTATCCGCTACGCGGCGGCGCGGGCGATGGGCCAGCGGGTGCTCTTTTCCGACGCGGACCTCTCGACCCCCATTGAGGAGCTGGAGCGGCTGGCAGCAGCGCTGGATGCCGGCTGGGATGTTGCCATCGGCTCGCGCGCCCTGGCGGAATCTCACCTGGCCGTACCGCAGCCGTGGTGGCGCGAGCGCCTGGGGCGCACGTTCAACGGCGTGGTGCGCTGCCTGGGTGTACGGGGCTATCGCGACACGCAGTGCGGCTTCAAGCTGTTCACACGGCGCGCGGCGCGGGCCATTTTTCCCAACCTGATGATCGACCGGTGGACCTTCGACGTGGAGGCGCTCGTGGTGGCGGAGAAGCTGGGCCTGCGGGTGAAAGAGGTCCCCGTCACCTGGATCAACTCACCGCAGTCGCGGGTGCGGGTGCTCCGGGATGCTTTCCGAACCGTGGCGGACTTGCTGCGCATCCGTGTGCGCTGGCTGCTTGAAGATCCCAAGCGGCCTCTCCCTGAGCCAGAAGAGGCGCGCGCCGCGGATGTAGCCGCGCCCGCGGGTGGCTACGGCGGGCAATGAACCCCGACGAGTACGCCCGCATGCGGGCGCTCGAGGACTGGTACTGGTGGTTCGTCGCGCGGCGGGCCGCCGCCGTCCGCTTCCTCCGCCGATCAGCGCCGGCGGTGTCCCGACTGCGCGTGCTCGATGTGGGCTGCGGCACCGGAG
>JACQGL010000092.1 GCA_016199525.1 Armatimonadota bacterium
CCACCACCCCCTGCTTCACCAGTGCCTTCGCCATGTGCGGGCGGCCGACCTGACCTCCACCGGCCTCCGCCACCACATCCTCCATAGTGATTGGCAGGCCGTAGGCCTGCATCTTCTCCACCATCCGCTGGTTGCGGTTGACGCGGTTATCCTGGAGGTACTCCAGCCGTTCCCGGAACGGCGCGTGCTGATAGTCCACGAAGTAGCCCAGGAGGTGAAACTCGCCGTGGGGATAGTCAACGCTGATCTCGATACCAGGGACCACCTCGATGACAGCGCCGGCGGCGGCAGCCACCGCTTCGGCGCAGCCTGCCACGGTGTCGTGGTCGGTAACGCCCACGGCGGCCAGGCCGATGCGAGCCGCCAGGCGAACCAGTTGGGCGGGACGGAGGGAGCCGTCGGAGGCAGTAGTGTGCGCGTGGAGATCGATCATTACAGCGGCAAGCGTTACCGGGCGCCAGTTAAGCATATCACGCCCACCGCAGGTAGGGCGGATCCGGGGGGCGCGCCCGACGCGGAGCAGTGCCTGCTACGTGGGTTCTTGCTTAGAGCGCGCCGCACGGGCGCTGCGCTGACTGGTGGTGCGATTGCGGAAAGCGGCCCGGCGATCCATCTCCTGCATCCGGCGCCGATCGGCATCGCTGCCATCGTGCCGAATGACGTGCCGCGCCTCGGGATCGGTGGGGTCGCGCTGAAGGATCGCCAGGGCGGCCTGGGATCGTTCTTCCGGCGAGTCGTGGCGTAGTTGTTCCTGCCAGAACTGCGCGCACAGGCGGTCGTAGCGCTCCTCCACGGCCCGTAGCTCCGAGGAGGAGTAGAGGATGTGGTCCTCCTGGAGGAGGTAGTAGCAGCCGTCTGCCGGCACGTGGTTGGTGTTCGCCTCGATGGATAGGCCGGCGGCAGGGAGACAACGGCGGTACACCCCCGGCGGCACAGCTTCCCCACATGGTGACTTCATCAGCGATCCCTCCGTGCACCCCACAGTTCGGCCAGCGACGCCTTCTCTGCGCCACTCAAAGGCAAGTAGTCGCCGTCCGACGCGACGCCGTGCCCGGTAGCCTCCGCTTCCGGAAGCCCGTGCTTGCGGGAAGACAACAAAAGGCCCCGCCGGGGCAATCGCCCCGGCTGTGGGCCCTCCGTTTACCGAAGACGATCAATCCGAGCTGGCGTCGAGTATCTATGATTGATTATTACCCAATTTCACCCCCAGATTCCACCTCAAATCCTTTCAAGCGTCACAAACGCTGGTCGGTACTCGGGGGGCCACGTGCATGTTGCCTCTTTGTCCCGCATACATCACTCTCGCCAGACGTTCACATTGAGCTTCCAGGCACTAGCGCTTCACGCTCTCCTAAAGAGGCCCAGGACGTGCTCGCGGTGCATCCGGCGTTCGATACCCGCGCCACTCCCGACGGCCTGGGGGTGGCGGGCGGGCAGCATCCGGCGGTCGCGATCCAGGCGCCGCTCCGCGATCCCCACCCGCTCGAACCCGGCGGCGGCAGCCAGCTCCGCCAGACAGAAGGGAGTCTGGACGTCCACACCGCGCATCGTGGAAGAGCCCACCACCATCACCGCCGCGCGTCCCGGCCGCAGCACGCGGAACATCTCCGCCAGGGAGCGCCCCATATCCAGGAAGTACTGCCGCAGCACGCGGGCGCGGCGCGGATCAGGCGCTGCTAGCTGCTCCACCATAGCGTGCGGCAACGGCGGGAGGTCGCCGTCCACGTCGCGCAGGCGCTCAGCACCGATGTAGCACCCGCGCTGGCGAGCGAGATGATCGAGCGGCTCTCCCAGCCAGACAAGGGAGAACTTGTGGGCGCGCACGTAATCAATCGCATTGGCGTAGGGAGGGGAGGTCACTATCAGGTCCACGCTTTCATTGGGCCAGGGAAGCGCACGGGCATCCGCGCGCGCCACTTCCACGGGCGATCCATCGGGGGGCAGCGCGGCGAGGGCCTGAATGTTCTTCTCCGTGCGCACGGCAAACTGCTCCAGAGCGGAGCGCGGCCGCTTCGCCACGCGGTGCGGGCGGCTGTGAGCCAGGTCCCGGGCCAGGGAAACCCCGCCCGACTTGGTGACGATTACGCCCGAGAACGCCACCTGCAGGAACTCGCGCAGGGGAGCGGCATTCACGCGCTCGATGGCGAGCGCCAGCGCCATCAGCTCCCGCTGAGTTTCGGGCAAGAACCAGTAATCCAGGAACTGCCGCGCCGCCGGCGGGAAGCGGCGCTCCCGTTCGCGGTCGAGGTCTGCGGTTACGAGCAGGCGGCGAGCTTCCGCCAGCGCCCTCGTACTGCCGTCGGCGAGTAGGGCGGGATCCAGAGGAGTGGTCTTCACACGCGCCAGCCGGACAGCGAGGGCGTCCAGATCGCTCCCGCGGGAAGGTCGTCCGTGGAGGTACGCCTCCAGGAGGGTGGTGCCCGAGCCCATCATCGGGTCTGCCACCATCTCGCCTGGAGAGGATAGGGCCTCAATGACGCAAGCGGGCAGCTGCGGTGGGAACCTGGCCGCGAAGGCATGCAGGCTGTGCGAGGGGTGGGTACCCACGGCCCCTTTAAAGTCCAGGTCCTGCGCCAGCAGGGTGGCCAATCGGGCCCTGCGGACCGCCGGGGCAAGGCGCTCCCTGGTGGGCGAGGGGGCCAGTGGGGTGGGGGTGGGAGATTCCGTCGACGGGGAGGCCACGAGATCAGTTTGGTGTGCGCGGCCCGCATGCCCTTCTCTATCATGAGTGCATAGCGCGCGTCCCGATAGGATCGGGATCGGGGCGCTCTCTAGCGGTCGGGCTATGGTTGCGGGTGCGCACCGGATGACGGTAGCATCCGGAAGCGACGCAGGAATCTCACCGTAGCTCAAGAACAAGACCGGGACAGCGCCAGACACACGTCGGCGCCGGCCAACCTGTTGGACCATTGGACAATCAATACACGTTCCCTACGCGCTGTACACACCTCGAGAGTGTTCAAGATCAGCGCCCCCGGGGGCGGATGCAGGTAAACCGAACCACCAGAAAGGGGGATCGCGGCCATGAAAAACGAAGGGCAGGGCCGTGAGCGAACGCGCTTCTCCCGACGCTCGTTCATCAAGGGCGTGGGCTCGGGGGTCGCAGGAGCGGCGGTGATAGGGAGTGGCGCCGCTGCCCTGCCGAAGCCGCAGGGGGACGGGGACTTGTTTGACGGCACCCATGCTGGCCCCGGGACCGTTCGCGTGACCCTCACGATCAACGGCAAGAACGAAACGTTGGAGATCGAACCTCGCACGACCCTGGTGAGTGCGCTGCGAGACCGGATGCCGCCGGAGCGTGCCCTCACCGGCGCTAAAGTCAGCTGTGACCGCGGCACCTGCGGCGCCTGCACCGTGCTGCTGGACGGCAAGCCCGTATACAGTTGTCTCCTGCTCGCCATTGACTGCGTTGGCCGGCGGATTACCACTGTAGAAGGGCTGGCGGAAGGCGAACGGCTCACCGCGGTCCAGCAGGCGCTGGTGGATCACGATGGCTTGATGTGCGGCTACTGTACGCCGGGCGTGGTGATGGCCATCCAGGGGCTGCTGAACGAGAAGTCCGACCCCACGCTGGAAGATGTGAAGCGAGGCATTTCGGGTAACTTCTGCCGCTGTGGCGCTTACAACCGTATCTTCGAGGCCGCCCTGGCGGCGGCCAGGACGGAGAAAGGAGCGTAAGCCGTGGCGAGGAAAGTCAGGCAGACCATCGTTGAGAACGGCTTCGAGCGCGAGGTGGAGATCGAAGTCCCCGATGGACCTGTCGTGTCGTGGGGCGATCCAAAGAAGCTGCGCATCCTGGGCCACCGCAACCCGCGCGTGGATGGTCTGGCCAAGATAACCGGGCAGGCGAAGTACACGTCGGACATCAACCTGCCGGGCATGCTCTACGGGCGCATCTACCGCTCGCCCTACGCCTCGGCGATCATCAACTCACCCGAGGATGTGGATCTCAGCGGCGCGGAGAAGATCCCCGGGGTCGTGGCGCTCAACCTGATCGCGGGCCGGACGGTGATCCGATGTGTAGGTCACGAAATTGCCGCGGTAGCGGCCCCGACCCCCGAGCTGGCTGAGGACGCCGTGCGCGCCATCAGGGTCCGCTTCCAGACGCAGCCGTTCGTGGTGAACGACGAGAAAGCCAGGCAGCCGGGCGCGCCCCAGGTGCGGCCGGACATAGCGGGCAACGTAGCGGCGGGCGGCTCCGGTGGGCACGGGGATGTGGATGCGGCATTTCAAGCGGCGAAGGCAACCAGCGAGGGAACCTATCGCGCCCAGACCCGCGTGCACTCCTGTCTGGAAACGCACGGGCACGTCTGCAAATGGGATGGGGGACGGCTCACCGTTTGGGCTTCCACTCAGATGGTACACGGCACGGCGGACGCCTTTGCGGATCTGGCCGGCGGCCGCAAAAACGTGCGGGTGATCTGCGAGTACATGGGCGGCGGGTTCGGCAGCAAGTTCGGACCGGGCGTGGAGGGCGCCGCGTGCGCCCGGCTGGCGCGGAAGGCCAATCGCCCCGTGAAGCTGATGCTGCCCCGTTACGACGAGCAGGTGATGCACTTCCGCGGCCCGGGCCTTACGTCCCATATCCGCCTGGCGGGAGACGAGACGGGGCGCATCACCGGAGCCATTGTCCGCAACTCATCTAGCGGGGGCATTTCCATCCACGGTACCCCGATGGAGCGCGGCTACTACATCATTGAGCCCGCTAGTCTCCGGGTCACCACGGAGGCGGTTCTGACCCACACGAGCGGCACCTCTGCTCTGCGCGCTCCGGGACATCCGCAGGCCTCCTGGGTGTGGGAATGCGCGATGGACGACCTGGCGGCGGCACTGAACATAGACCCGCTGCAGTTTCGCCTTCGCAACCACCAGCATCCGGTGCGCACGGCGGAATGGAGCCGCGGGGCGGAGCTGATCGGCTGGAGCCGGCGTAACCCCGTGCCGGGCGAGGGGGGTAGCCGCGAGGGCGAGTCCGGCGTCCCGAAAGCTTTCGGGATCGGGATGGCCAGCGCTACCTGGACCGGCGGCGGCGGTGCCGGAACTAGGGTCCAGGTGAAGATTGATCGGGATGGATCGGTCATCGCCTCCGTCGGCAGCCAGTGCCTGGGCACCGGGACCCGCAACTTCGTGGCGGGGATCGTGGCCGAGGAGTTGGGGCTGGAGCTGAAAGACGTGGAGGCACGCATTGGTGACAGCAGCTATCCCCCCGCCGGCGCCAGCGGGGGCTCTAACACCGCTGCCAGCGTGGCCCCCAGCGTGAAGATGGCGGCCCTGGACGCGCGGGACAAGATGGCCGTGGCGGTGGCCCGCTACTTCAACCTGAAGTCCGAAGAGGCGCCTGCGGCCCTGGTGTTCGTGCCCGGAAAGATCCAGCTGGTCGCGGATCCGCAGCGCTCCCTTTCCTGGAAGCAGGCGTGCCAGATGCTCCCCGCCGCCGGCCTGGATGCGCAGGGCACCTGGAATGCAGACCTGTGCCAGGGCGGCGTCGCCGGGTGCTGCTTTGCCGAGGTGGAGGTGGATACCGAAACCGGCAGGGTGCGCCCCGTCAAGATCGTCAGCATCCAGGACTGCGGCTTCGTGCTGAACCTGATGCAGGCGGAGAGCCAGATCTACGGCGGCGTGGTGCAGGGGATCGCGCACGCGCTCCTGGAAGAGCGGGTGGTGTGCGAGCAAACCGGCCGCCTGCTGAACCCAAACCTGGAGGATTACAAGCTCACCCTGGCGCTTGAAGTTCCCGAAGTGATCGTGGAGATCTTCGAGAACCCCACGGGGAAGGTGAGCGGCATCGGCGAACCGCCCGTGATCCCGGTGGCGGCTGCCATCGGGAACGCGGTGTTCAATGCCATCGGCGCGCGCATCTACGAGGCGCCGATTACCCCGGACCGTGTGCTGGCCGCCCTGGCCAGGAAGAGGGGGGCAGCGGCATGAAGGCGTTCGAGTATATCAACGCGCGGGATCTCAAGGCGGCGTCCCAGGCGCTGGGGAGCGACCCTGGAAAGGCGAAGATCCTCGCCGGCGGGATGGATCTGCTCACCGAGCTGAAAGAGCACCTCATCGAGCCGGAGCGTATCGTCAACATCAAGGGCATCAAGGGGCTGGATGTCTACCAGGTGGGGCCGCGCGGCGCCCGTCTGGGAGCGCTGATCACCCTCAGCCGCATCGAGGCGGATAAGCGCCTGTGGGACCAGCACGCGGCGCTCGCGGAGGCGGCACGCGCGGTGGGTTCGCCGCAGATCCGCAACGTGGGCACGCTGGGCGGGAACCTGTGCCAGCGGCCGCGCTGCTGGTACTACCGCGACGAGCAGATCCGGTGCATTAAGAAGGGCGGCAGCAAGTGCTTTGCCGCCGACGAGCAGGCGAACAACAAGTACAACGCCATCCTGGGCGCCGGCCCGTCCTGGATTGTGCACCCATCGGATTGCGCTACGGCGCTGGTGGCCCTGGGGGCGAAGATCCGCTACTTCGATGCCCAGGGGAAGACCAGGGAGGTCCTCGCGGAGGAGTTCTTTGTGCTGCCCAAGGTGCGGGTGAACGCGGAAAACATCCTGCAGCCGAACGAGATCCTCACGGAGGTAATCCTGCCGGCGCCCCGGCGGGGCACGCGGAGCACCTACCTGAAGTTCCGCGAGCGGGAATCGTTTGACTGGGCGCTGTCGGCGGTGGCGGTGAGCGCGCAGGTGACCGACGACGGGACGATCCAGGAGATCCGCGTGGTGCTGGGTGGAGTAGCGCCCGCGCCGTGGCGCTCCCTGGAGGCGGAGAAGGTGCTCCAGGGCCAGAAGTACTCCCCACAGCGGGCCAGCCAGGCGGCGGAGGCAGCCCTGGAGCAGGCGGCCCCTCTCTCGCAGAACGCCTACAAGGTGCCGCTGACCAAGGTCCTCATCCGCCGCGCGGTGGAGAAGGTGGTTACCGGGAAGGCGACCCCGGTGTAGGCGTTGGGCCTCAAGCGTTCCCGCCTGTATCCCGGAACGGTACCGTGAGGGCGTGCCCCGAGCCGTACACCCGCCAGGGCTGCTCCCTTGCGGCCGCGGTGCGATTACTTGCCGCGCCCAATGAGCGTGACGCTGGCCGTGGGCCGGGCGGGGTCACCACTCACGATTGATACGCTGCCCGTGAACCTAGTGCCGACCGTCGGCTGGAAGCGCAGGGTGACCAGGTGCCGACCGTGCGGCGGAATCGTTACCGCGCCGCCCCCGCTCTCAATGATGTACGGATTCTCTGGCCGGCCTACGCGAATATCCAGACTTTCGGTCCTGCTCGCGTTGCGGATGAGCAGGGAGCGCGTGGTGGAAGAACTCACGCCCACCCGACCGAAATTCACGCGTCGCGAGACCTTGAGCTTGCCGCCGGGCGCAGGCAGCGTGGCGGCGCTGGCGACGTTGGAGTAGGCGGAGTCACCCGCAGCGCTGGTGGCCCGCACCCGGTGGAAGTAGAAGGTATTCGCGGTTAACCCGGCGTCGGAGTAGGTCCTCACATTGGCGCCCACCGTGTGCACCGGCGCGAAGCTGACCCCGTCGGCAGACCGCTCGATGATGAAGCCGCTCTCATTGTTGCTATTGTCCGCCCAGGCGAGATCGATCTGCGAGCTGGAGACCCCCGTGGCGGTGAGGTTGTCCGGCGGCGCAGGTAGGTTCACCCCCACAGGGAGGATCTGCTCGCCTCCGATGCGGATGTCATCCAGCAGCACGCCATCGTCGGTAACGCTGCTGTCCGTGACCAGCCGGAAGCGTACTTTGACGCTCTGGCCGAAGTAGCGCGCCAGCGGGACGCTGTACTGGGACCAGTTGGTCGTGCCGGTGAGCACCAGCTTCTGTTGCTGCCAGGTCGCGCCGCCGTCGATGGACACCTCGACGTGGAGCAGGTCGAAGCCGAACTCCAGGCTTGTCTTGGCCATAAAGGTCAATATCGGCACGAATCCCGCCAGACTGACCTCCGACACCTGCGTCAGCGAGCTATCCAGGTTATCCACGTATTGTGTCCCCGGGCTGTCCGTATAGGATTGGGTAGGACTGAAGCTGTCTGTCGCCGTCACCGCCCAGGGAGGCGGCCCGACGAATGTGGGTGTGCCTTCCACGTCGTCGTCGAACGCGGACACCCGCGCGCCCACGCTGGCGCAGATGCGGATGTCATCCAGCCACACACCGTCGCCGGCGATCGCCTCATCAGTGATCAGGCGGAACCGCACCCGGACGCTCCGCCCGCTGTACGCCGTCAGGGGCACGCTGTAGTAGGTCCAGTCGGTAGTGCCGGTGAGCGACAAGACGCGCTGCCAGGTCGCCCCGCCGTCTGCGGTCACTTCCACGTGGAGGAAATCGAAATGATCTTCCAGGTTCGTTCTGGCTCGAAAGGCCAGGAGGGGCTCGCCTGCCGACAGAGTCACGGCGGTGTTCTGCGTGAGAGAGATGTCCCGGTTGGCAGCATAGAAGGTTCCCGGGCTATCGGTGTAGGAATGGGTGGGACTGGCGCTTTGTTCGGTAGTTACCGCCCAGGGAGACGTGCCGGAGAACTGCGGCACGCCTTCCACGTCGTCGAGCAGGCAAGTTGTAGCCAGGGTGCTGAAGGGCCCCGTGGTAGCCAGAGAGGAGACGTTCCCCACGTTATCCACCGCGCGGAGGGCGACGTAGTAGGTGGTATTAGGCGCCAGTCCGGTGAGCAGATAGCTCTGGCGGGAACCGGAGGGGCCTGGTTTGGGGAGATTGGCCGCCCGGTTCGCCGCGCCGAAGTTCGCCTCGGAAATCGGTGCGGTCTGGTATCGCAGATCGTACTGGCTGGCGACGCCCGCGAGGCCGTCGTCCCCCGAGGCATTCCAGGTGAGCAGCAGGGCGCTGGACGCACGGCCGGAGGTGGTCAGGGCGGAGGGCTTGCCGGGCGAGATGTCGTCCGTTACCAGCGCCTGGTTGACGTTTAGTCGCCCCGTGGCCACCTTGCCCGCGAGGGTGGACGGCCGATCGACGTTGAACAGCAGGCGCGCCTTGAGCTGCGCCGGAGTGAGAAAAGGATACCGCGCCAGGAGTAGGGCGGCGGCGCCACTTACGTGCGGCGTAGCCATCGATGTGCCGCTAAAGGTGCGATAGGTATCGCCTGGCGTGGTGCTGAGTATGGCAACGCCCGGCGCCGCGATATCCACCGAGTTCTGCCCAAAATTGGAAAAGCTCGCCAGAAGGTCGTTGCGGTCTGTCGCCGCGACGGACACCACGTTGTCGGTGAAGATGTTGTTGCTGGCAGGGAAGAAGGGCGCGTCGTCGTTGTTCAGGCCCTCGTTTCCCGCAGCGGCGACGATCAGAATGCCGGCGTCCCGGGCCCTCTGGATCGCTTCCAGCAGCAGCTGGCTGAATCCGCCGCTCCCCCAGCTGTTGTTCATAATGCGCGCGCCGTGGGTCCTGGCGAAGTCAATGGCCAGGATCGCATCGGCGGAGGAGCCACTGCCCTCGGCATCCAGGAATTTCAGCGGCATAATCTTGACCGTGTGGCAGATCCCCGTCACACCCACGCTGTTGTTGCCGCGCGCCCCAATCGTACCCGCGACGTGCGTGCCGTGG
>JACQGL010000096.1 GCA_016199525.1 Armatimonadota bacterium
ATGATCATCGCCCTCGGCACTCTCTACGGGGTGCTGGGCGCCATCCTGGCCGTTCCCGCCACGGTGATCATCAAGGCGCTCTACCAGCAGTTCTATCTGGAACCCCGACGCGCCGAAGCGGAGCCGGTGGCCGAGGAGACGCGGCGACTCATTGCGGCTTGAAGCCCGGGTTGGCCTGCCTGGCGGCGCGCAGATACTTTTCTGGCGCCATTTCAAACGCCTGCGCGCAGCCCATCGGGCAGAAGTAGTAGGTTCGCCCCTGCCGCGCCACCTTAACGGCGCGCGACTCCGCCACCTCCATTCCGCACAGCAGGCAGGTGTGGCGCGTCTCCGCCTGTTCGCTGCTTGCGGAGGCGGCAAAGTAGTGTTCATGCCTGGCCAGCTCTGTGGAAGCCACGGCTACGGCCCCGTCTTTTACCTGGAAGGCGAGCGGAATCGGGTTGCAGCCACCCTCCTGCCCAAATGTGGCAGGGTTAATCTCCGCGTCGCAGTTCACGCAGATGATCTGCTCCCCTTGCTGCGCATAGCCGCGGTCTCCGCACAGTCGACAGGCATCCATTGCGCACGCCACGCGGCCGTTTGTTTTCAGCACCAGGAACCGGAGCGGCTTGTTCGCCACCGTGGCCGAGTAGCGATACAGTTTCCCCTGCTCCAGCTCGCCCAGCGGGATGCGCACCCACCCGTGGTCAATCGTGACGGGAACCGCCGGGGAAAGGCTCCGCGGCCGGCGGAAGACAAACGCCTCCAGACCGAGCGCCGCCACCACCGCCACCGCCAGCGCGGCGGCGCACATGCGCGCCCGCTGCGCTCGCAAGGCGGCGGCGCGCCGCTTCCGCGCCTCCGCCGGATTCTCTCTCTCCCCTTCCTTTGCGGGAGGGACACCGCCCCGCACCAGCAGCAGCCAGAGCGGCAGCAGCAGCAACCCCGCCACAAACAACCCGCTGTTCCGCACCACGGGACCCACCAGCGCCATGATCTGGCGTGTGGTGGGCAGGATTTCCGCCTCCGTCAGCTCGTGGATGCCATTGATTAGCAGCTGGGCAACGAAGAACGCCAGCACGATGGTCGTGACGCGGAAGAACCGCGGCAGATCAACCCGTAGGGTGCCCCGTACAAACAGCACCCCAAACAGGAGAGACAACCCCAACCCCACGCAGCCACCCGTGAAGTTGAGCAGCTCCTCGGTGCTCAGGCCGGATACGCGCAGGAGCAGGACGATCTCCACGCCCTCGCGGAAAACAGTCAGGAAGGTGAATAGGAAGACGCCCAACCACACCCCGAAGGACCCTGAGGGCCGCGGCGCCGCGGCGCTGACTGCCTCCAGGCGACGTTCGATCCTTTCGGGGAGGGACCGCGCGTGGCGGTGCATCCACACGAGGAGGGAAGCGACCATCACCGCCGCCGCCATCAGGATGAATCCTTCGAACGCCTCCTGGTTGAGGGAGATCCGCTGGAGAACCACCGCGCCCGCTATGCTGGCTGCAACAGCAAGACCCAGGCCGGCGTAGACGGACCCACGCAGGTGCTCCTGGCCCGTCCGCCCCAGGTAAGCCAGCACAATCGCCACCACCAGGGCGGCTTCCATTCCCTCTCGCAGGGTGATGATGAACGCTTGGGCTGCCGCAGACATAAGTGTTCCGTGAGCCTCGCGTGGGCGCCTCCCGAGGCGAGTTATAGCACCGGCGCTACCGGTCGTCAACCCTCCCTAAAATTGCCTTTTAGCATGGCCTAAATCCAACCCGTGAGCGGCATGAACAGAACGATCTGCGGAGGGGCCACCCCCTCCGCGGGGACGCCCGCTCACCTCCCCCTCCAGAAGCGAACCAGGACCACCTCGATCCCGCTGGTGAGGCGCGCAAAGGTATCCAGCATAATGCGCTCCGCCTCCTGGGAATCGAAACCGCCGGAGCCCGCGCCGATGATCGGGAAGGCCAGGGACCGCAGGCCGAGTTCCTCGGCCAGCGCCACTGCGTTACGCACGGAATCCTGGATCGACTTCCTGGAAGCGCGCCAGAACAGGTTGATCCCCGCCACGTGGATGATAGCCTTATAGGGCAGGCGCCCCGCGGAGGTGTGCACTGCGCCACCCAGGGGAATAGGTCCCAGGCGCCCCAGTTCACGGAACGGCCGGTAGCCCGCCCGCTTCTTGATCGCGCCGGAGACGCCCTGGGGGAGAAGCAGCCACCAGGGGATGATGTTCCGATTCCAGGTGTTGACAATCGCGTCCGTCGGCTGATCCAGAAGGTCGCCTTCGGTGATCCGTACCTTCACGCTCCCACCCCGGCAGGTCGGACCTCACCCTCTGCCTGCTCTGCAGCCCGCCCGCGCAGGCGGGAAGCAGGCATTATGCTCCGCGCTCCACGCTCGTGCAGGCGGGAAGCCTGCGCTACGCTCCTCGACCCCACGCGTGTAGCGAACGCGCGCTGCGGGTATGCGCCGATTCGAAGGACGAAAGGCGAAG
Organism: Armatimonadota bacterium; assembly: GCA_016199525.1. Taxonomy (GTDB): domain Bacteria; phylum Armatimonadota; class SYMT01; order SYMT01; family JACQGL01; genus JACQGL01. The sequence continues at coordinate 2,462 of JACQGL010000096.1, forward strand.
CACGACCGATGAGCGGCAACCGTTCGCGTGCGAAGCGGAGGTGGATCATGTTGCAGTCAGAGCAGGTGGCCCCCGATTTTTGCCTGCCCACGCTGGATGGCCGCGTGGCCTGTCGAAGCGACTATCGCCGCCAGCATCGCAACCTGGCGCTCCTTTTCCTGCCCGCCGTCCTGGACCACGACTGGCGGAACCTGCTCCGTGACCTCTCTGTGAGCTACGCGGCGCTGCAGGATGCCAACGCCGACGCTTTGGTCATCGTCAACATTCCCGTCCCGGACGCGGTCGCCCTGGCGGAGGAACTGGAGCTGCCGCTTCCCGTGGCGGTCGATGAACGCGGCGACGTAACGCGGGAATACGATGTGCCAGACGGCGCCGTGATCGTTCTGGACCGCTACGGCGCGCCAGAGGAGGTGTGGCGCCCGCCCACCCTTCCCCGCGCTCATGATATCGTGGCCGCGGCCCAACGCAGCGAGATGGCCTGCCCCGAGTGCAGCGTCACCCACTGGCCCGTGGAAACAGCGGTGCACGCCGGGTAACTCTCCCCACGTCGGCGCAGCCGCCACCGGGTGCACTCCCTGCCGCGGGCGCTATCGGCTGCCATCCTTCCTGGAGAAAGACCTCGAGGACCCGTTCGCCTCGCGTGGTCGGGCCGCCGCGCCGGGAAGACGTGCCGGTGGACGTAAATGAGAGCGCGGCGATTGAGTACTACGCGCGCCGCTGAAGGCCCGACCCATGGGAAAACGGGGTTGATGTTTTCAGGGCCCGACCAGCCGGAGTTCCAGGCTCAGGTCGAGGGCGCGGCTGGAGTGCGTTA
>JACQGL010000097.1 GCA_016199525.1 Armatimonadota bacterium
CGACCTCCAGCAGGTCGTCGCCCGCACTCTGGCCGACCGGCAGCGCGAAGTCGAGAAGGTGGAACGGATTGTCGAAGAGGAGGTGGATCGGTTCGAGGCGTGGCTGCGGGGACGGGAGGTAGCGCCCACCATCGGCGTGCTTCAGCAGCGCGCGGAACGGATAGTGGCAGAGGAGGTCGAGCGGCTGGGAGGCAAGCTGTCACACCTGGCGGAGCGGGAACGCGAGATCGTGCACCTGCTGGCGCGCGCCGTGGCCCGCAAGCTGATGCACGAGCCCATCACCCGGCTGCGCGCCGCAGCGGCCAGCGGAGACGGCCGCGAGGAGGTAGAAGCGGTGCGGCGCGTGTTCGGGTTAGACGCCGTGACATCGACCCCGGAGGAGGATCAGCACCCCAACCAAGAGGGAGCGGCAATCTCAAGAACGAAGAACGGTGGGACGAAAGACGAAGGGACAGGGGATGAAGGGATGATGGACCAGGGACTCAACCAGCCTCACCCCCGCAAGGAAGCGGCACGTGCGGCAGGGTACGGGCCGGACGCCAGCCCCCCGGCGTCGGAGGAGGCGCTGTGAGCCCCTTCCTCCTGGCGGCGCTGGTGGGCTATCCGGTGGCGAGCGTGTGCGCCCACCTGCACGTCTTCACCGGTAGCGAGCGGGCGCGCCATTGGGCGCCATGGGCGCTCGGCTTCGCCGCCGGGGCGCACACGCTCGAAATCGGCCGTACGGCCCTCTCCGAGCACGTCTGCCCGTTCATGGCCGCCGGCCCCACCGTTTCGTTCATCGCCTGGCTCCTGGCGCTGTTCCAGCTCTTCCTCTACCGCCGGTCCCGATGGGAAGCAACAGGGGCTGTCCTGCTGCCGATCACATTTATTGCCCTGTTCTACGCCAGCCTGGCGCCGCGGCAGAACGGTTTATCGACGGAGCTGATGCGGGACCCGCTCTTCTCGCCGCACGTGCTGGCCGCCATCCTGGGCTTTTGTTCTCTTGCCCTCGCCTTCGGAGCGGCGATTCTCTACCTGGCGGAGCAGGGACTGCTCAAACGGAAGCAGGCGATCAAGTTCTCGCGGCTGCCGCCGCTCACCTCCCTGGGGCTGGCGGCGCACCGGCTGGCCGTGGTCGGCTTCTCGCTCCTCACCCTGGGGCTCGGCAGCGGCATCCTCTGGGCTACCCGGGAAGGCTGGCCGCAATGGTACCTAGAACCGAAGGCGCTCACCACCACCATCGCCTGGCTGGTCTACGCCGCTTACGTGGCGCAGAACGGTCTGCGGGGCTGGCGAGGCCGAAGGTCCTGTTACGTCCTGATCGCCGGCTTCGCGCTGGTGCTCGTCGCCTACTTCGGGGTTAATCTTCTCTCTCCGGGACAGCACCGGTTCTGAAGCGGGTGGCTCAAGTTCCAGGCAGTTCAGCCATCAGGGACACGCCTTGAACCTAACCCCGCACCCGCGCTTCGTCCCGAGTGCCTCTGGACCTCCCGCAAGGGAGGGGCAGCGCCGGGCCGGACGCGACATCCGACAGACCGCGACTCCCCTCTCCCGCAGGGAAAGGCTGGGGGAGGGGTCACGACGCACGCCTCTCGCCTGTTTGCCCTGACTAAGACCGACCTCCGGTTCTGCGTCGCAGAAACAGAACATCGGCGCCAACATGAGAGGGTGAAAGCATCCCGTCCTCCACTCCCAGACTCTCCGCTCCCGCGTCCAAAGGGTTGGCACCGTGAGTTGGCTGTTATAAGCTGTTCGATGCGCCGGCGATCAACGCGACTCCGCTTCGTCCCGAAAACGTTCGGGACGCCGGACACGGGGTGTCTTGTGCTTCTCCGCATCGCCACGCGAGGGAGCGCCCTCGCCCTGATTCAGACCAATTGGGTAGCCGCCCGGCTGCGCGCGGCCCATCCGGGGTTGGTCGTCGAAACGGTGGTCCTCCGCACCCGCGGGGACGCCATCCTCGACCAGCCGATTCCGGCGATGGGTGGCAAGGGGATCTTCGTCAAGGAACTCGAGGAGGCGCTCCTCGACCGTCGTGCCGATCTGGCCGTCCACAGCCTGAAGGACATGCCCGCCGATCTGCCGCCCGGCCTGGCGATTCTGGCCACGCCCGCGCGCGCTGATCCGCGGGACGCCCTGGTACTGCCGCGCCACGCGCCGCCGGCGCCGCACGCCGGCCTTCTGCCTCTGGCCGAAGGCGCGCGCGTGGGCTGCAGCAGCCTCCGTCGCTGCGCCCAGCTGCTGGCGGCGCGGCCCGACCTCCACCCGCAGGATGTGCGTGGCAACGTGGATACTCGCCTGCGCAAGCTGGACGCGGGCGAGTACGACGCCCTGGTCCTTGCTGCGGCGGGCCTGATTCGCCTGGGCGAAGCCGGCCGCATCCACTTGCACCTGCCCCTCGAGCTCTGCCTGCCCGCGCCCGGCCAAGGAATCCTGGCCATTGAGGCACGCGCCGACGATCCGGAGATCCAGCGATTCCTCCAGCCCATCCACGATCCTATCGTGTACGCCTGCGCCACGGCAGAGCGCGCCGTTCTCCAGACCCTGGATGCGGGCTGCAATGTGCCGCTGGCGGCCCTGGCCACCCTGGAAGACGACCACCTGCGTGTCCAGGCGCGCCTCCTCACCCCCGATGGGAGCCGCGCCATTCTCGCCCTGGAGGCCGGCCCCCCCGGCCAGGCCGCGGCGCTCGGCCGCCGCGTCGGTGAGCACCTGCTGGGGCAAGGCGGCGATGCGCTGCTGCGCCAGATCCGGGGGGATGGTGCGCCGTTGTGAGCACCCCCGGGAAAGTCTACCTGGTCGGCGCCGGGCCGGGCGATCCCGAACTCCTCACCCTCAAGGGCCGCCGTGCCCTGCGCGAGGCGGACGTGGTGATCTACGACCGTCTCGCCAACCCCGAGCTGCTCGCCCACGCCCGGCCTGAGGCAGAGCGCATCTACGCAGGCAAGGAGACTCGCCGCCACACCCTGCCCCAGTCACAGGTCAACGCGCTTCTCATCCAGCACGCCCGCGCGGGGAAGACCGTCTGCCGGTTGAAGGGCGGCGATCCCTTCCTCCTCGGCCGCGGCGGCGAGGAGGCGGAGGCCCTCGCCCGCGCCGGCATCCCCTTCGAAGTCGTCCCCGGGGTCTCCTCGGCGATCGCCGTGCCCGCCTACGCGGGCATCCCCGTGACGCACCGCGGCATGGCGGCCAGCGTCGCCATCGTTGCCGGGCAGTCGGATGCGGACGGCGGTCCCGAAAGCTCTCGGGACTGGGACGCGCTCGCGCGGGCGGACACCCTGGTGGTTCTCATGGGGGTGGAGAAGCTGCCGGAGATCGTCGCCGCGCTGCTGGCGGGCGGCAAGTCCCCCAACACTCCCGTCGCCATGATCCGCTGGGGCACCTATCCGGTCCAGGAGACCCTGTGCAGCACGCTGGGAGAGATCGTGGCGCAGGCGCAGGCTACCGGCTTCCGCCGCCCGGCAGTGATCGTTATGGGCGAGGTGGTCCGGCTGCGCGAGCCACTGGCGTGGTACGAGCGCCGGCCGCTCTTCGGCCGCCGCATCCTGGTGACGCGCGCGCCGGAGCAGGCGGCGGATCTGGTGGATCACATCCGCGACGCAGGCGGGGTGGCAGTGGAAACGCCCTTGATCCGTTTCGCGCCGGTGGTGGACGCGAACCTCACCTGCCTGGATGAGCCCTGGGACTGGGTGGTGTTCACGAGCGCGAACGCAGTGCGCTTTCTCCTCGCCGCCCTGCGCCAGACGGATCACGATGTGCGCGCTCTGGGAGCGGCACGGCTGGCGGCCATCGGCCCCGCCACCGCCCGCGCGCTGGATGAAGCGGGCCTGCGGGTAGACTTCACCGCGCCGCGTTCCCAGGCCGAGGGCCTGCTGGACACGTTTCCCGAGCCGGTGACGGGACGCCGGATCCTTATCCCTCGAGCTCGGCAGGCGCGGGAGGTGCTGGTGCAGGGATGGCAACAGCAGGGCGCCGTGGTGGAGGTCCTGCCCGTCTACGAGACGCTCCCCGACGAGGCGGGCGCTGCCCGCGCGCGCGCCGAACTCGCCGCGGGCGTAGACGCGGTCGTCTTCACCTCCGGTTCCACGGTGGAGCAGTTCTGCCGTGCAGTGCGAGGCGTGGATCTGGGCAGCGCGAAGATCGTCTGCCTGGGGCCCGTCACCGCTGCCGCCGCCCGCGAGCGGGGGCTGCCGGTGCACGCCGTGGCCGAGACACAGGAGGTCGCCGCCCTGATCCCTGCCCTTATCCGGGCGCTGGCGGAGGAATGATCCACGCAAACAGCGCCTGGCGGCCGGTGGCGGGATCGCCCGCCTGCGTGGCGCGCCGGTGGCTGAAGAACAGATCCCCCCGGCAGGCGGTGCACAGGGACAGATGCGTGATCCGCTCCGGCTGCAGGCCGGCGGCGGCCAGCTGGCGGGCAGCCGCGCCCCCGATGTCCAGCCGCCACTCGCCCCCGGGCCCGTCCCGCGCATCATCCGGGAAGTGGGCGGCCACCTCGGCGCCGACCGTATAGCAGCACGGGCCGATCGCGGGGCCGAGCCAGGCGCAGCAGTCCGCCGCGTCCGTGCCGTAAGTCTCCTGCAGTCGCGCCACTGTGGCGCCCAGGATGCCCTCCGCCAGGCCGCGCCACCCCGCGTGCGCCACCGCCAGGACACCCCGAAAGCTTTTGGGGTCCGCAATCGCCACCGGCACGCAGTCGGCCACCAGTACAGTGAGCGGCAGCCGGAGGGTGGCGGTTACCAGGGCGTCCGTCCCCGCCAGGGCAGACTCCGGCGCCTCCCAGCGGGTACCCGCGTGGATCTCCCCCACCACCGCCACCCGCGCGCCGTGCACCTGATCCATCACCACCGGCGGGCGCACGCGGGGACCAAATACCGCCTGCACCGCGCGGCGGTTCATACGCACGCGCTCCGAGACGTCATCCACGTGCAGAGCCAGGTTCAGGCTGTCGTAGGGCGGGCGGCTGTGGCCGCCCCCGCGCGTGGTGAACAGGACCCGCGCGATTCCCCCCAGCGACCCATCCGGCTCGATCCACCGCAGGCCATTCTGCTCTCTTAACACGTGGCCGGGAAGATCCATCGGGGATAGGGTAGAAGTGCTCACGGGACGATTTTAACGCACCGGGGCGCCCCCGTAGCCGTTTACCCTTTCCGCCGCCCGCGGTCCAGTGCCACCCGTCGCGCCTCCCCGGTGCGGCCGATCTGGTAGCGGGCCAGAGGGATCTCCATCAGGTACCTGCGGAACGCCCGCGCGGGCAGCTCCAGTACCTCTGTCTCCGTCAGCGCGCGCACGGTGGCCGTCCGCCGCCCCGCGCCCAGTAGGGCGATCTCTCCGAAGGCGTACCCGGGCCCAAAGATCCCGATGTGCCGCTCTCCGCCCCCGTCCTCGCGCAGCACCTCGACCTCGCCCTCCGTTACGACGTAGAACGACTTCGCGGGCTCCCCCTGGCGCAGCACGGTCACACCCGCGCCGAAGCGGCGGTACCTTCCCAGGCGGGTGAGCGCCACCAGCGTCTCCAGCGGCAGATCCACCCCGATGACCTGCTGCCAGAGGGTGCGCGCGCGGAATAGCCGCTCCAGCTGTCCGGCCAAGGAGGGGATCTCCGCCAGCATCTGTGCAAATGTCTCTTCCGGCACCACCAGCACGCGGTTCCACTCGGCGGTGGCATGGAGCGCCGGCCAGCGCACCGTGCGGGCCAGGGGCGCGTAGAACAGATCCCCACGACAGAGCGAATACTGCTCCTGAGTGCCGTTCCGCAGTATCAGCCGGCCACGGAGCACCACCTTGGCCCCCCGCTCGCCCACTAGCTGCCCCAGTTCCGGAGTGATCACCTCACCCGCTTGATAGAGCGCCGGCAGCCACCGCTCCGGCACGTCCCGCAGCAGGGGCGAGCACCCCATCGCCAGCAGGTCGTCGGGGTCCACCGGCCGGCACTCGCACAGCACCTCGGCGGCCCCCGGTTCCGCGTTGGGCAGCAGCGCCCGCGCGGCAGGCGCGATGTGCGTGGTGAGAATTCGGTGCGTGCACTGCGCCAGGCGCTCCTGGATTTCCCGCGGCTCCGGGTGGATGGGCCCCCCGCCCGCATCGGCGACCACCAGGTCTGCGTCCTGATAGCTGTGCTGGATAAACTCGTAGCGCGCCTGCGTGAGCACGCCGCAGGCCAGCAGCGGGTCGAGCTGGCTACCCCAGAGGGTGTCGCCCGGCAGCCGAATGCGTCGGCCGTTCAGCCCTACCTGAATCCCCACTGTGGGGATGGTATGCACGCTGTACCAGGCATGGATCTCCGCCCCGTACCAGTGCAACGGCACCCCGAACCGGTCCAGCTCGGGGTACAGGGGCACCCAGTTCACCATCCGCTTCACCTCCGACTCGGGTCGGCCTGTGATGGCGCTCAGGCGGGTCGCCAGGCCCGCCATCACGGGCGGCGCGGTGATCACTGTTACGCGGCGGCGACTGATAAGCTGCCCCACCACGTTAGCGTGGTCCTCATGGTTGTGGGTGATCAGGTAGCCGAGGATCTGCTCCTCTTCGATTCCCAGCCGCTCTAGCTGCTCGTCGAGGTAGGGAGTACCATCCACGATGAGCGGCAGACCGTTGATCCAGACGATGAAGCAGGAACTCCATTCCGCCCCGGAGAAACCGCTGGCGCTGCCGATTACCTGAATGCCCAGGCGCGCGCCCCGCATCCCAGTGGCATCGGGACCCGCAAACAGAAACGGCAGCGTGCCGCGGCGTGCCGCCACTCGGGGCACCGGGACCCACCGGCCTCCCACCCCTACTTCGCAGATGCCCACCTCACGCTGGCGAACCACCACCTCCCCGGGCAAACGCACCTTTCCGTCCGCAAAGCTTAGCACCCGCACCAAGTCCGCCAGCGGACGGCGTCCCATTTCGCCGGACACCCACTCTGTCTCCAGCCGCAGCTGGCGCCGGTGTATGGCAGGGGTGCCCCACCGCTCCATCTCCGCCTCCGTAGGCCCCTGCAGGATATTGCGGACCAGCGTTTCCAGCCGCGCCCGCTGATCCGCGTCGCAGATGATGTGGAACGGCTGCCGGTTCTGGATCCCGCCGCCCTGAAACAGGTGGTGGTAAATCAGGAACTCGAAACTGGCCTGGTTGATCCCGTGGGCGTACAGGGGATCGGGGGGAACGAGGACGGCCTGCGGCGTCGGCCACTCCCAGAGCAGCAAGACCTTCAGCGCCTCCGGCGGCGCGCCCACCATTAACGACCGGCCGTTCGGCAGCGCCACCAGGTGCGCGCCGTCGATTACGGAGATGATTTCCATGCTCACTCGCTGGTCGGCGTTCACCCCGTTCCGGGGGTTTACCCTACACCGGTCGGAACATTCGCTGCTTTACCGGGCGCGGGGCCGTCCCGGGCCGCCCGGATGAATCGACGCTCACTCGTGCGCGCCGTGCCACAGCGCCGCCGAGCGCGGCCCGGCATGCCGGCGAGAAGTGGTGAGATCCAACGAGGACGCAGGTGTGCGCTGTACCGCTCTTCCGGGGCCCGGCATGGCCATGACCGCCTGGTGTCCGGTCAGGGAACGGATTTCTCTCTGGATTTACCTTTGTGGCCCAGGGCCGGGACTCCTTGTGGCCTGCGTCACACCGGGGATGTGAGACGCATCACAACCGGACGCCTTCGCCGCCACCCGCTGCCGAAGCCGCCGGGAGTGGCTCTGGCGTGAGGGAAGCCGGTAACGGAGGGAGGTATCGGGGGAGCGAGTGACACGCGTTGCCCGTCCGTCGTAAGGTGATGCGCACGGCCGTGGCCACGCGCCGTAATTACGAGCCGTTCCGTTGGCAGTAAAGCGATGCTTCGCCGCCCGCTCACCCGCTCACAGGGACGCCTGCATGTACCACCGCAGGCACTACCCCATCAAAAGCACTACCCGCCGACAAACCGGTCGTAAGCGCTTTCGTGGTGCGGCGGCCACAGGCGCGACTCCTCCTCCGGCGGCGGAGCGACACCTACCAGTATCCACAAGCTCTGCACCGCGTTGAGTTCCAGGTCGAAGTTGGGCCACACGCGGCGCAACTGGAACTCATCCGGAATGCCCATCTCTGCCCCTCCGGCATCAACCGGTTCCCATTGGGGGTCTTGCTCCCCCGAGCCGTCCCCCTGGAATCTTACCCTCCCCCAGAGCTTCCGACGACTGCACCCGAAATCCCGCTCTGCGTACGCGTCTAGCATTGTTTACTCCCCCACTACGTTATCGGAATCGGGCCGCAATTCATGGAGGCCATCTCACCTTCTGCGCGGCCCACGCACGCGGCACGAGCCGTGAGACCGCCGCAGAAGCAGCGATGGCGGCACGGAAAGCCCTCGCCGGTACGCTACTCTGGATAGAGGAGCCGCAGCTGTTCCCTCCTCAAGCCACCGGCCGCTCCCCCCTCTGCCCCGCTGCGCTCCGCAATATCCCCTGCCGGCAGGCAAGCGCCCGTACCCCGGCGAATTTGAACTCGCTCTTGTTCCTCGAAACGCGGCCCCGTCGCCCGGAAGATGGCCGCGCCGCTAACAGACTGGAAATGGATGATGCCTGAAGAACGCACCCTTCGCTGTGCCATCGTGGGCTACGGCAGCAGCTTTAACATGGGCCGCACCCACGCCCAGTACATCAACGCCATCCCGGGCCTCCAGGCCGTCGCCGTCTGCGACCTGGATCCTCTGCGCCTGGAACAGGCCCGCATCGAACTGGGTGACACCATCCAGACCTTCCGCGACGTTGGCGACATGCTCGCGCGTGCGGATGTGGATCTGGTGACCGTCGTCACCCCCCACAACACCCATGCCCGCCTCGCCATCCAGTGCCTGGAAGCGGGCAAGCACGTCGTCACCGAGAAGCCGATGTGCATCACCGTGGCCGAGGCAACGGAGATGATCGACACCGCGCGCCGCTGCGAACGTATGCTCTCCGTTTTCCACAACCGCCGCTGGGATGGGGATCACCTGGCCATGCGGGCCATCGTGGACGAGGGCCTCCTCGGCGAACTCTTCCACATCGAGGTGAACGGCGGCGGCTGGTACCGCCCCGGCAGTGACTGGCGCTCCGATAAGGCCATCTCCGGCGGCGCCTTTTACGACTGGGGCGCGCACCTCCTTTACTGGGTGCTGGGGTTCCTGCCTGGCAGGATCCGCAACGTCACCGGCTTCTACCACAAGCGCGTCTGGGATCACGTCACCAACGAAGACCACACGCAGGCGGTCATCCGCTGGGAGAACGGCGCCTATGCTGACGTACAGATCTCCACCATCGCGCGTGCGCCCAAGCCCCGCTGGCGCATCCTGGGCACAAAGGGCGCCCTCCTTGATGAGGGCCAGGGCCAGTTCACCGTCTATAGCGGCATCGGCGAGCACACCGCCCGGTTCGAGGTCAAATACCGCCCTACGGACTGGCAGGGCTACTACCAGAACATCGCCGATCACCTGCTCCGCGGCCAGCCGCTAGAGATCACGCCCCAGTCCGCCCGGCGCGTGATCGCGCTCATCGAGACGGCGGAGAAATCGTCCCGCAGCGGCCAGGCAGAGCCTGTTCCGTGCGAGTAGCCTGCTGAAATGCGGCCGTCTTGCCGGTTCAACCTGTAACCTCCCACCGGGAATTTACCGTTTGCAATCCACAATTCGCAATCTGGAATCAACAACGGGCCGCCTGCCCTCTTGCGGCAGGGCAGAACGAGGCGATATGAACCGCGCACTCAGCCCGCAGGAAGCTGAAGCCACGCTCGGCGCCCACCTGGAGCCCGGCGAGCGCGTTCACGCCGCCGCCTTCGGGTTGCACATCCACCGGCCCCGCTGGATGCTCTGGCTGGACGACTGCCTCCGGCCCCTCGGCACCCTGGGCATCCTGGTGCTCTACCCGTTCGCCTTCGCTACCCGGCGCGAGCGCTGGCTGGTGGCCGTTACCGATCGGTACGTGCATAGCCTCCGGTGGTACGGGCCGACATCGGCCCGTACCGATGGCGGCCGGGGAGGTCCCCTGCTTCGCTGGCCACGACAGGGCAGCGGTACCGCCCGCGTGCGTGCGGCGGGCGCCATTCACCGCGTAGAGCTGCCGTTCGGTGCGCACCGGTGGACCGTCGTGCTGGGACCGGAGACGGGAACCCCTGCCGAAGCCGCGGCGGAGCTGTGCGCCCGGCTGCTCGGTCCTGCCCCCGCCCCGAGGCGAGACAGCCGCACTGAGCCTTGAATTTGTCCGCCGATCGCCGATTACATGGGTAACCTGAAACGGGGGAGGCAGCCAAGCCGAAGGTCGGTCGATATGGAGCCGTAGACTACTCGGGCGCGCTTTACGCTTTACCCGCCCCTGTGGGAGCAGGAGAGGTGCGGTAGCGCAGGCTTCCAGCCTGCATAGAGATCGGGAGGCTAGGCAGGCAAGGATGCCGGCGCTACCGGTACGTCCCGGGCCAGGAGCACGCTTCGCTGCGGCAAGACCTACCTCGGTAGGTAACGTATTTTCACACTTAGCAAAATAAGGAAACTGACCAATAGCAAACAAGCGGGCCCTTGACACATGCTACGATCTACGCTACCGTGTAAGTAGCAGTCAAGCAGCAAGACGAGGGATACAATGCGCGTTCTCCGTGGATGGCTGGTGGTGCTCGTCTGGCTTGCTGCGGCGGGCCCCGGCGCCGTCAGGGCAGCCGCCGAGCCGTTTGACCCTGTCCCTGCAGGGCATTGGAGCTACGCCGCCGTTCAGCAGCTGGCCGCAGCGGGCTACTTCACTGGTTACCCCGAGAGCACCTTCGAAGGGGAGCGTGCGCTCACCCGCTATGACTTCGCCGTAGCGGTAGACCGCCTGCTGCACGAGGCGGAGCGCCAGGTCATGGCACTGGTTTCCTCCCCTGGAGACACACCGCCCCGTTCCGGCGCCGAACTGCGTCGCGACCTGGCCGCGATTCAGCGCCTGGCAGGCGAATATGCTGCCGAGCTGGGAATGACCGGCATGGATCTTGCGCAGGTGCACCAGCACACGCGCGCCCTCCTGGAGCGACTGGATCGGTTCGCCAGGCTGCCTGCCGCCGCCGCCGAGCACGCCTCTTCACCGGCGGGCAGCCCCGTGTCCGAGCGAGGTATCGCCCCCTGGCAGGGCGGCCTGCCCGGGCTCCGCGGTCTGGCTCCCAACCTGCAGGCCCGCATACAATCCGTAGCCGAACCGGGCCTATCCGATCTGCCCGCGGGCGATTCGCTTCTCACCGCCGAAGTTCTGGCACCGGATCCTCTCCACCTCGGCGCCACTCGCCCCCTCCTGGAGCCCGCCGACGCCCGCCTGGCCCTCATGGCACGGCTCAACGTTCCCCTGTCCCGACGTCTCGGGATCAGCGGCTACTATCGCCGTGTTGGGGAAGGCTACCTCCCGCCGGACTCCGGTCTCTCCTTCCACGCCCTCACCGCCCTGCGCGGGCTGGAGGGATTCGGCGGCGCCCTGTTCGCCCCGATTACGGATCGCCTGGCCGTTAACCTGGAAGGCGCCATTTACCACGATCCCGATCGCAAGAGCATCGGCTCCGCCCGCTACTTCCGCGGCGGCGTCAACGTGGCTCTCTCCGACCGCCTGTTCCTGGATCTGGCCTACGAACGGCTCATCTCCGCGGGCGGCGGCCAGGAGGGGACGGATAACGTTTACCAGATCGGCGTCCAGCGCCTGTTGGGCCGCAATGTGAGCTTCGGCCTCCTCTACCAGATCCATCAGTCCCGACACGGTCGCGATGGGCTGTCCAACGGCCCCACTTCGCTCCTCGACCTGGATCAGCACTCGGCGATGACCCGTTTCACGGTGCGGTTCTAAAAAGGATTCCGCCGCCACCGCAGGCAACTTAACGGCGCGAAACACCTTGCCTGCCGTACCGGAGACTCCCAGCCTTGGCTGCCACTCCGAATGCCTCCGGGGCCTCTCAACCCCGCCTCTCCTCGGGAGGACCGGTGGCCGTGACTTGCGTGGTCATCGGCCTCCTCGCCGGGATGTTCAACGTCCTCTTCGGAGTCGGCGGCGGCCTTATCATGGTCCCCGGCATGACGCTCCTGCTTGCCATGCGCACCCATCGCGCCGTAGGCACCTCCCTGGCCGTCGTGCTCCCCCTCGCCATCTTCAGCGTGACCAAGTACCTGGCAGTCGAGAAGATCAACCAGCAATGGGACTGGCTGCCCGTGATCGAACTCGCCGTGGGCGGCGTATTCGGCGCGATGCTGGGCGCAACGCTGGCTAACACCCTCCGTGCTCGCCATCTCCGGCGGCTATTCGGCGCGGTGGTCATCGCCGTGGGCATTTATCTGGTGCTCACGCCGCAGTTTGCCCAGGGCCGGGAGATACTCCATCCCCCGTGGAGCCTGATGCTGCTGGCTGGTATAGGCGTGGGTGCCATCAGCGGGCTGCTTGGCATCGGCGGCGGGCTGGTTATGGTGCCCGTACTGGTGACCCTGCTCGGTTACTCGCAGAAGCTGGCGCAGGGGATCTCCCTGGCGGTCATCGTGCCGGTTTCGATCTCCGGCGCGCTGATCCACTTCAGGAACGGGAACGTCAGCCTGCGGATCGCCGCCTGGCTCGTGGCAGGCGGGCTACTCGGTATCCAGATTATTGGCCCGCTCATTGGCCAGATCGAGAACTCTGCCCTCCGCATCCTCTTTGGCCTCTTCCTGGTGGTGGTGGGCATCTCGATGGTCCTGCAACGATCCCGAGCATCCCGCCCGCCGGGCGCGGGAGAGCCTCCGATACCCGCCGGGGAAAGCGCCCCGACGTCCTGAACCGCGAACTCCGAAGCTCTATGCCTGAACAAGATCGCCACGGGTGGGCGGAAGACCGCTACCTCTACCTCTTCGGTGAACTGACCGACGAACTCACGCGCGACGTGGTCGCACGGCTGTTCCACGACCGTCATCGCGACATGGTGATGTTGATCAACTCCGATGGCGGCTCCAGCTTCAACGCGCTGGCGCTCGTGAACGCCATCAAGATGCACGGGCGCGTCGATACCTTCTGTGTCGGCGTGGCCCTCTCCGGCGCCGCCGACTGCCTGGCCGCGGGACGGCACCGCCGCATCGTTCCCAACGCCATCGCCATGATCCACCAGGTATCCTGGGACCTGGGCCACGAATTCGCGGCCAACCTGGTCAAGAATGCTCAGTTTCTCGACCGGCTGAACAATCACATGCTGGAGCTGCTGGCACGCGACACGAACCAGCCTCCCGAGAAACTCCGGCAGGACATCGCCACCGACTACTACCTCTTCGGTCAGGAGATCATTGATTACGGCCTGGCGGACGAGTTCTTCGATGCCTCACAGCCCCTCCTGATGGCTCCTCCGCGCCGGCTCCGCACCCGTGCGGAGGGCGCGGA
>JACQGL010000020.1 GCA_016199525.1 Armatimonadota bacterium
TCTCGAGACGATGGACTCACTGCCTCATTGACCCATCACTTCACGGTTCACGGGCTGCCCGGTGATCGGTCGGCGCAGCGCCAGATCCAGGTTCAGGATCGACCTGTGCGGCAATGTCATTATCACCGCCCGGACCACCGGCGAGTTCAGAGTTCGGCGGCTCGCCCATCTCTTTCCTGCAAAGGGTAATTCTTCAGATACTCGATTGTAAGATAATCAGGTACAGCTGTAGGCCCTGCTCGGACATGTGTGTTCTTACACTACCTTCAAACTACGGTTTCCCTGTTTCCCACCCCGCTCGTGCGCGTGTGTTATACTTACCCGACGATCTCTGGGATGAGGTTCAGCAGTGATTCGTCTCAGTACCTCACAGCAAGAAATCCTGCGGCTTCTGCGGCGGTCGGGAGAATTGACCGTCGAGGACCTTGCCCGCGCGATGCGGATTACCAGCGTTGCCGTACGGCAGCATCTGGAGCCACTCCTGGCGGATGGTTATGTGACCTCCCGGACGCAGCGCGGCGCCATCGGCCGCCCATGCCATCTCTACCGGCTCACGGATGCCGCGGATGACCTGTTCTCCAAGGGCTATGCCAACCTGGCGCTGATGATCCTGGAGCATATCGAAGCTGCCGATGGGCCCGCCAAGATCGAGGAGATTTTCCGTAGCCGTCGCACGCGGATGGAGGCGGAGGTGCGCCCCGGCCTGGAAGGCCAGGATCTGGAACTCCGTGTGAGGACGCTCGCGCGCGCCCAGGAGGAGGCGGGCTATATGGCGGAGTGGGAGCGCATCGGCGAGGATGCGTTCCTGATCCGGGAGCACAACTGCGCCATCTGCAAGGTGGCCCGGCGGTTTCCCCAGGCCTGCGAGCAAGAGTTGCAGATGTTCCACAACCTGCTGGATGCCGATGTGGAGCGGACCCATCATCGGGTGTCCGGGGACTCGATGTGCTGCTACCTCATCCGACCACGACGCCTCTGCCTCTCTACCCACCTCGCCATCCCCTCGGAAACCGTCACTTCTTCCTGATTGGCAGGGCGCGCCGGAACGATGCCTCTCCATCCCCCGTGCGCCACGTTTCGCAGGCTTGCGTTTTGTGCTCCCCGACCGTGCGCCCCGGTGCTACAATAGATCAGATGCGTTCGGGCCGCGTCGCCCGTGGATGAGTATCCCACACGCCAATGGCCGTTACCGAACCTGATGTTCCGCTGCTTCGGGTGGAGGACCACGTCCCCGGCCTGCGCTACGAAGACCTGCTGGAGTGCGTCCACTGCGGGATCTGCCTGTCGGTTTGCCCCACCTTCGACCTGCTGGACGCCGAGGCGGACTCGCCGCGCGGCCGCCTCTACTATATGCGGGCGCTGGCGGAGGGCAGGATTGAGCTGGCGCCGAACATCGTGCGTCACCTGGATTCCTGTCTCGGCTGCCGCGCCTGCGAGACGGCCTGTCCTTCCGCGGTGCACTACGGCGAGATGCTGGCCCAGGTGCGGAATCACATCGAGGCGAACTACTCCCGCGCTCCTCGCCGTCGCCTGGCGCGCCGGCTGCTTCTGAACCTGTTGACGCGCCCTCACCTCCTGGCGCTGGCCCTGGCGCCCACGCGCCTGCCGGCTATCCGGGGCCTGGTACGGAGGATGGCCCGCGCGCTGTTCGGCGATTGCGCGCCGGACGTGCCGGACGGAGCGCGGCTCTGGCCGGCCTCGCTGCCCCAGGTTACCCCCGCGCAGGGCGAGCGCCGCGCCCGCGTCGGCTTCCTGGCGGGCTGCGTCATGCCGGTGCTCTTCCCGCGCGTGAACGAGGCGACCGTTCGGGTGCTGGCGGCAAACGGCTGCGAGGTGGTTGTCCCACGCGGGCAGGGCTGCTGCGGCGCGCTCGCCGTGCACCAGGGTTATTTGGAGGATGCCCGCGCCCAGGCTCGCCGGCTCATCCGGGCGTTTGAAGGCCTGGGTCTGGACGCGGTGGTGACCAACTCCGCTGGCTGCGGCTCTGGAATCAAAGAATACCCCCACCTTTTCCCGACGGACGACCCGTGGCGGCCGCGTGCGGAGGCTCTGGCCGCACGGACGCAGGACGTGAGCGAGTTCCTTGCCGCTCTTGGCCCCCGGCCGCCCGGACAAGCCATTCCTCTGCGCGTGACCTACCACGATGCCTGTCATCTGGCTCACGGGCAGGGCGTTCGCGCGCAGCCCCGGGAACTGCTGCGGCTCATCCCGGGGCTGGAGCTGGTGGAGTGCCCGCAGTCCGACTGGTGCTGCGGCAGCGCCGGGGTCTACAACTTCCTGGAACCGGATCTGGCGCGCCAGCTCCAGCAGCGGAAAGTGGAGAACATCCTGACAGTTCGGCCGGCGGTGGTGGTGACCGGCAATCCCGGCTGCCACGCCTGGATCAGTGCGGGCATGACGGGGCACCAGGGTGCCCCGCGTGTGCGCCACACGATGGAGCTGCTGGCCGAGGCTTACGGAGCGCGGAACAGCGGGGAATGATGAAGCGAGGGGGCGAGGCAGCGCATAGAACCAGGTTTCCTACTCTACTACCACTCGCATGATCCCGCTGATCACTGCCCTTCTCACGCCCTCGCTACCCTCTCGCAGCTAGGAGGGTCCGTGCCCCGGACCCCAATAACCCTGGAAGAGCACGGCCCGTACGGGGCGGCAGACGGTGCCGTGTGGAGACACGGGAGATAGTCCCATGAGATTCGCACAGCAGAACTGCGCCACGGAGTGGTCGAATACCTCGGGCAAGTCGTACTCCGATCCGTTCAATCAGATCGAGGTGGACGTTCTGTTCACCGACCCGGACGGGGAGGAGAGGTGCGTGCCCGCCTTCTGGGCAGGAGAACAGACGTGGACGGTGCGATATGCCTCGCCCACGGTGGGGAGGCATCGCTACCGCTCGATCTGCTCGGATGAACACAACCCCGACCTGCACGGGCGGGAGGGGATGCTGGAAGTGCAGCCTTATGAGGGGAACAATCCGCTGCTCCGCCACGGCCCTCTGCGTGCGGCGGAGAGCCGCCGGTATCTGGAGCACTGTGACGGCACACCCTTTTTCTGGCTGGGCGATACGTGGTGGATGGGCCTGTGCCGGCGGCTCCGCTTTCCAGGGGATTTCCAGCTGCTGGTCGCCGACCGGGTGGCGAAGGGGTTCACGGTTATCCAGATTGTCGCCGGGCTCTACCCTGACATGCCCGCCTTCGACGAGCGAGGAGCAAGCGAAGCCGGATACCCCTGGGGGCAGGGCTATGCGCACATCAACCCTGCCTACTTCGATATGGCGGACATGCGGATTCACTCTCTGGTACGCGCGGGGTTGGTGCCGTGCCTGGTCGGCTGCTGGGGCTACTACCTGACCTGGATGGGCGTGGAGAGAATGAAGCGGCACTGGCGGAACCTGATTGCCCGGTACGGCGCCTATCCGGTAGTTTGGTGCCTGGCAGGAGAGGGCGCGATGCCGTTCTACCTCTCCGACAATCCGGAACGGGATGTGCAGAACCAGAGGCGAGGCTGGACTGAACTGGCGGCCTTCGTGCGCCAGATCGATCCCTACCATCACCCCGTTACCATCCACCCTGTCGATAGCGCGCGCCGCCAGGTGGAAGATGCCTCTGTGCTGGACTTCGATATGCTCCAGACCGGACACGACGACCGGAAGAGCATCGCCCGCACCGTCAGCGAGGTGACGGGCAGTTACGCCTCGGCGCCGACCATGCCGGTCATCAATGGCGAGGTCTGTTACGAGGGCATCGGGGAGGCATGCCGGCAGGAGGTGCAGCGCTTCATGTTCTGGGTATGCCTGCTATCGGGCGCGTGCGGGCACACCTACGGCGCGAACGGCATCTGGCAGGTGAACACAAAAGAGTCGCCCTTTGGCCCCTCCCCGCACGGCATGTCGTGGGGCGATACGCCGTGGGAGGAGGCCTATCAGCTGCCGGGGTCCGGCCAGCTGGGCATCGCTCGACGGCTGCTGGAACGCTACGCGTGGTGGCGATTCGAGCCCCATCCGGAATGGGCAGCGCCGCGCTGGAGCGAGCAGAACTACGTCGCTCCCTACGCTGCTGGCATCCCCGGGGAGGTCCGCATCCTTTTCCTGCCTACGTATACCTCCCGGGTGACGGTGACCGGAATCGAGCGGGATGTCCATTATCACGCCTTCCTATTCAACCCCATCAACGGGCGCGAGCACGACCTGGGCGCCGTGGCGCCGGATGAGGAAGGCAACTGGCAGCTGGGGGGGCGGCTGCCGATCTTTCAGGACTGGGTGCTGGTGCTCGAGAAGGTCTGAATGAACCAGCGGCCCTCCTGCGGGCGTTCTACGGCCTTGATCGCGCGGCCCCCTGGAGGGACTGCTCTGCAGCGCGCGTGGACGCTACCCCTGGCGCTGGCGGCCCTTGCCGGGATCCTCCGCTGGCTCACCCGCGCCCGCCTGTTTTATAACTGGGACTCCGTTCAGTACGCCCTGGGAAGCCGGCATTTCGACCTGCTGCTCCATCAGCCGCACCCTCCCGGCTCTTACGACTACGTGCTCCTGAGCCGTGGGCTGAACTTCCTGACCGGCGATCCGCACACGAGCCTGCTGATGATGAGCGCTGTGAGCGGTGGGCTGGCCGTGATCATCGCTTATCTCCTCGCGCGGGAGTGGGGCGGCGAAGGGGCGGGGCGATGGGCGGCGCTCACCGTCGCCGTGGCGCCGCTGTTCTGGTTCTACGGTTCGGTTGGTCTTCCGTACAGCGTAGAGGGGTTGCTTGCTCCCCTGGTGGCGCTCTACGCCTGGCGTCTGTGGCGCGGCAGCCACACCTGCGCCGATGCGCTGGGCCTGGCCGCCAGCTGCGGCCTGGCGGGGGGATTCCGGCCCACGGCGCTGCCGTTCCTGTTTCCCATCTGGGCGCTGGGCATAGCGACCCTGGCCCGACGCCACCCGGCCCGGGCGGCGGCCAGCCTGGGGCTGCTGGCTGCCCTCACCGTTGGCTGGCTCATTCCCTGCCTGGCGTCTGCCGGCGGCCTGCGCAGCTACCTGGCGCTGAACGCTTCTATGAGCCACCTGCTCGGCGATACCGCCGTCTGGACGCACGGCTGGCCCGCCCTCCGTGAGGCGGCGACCACCCACCTGCTCACCTTTCAGGCGTCGGTCCTCCCCGGCGTCGGGCTGCTGCTCCTGGGCCTACTCCTGCGGCGCCTGGCTGCCAGCAGCGCATCACCAAAGCCATTCCGAACCCCTGCGCTTACCCATCACCTCTCCGCCAGCGACCGCGCACACGCCAGTTCTGCTGGTCCAGCGACTTCTTCCCAGCCTCTCTTCCCCCGCGCCGCTATCCTCTTTGTGGCGCTGTGGATGCTGCCTGCCTTTCTGTTCTACCTGCTGGCGCACTTCAATTCCCCCGGCTACAGCCTTACTTATATGACCGGCCTGGTGGCGCTGCTTGCCGTGGGGCAGGCGCGTATCTTCGGGGAGATGCGGCGCGCGGCCACAGTGTTCGCGCAGGCTGCCCTGGTGGCGCTCCTCGCCACCGCCTTCTGGCACGGGCTCCCTGGCATTCATCCGGCCCGCTGGGGCCAGCGCACGCTGGCGAAGACTGAAATCGACCATCACGACCGCTACTGGTTCGCCTTTCGAGACTACCTGCGCGCTCGCTTCCCCTCCCGAGAGGTGCTCATCCTCGTCGGCCCCAGCTCGACGGATGGGCTGCGCGTTGTGCAGGCACTGCTGCCCGAACGTGCAGCGCGGATCTATCAGTGTATCGGCACCGATCCCAGCCAGCTGCCTCCCGAGATCAAGCGGCTGCCCTGGCTGCGGTTCCTCTCACCAGAGGAGGTGCGTGCGTCCCAGGTGCCCGTTCTCGGGGTGGCGCGCACGCAGGCGGACCGGGCGTACCACGCCACCGTGCTGGGTCTGGCGCCCGCTCGCCTCCGATGGGTAGAACTCGGCGGCGGGTTCCAGGCGGTGGTCATCTCGCCGGGGCGTGGAGCGCAGCGTCTCCCATCGGCCGGTAACCGTACCGCACCCGCGTGAGGGAAGCGTAAACCAGGTGCAGGCTCTCGCTCCCCTGCCGTTACGGTGAGCGAAGCATGCAGGGCATAGGGCGCGGATGGAATTTCCCGCCGGCGGGCACACTTAAAGCGGAGGTTCGTGATGTCTGGAGAGGACGTGCCGCCCGGGAACGAGCCATTGCGCATGGGCATCGTCGGCGATGTGATGCTCGGGCGCGGCGTGAATGCGGAGCTGCGCGCCGGACTGTCCCCCGAGGCGCTCTGGGGCGACCTGCTTCCGGAGCTGCGCGGGGTGGATCTACTCCTGGGCAACCTGGAGTGCGCCATCACTACGCACGACCGGCCGTGGGAGCGCACCCCGAAGGTGTTTCACTTCCGCGCCGACCCGGATATGGGGATCGCCGCTCTGCGCGCCGCAGGCTTCGACTGGGTCTCCCTGGCCAACAACCACACCCTCGACTATGAGGAAGAAGGCCTCCTGGAGACGCTTGCCCACCTGGATGCGGCGGGCATTGCTTATAGTGGCGCAGGCCCGGACGCCGAGTCCGCCGCCCATCCCGCCATCCTGACCGCCCGTGACTGGCGGGTGGCGGTGGTCGCCGTCACCGACAACGAGCCAGAGTGGGTGGCGGGGCCCGCCACGCCGGGCACACGCTACCTGCCCGTCACCACCGATCCCCATGTCCTGGCGCACGTGGACGAGGTGCTCAGCGTCGCTCGCGATGCGGGCGTGGATCTAGTAGTCTTCTCCAACCACTGGGGGCCGAATATGGTCGCGGTGCCGCCTCCCAGGCACATCGAGTTCGTGCGGGCGGTGATCGGCCGCGGAGCGGACCTCTACTACGGTCATTCGGCGCACCTGTTCCAGGGCGTAGAAGCCTGGGGGGGGGCCTGATTCTCTACGATACGGGGGACTTCCTGGACGACTACGCCGTGGACGCGGACCTGCGCAACGACTGGTCTTTCTTCTTCGAGGTGACGTTCCACCCCGACGGCGAGGCGCGCCTGCGGATGGTGCCTGTACGGCTGCACTATGCGCAGGTGATGCGTGCCCGGGGAGAAGAGGCGGCGGCTATCCGTGAGAGGATGCGCCGGCGGGCGGCACCTCTGGGGACTACGTTCGAGGAGGAAGGGGAGGACCTGGTGCTGCGGTTCTCCTGGCGAGGGCGGCGCACCGCTCCGGCCGCGCAGGGAGGGTGAAGATGCCACTGCCATTTGAGGACCGACGCGAGGCGGGAAAGGCACTGGAGGAGGCGCTGCTGCCCTACCGGGACGAACACCCCATCGTGTTAGCGGTGCCACGCGGGGGCGTGGTGGTCGGGGATGAGGTAGCGCGCGCGCTGGAAGCGCCACTGGATGTGATTGTCGCTCGTAAACTGGGCGCGCCCGGGCAGCCGGAACTGGCCATCGGCGCGGTGGTGAGCGGCGAACCGCCTATCCACGTGCTGAACGAGGACCTGGTCCGCCTCCTGGCCGTGCCGGACTGGTACATCAACGAGGAAGCGCAGCATCAGGAAGAGGAAATCCGCCGGCGGCTAACGCGGTTCCGTGGCGACCGCCCGGCGCTGGACCTAAGCGGCCGCACGGTGATCCTGGTGGATGACGGAATCGCCACCGGCTACACCCTGCGGGCCGCCATTCAGGCCATTCGGCGCCAGCAACCGGCGCGGCTGGTGGTCGCCGTCCCCGTGGCTCCGCCTGAGACGGTGGAGGCCCTCCATCCAGAAGTGGACGCGCTGGTCTATCTGGAGACGCCCTCGCCGTTCTATGCCGTGGGAGTGTGGTACATCGAATTCTCCCAGGTGAGCGACGACGAGGTGGCGGCTATCCTGGCCGGACGGACGGCAGAGGTCGCTCAGCGCGCGGCGTGAGCGCGCCGCCAACCTTTTGGTTACCGTATCCCGTCGCCGACGCAGGGCCAGCGCTGTTGCCGGGTTGAGGGATGTTGACAATTAGACCCGCTATTCCGGATTATCCCGGCAACGCAAGACGCGCTGTTCGTAGTAAGGCGATCCATCGCCTTGCCCGACGTCCGTATGGGCTCTACGAACCGGAAAGCCCCCGTCAGTGGATGATCGTGAATCCTTCCTTCGGGCGGGCGCAAACGGTGGCCAGGCCCCATGCCGGAATGCCGCCCTCCATCCGTCCCCTCTCCGGGGTGGGCCGGTCGTCCTTATCGAACACCTGCCACGCGAGGGAGCCACCTCTCTGCCAGCCCGTGCCTTCTGTCCAGACCAGGATGGTCTCGCCCCGGGCGTTAACTGCCACCGCCGGATGTTTGCGATCCTGGCCGTCGCCCGGGGCAGGGATGGGCGTGGATATCCGCAAGGTGGCCGGATCAATCCGCGCATAGTAGACCTGTCCGTTCGTCTCCCACGCGGCGATCACGCCCGCGGCGCCCTCGGCGAAAGAGGCGCTACTCATGGGGCAGGCGTTGATCTTCCAGGGGTGGATGAGGGAACCGTCGAAGCGTTCGCCTTGATCCCTGGAGGCCAGCAGGTACATATCCCGATCCACGTTCGTGCTGGCGGACCGGTAGAGGGTATAGACGGTTCCCCTGCTATCCGCAAAGATGCGCGTGCTGCAGCACGGGCAGGCGCCCGTCCGTTCCCCGTACGCCGGCACTTCACCGAAGAAGGTCTCCCCCTCATCCTGCGAGCGGGCCAGCCACAGACGTCGGGCCGCCTCACCCTTGCCAGAGCCGTCTTGAGCGTGCCAGGCGACGTAGACGTTCCCCGCGTCGTCGGCGGCCACTGAACCGCCTCCGTCCAGTCCGAACGTGAGCCGCATCAGGTTGCGCTGCGGTTCGAACGCGCTTCCCTGGTCGTTCAAGCGGGCATACAGCATCGGTATCCCGTTATAGGAGCTATCTTTGGGCATAGCGGGGTTAAGAGGCCCTTTAGGCAGCGCCCGGCTCGATCCGTTCCAGGCAACGTGCACCCGGCCGTCCCTTCCGAGCGCCATCTGGGCGCCACGGATTGTGCCGACAGCAATGGCGCTGCCGGGCTGGCTGTTTACGCGGATGGGCGGTGAGAAGCCCTCCTCCCCTGGCTCCGAACGCGCGTAGAAGACATCCCCCGCTTCCGGACGGCCCTGGAAGTAAACCAGATGGAGCGTGCCTTTCGCGTCCACCACTGCTTGAGGCTGGATACCTCCGCTCGGTGTTCGGATCAGCGTCACACGGCTGGGGGCAGCCACTACTCTGGTGGCGTGGCATCCTAACGCCAGTGGGAGTAAGCTGGCTACCAGGCCCAGACATCCGACCGCGCCACGGAGGGGCGAGACGCATCCTCTGCGCCGATGGCCTGTGGTGCAGTGATGGGGGTGTCTTTCCATCCTCGAATCCTCTTTGCTTCAGTAGCACCTGTTGCCCAAACGTCGCCGCTGGCCCTTCGTGGTTGCGGGGCGGTGGCAGACCCTGTTCGTTGCATTCATTACTGAAGGACCCCTGGGACGAGAGCGTGAAGGCTGAAGAAAGCAGATGGAAGCGCATCACGCGGCTATCCGCTGGCGAGAACATCGTCCTCGGGGCCAGCCTACGCCGCCTCCTGCGCGACCAGGAATACGAAGGATCGCGCTGACCGTCAGCAGCGTCCACGCTTTCTACCTGTTATCCATCGGCGTTCACTTGCGGTTAATCAGAGGTTGATCAGCATGGCAATCTGCGGCCTTCGTGTGCGCCACGCTTACGCCGAACTTCCCGCACCGATGCGCAGCCGCGGGGATGTCGGCTACACCGAGTTCTTCCATACCGGTTCGGAGCGGCAGCGAATCGCGGGGGTGGAGATCCGCACGTCGAGCGGGCACGCCGGCGTGACGCTGCTGAGCGGAGCGCCGGAAACAGTGGACGCTTTCCTGGAGGCGGTTGCCTGGCCGGTGCTGTGCGGGGAGGTTCCCTGGCGCATTCGCCACCTGCGCGAGCAGCTCCTGGCGCGCCCGTACGGGCCAGGAGAGCGCTTCTCGCGCGCTGCGCGAGGGCTTGTGAACCGGTTGGAGTTCGGTCTGTGGGATCTGGCCGCCCAGGAGGCGGGGCTGCCCCTCTACCGCCTCCTGGGCGGCGGGCCGGAGCGACGGGCGGCCGTTTACGCGGGCGGCGGATCACTGTGCTGGAACCCGCTGCCTTTGCTGGTTAAGGAGACGGAGATGCTTCGGGAGCGCGGCTTCCGTGCCCTGAAAATCAAGATCGGCCGCGGGCCGGAGGAAGACGCGCAGGTCTGTCGTAGGCTGCGTGGCGTGGCCGGCCCGGACATCCGGATGATGGTGGATGCCAACCGTGCCTATGATCTCCCCGGCGCGCTAAGGCTGCTGCCCGTGCTGGAGGATCTGGATTTCTCCTGGTTTGAAGAGCCGCTGGCCTACGACCGTCCGGAGGAATGGCGGCAGCTGCGGGCTGCATCCCGGGTGAAGATCGCCGGAGGGGAGGGATGCGGGCGGATTCAGCCGGTGGCGGATGCAGCGCGGGAGGAGATGCTGGACATCTACCA
>JACQGL010000094.1 GCA_016199525.1 Armatimonadota bacterium
ATCCGGAAGCCTGGATGTGGTACCACCATCACATCGGCGCCGAGCGCTGCCCAATCGTCGACACCTGGTGGCAGACGGAAACAGGGCACATTCTCATCACGCCGCTGCCGGGACTGGTGGTCACCAAGCCGGGCTCGGCCACGAAGCCGTTCCCTGGCGTGTTCGCGGACGTGGTGGATAACGAGGGGCGCTCCGTTCCCCCCGGCGGAGGAGGCTACCTGGTGCTCACCCGCCCCTGGCCCGGAATGCTGCGCACTCTCTACAGGGATCCCGAACGGTTCAGACAGGTCTACTGGAGCCGCTTCCCGGGCATTTACTTCACCGGCGACGGCGCCAAGCGGGACGAGGATGGCTACTTCTGGCTCCTGGGCCGCGTGGACGACGTGATGAACGTCTCCGGGCACCGGTTGAGTACCATGGAAATCGAGTCCGCCCTGGTGGATCATCCCGCCGTGGCCGAGGCGGCGGTGATCGGCAGAAAGCACGAGATCAAGGGGGAGGCGCCTGCCGCGTTCGTCACCATCAAAGCAGGGTTTGATACCTCCGATGGCCTGGTGAATGAGTTGAAGCTGCACGTCGCGCGGAAAATCGGCGCCATCGCTCGGCCGGAGGATATCATCTTCACCGCCGAGCTGCCTAAGACGCGCAGCGGCAAGATCATGCGCCGCCTGTTACGGGACATCGCCGAAGGGCGCGCGCTGGGGGATGTGACCACCCTGGCGGACCCCTCGGTGGTCGCTGCCCTGCGGGATAAGTACGAGCACGCGGAGGGGTAGCGCTTCCCATTTCTGGCTTGTCGTTTCTGATTTCTTGCTTGCACTTTGCGCCAGGCGGGGGATGAACGCCGGAGGGCGGCGTCCCTGCTGCGCGAGCGGGCTGCGCGCGTGATGGGATTGGGGGGACGTCGATGACGAAAGTGCACGCTCGTATCGTGGGTGACAGCGCGGTGATGCCACGGGCAGAGTTCGAGCACCTTCTCGAACTTGCCCGGCGGAGCGAGCAGATCGAGATCCAGATGCAGGAAGAGGAGCTGCCTGCGCTTGGCATTATGCGCCTCGCAGAGGAAGGGCGCGCGTTCGACTGGCTTGCCGAGGAGGAGGACCTGTACACGGTCGACGACCTGAAGGTGCGCTACCGGTGAAACGCGGCATGGTTGGGCGCGCCAGAATCGCATTTGTGAACTCGCTGCGCGCCGACAGTTTCGACAGGTGGTTGGCGCGCTGTGCCGACCCGGAGTGCGATGAGAGCCTGGAGGCGATTGGCCGTGCAGCGAACCGGCTGGGGACAACTGCAAGCTGGGACGGGTCTCCACTCCCAGACTACTTGGTGCTGACGTTGCTGCAGCGGCTCGGGATCGAGGATCTCAACGAAGAGGCCCTCTTCCGCCTTCAGGCCGTCATCTTCGGTTTCTACAAGGGCGCGTGGGAGGCATTGAGGAAGGTCAACCTGTCGGCGTGAGAGGTCACGCTTGAAAGGTACGCTGTGGGGGAAGGAGAACGCTATGGCATCCGGACAGACGTTACTGGAGGGGCGAACCGAAGCGGTGATCATCTCGGGGCCACGGAAGGGAGAGATCATCACGCTACCTTCCGACGTATGGAGCCTCACGCCGGAAGAGGAGGCGGCTCTGGATTCCCTGGCCGAGGGTGTACGGCGGATGGCCGAGGCAGCGCGGGCGGCGCGATCTGAAGCCGAGGCCCTTCTGGAGGAGCTTCGGGCCACGTGAGGAGGGTGAGGTGAACGTCCTGGAGCGCATCAGCGAGATGACCAAGGGTGTGTTCACGACCCAGGTCGAGCTGGCCCACCTGAAGGAGGTCCGGGCGGAGATTCGCGTGGAAACCGGGATCATGAGAGGCGAGATTCGGGAGCTTCGGGAGCGCGTAGTCCGCCTGGAGGCCGCACACGAGGCGGACCACGCCCGGATGCAAGCGGACCTGGCCCGGTTCATGGCAGAAGTGGAACGGGCCGAGACCCGGCTATCCCACCTGCTGCCCGCCGGTGAGGCACCGCCGCGCCCTGAGCAAGGGCCGCTGGAGCGCGGCCGGTAAGGGCAGCAGCCCCCCTGCACCCCCCATCTGTCACCAAGACCCAAGACCGTCCACCCTGATGCGACTCACCATCGATTACGGCAAGACCGGCCTGACAATCCAGGTGCCGGACACGAACCTGGCGGGCGTGCTGGGTTTGCGCCCGCAGCTGCCGCTTCCCGATCCGGACGCCGCTATCCGCGCCGCGCTGGCCTCCCCCACCGGCACCCCGCCGCTGGCCGAGCTGGCCAGCGGCCGCCGCTCCGCCTGTGTGGTGATTTCGGACATCACTCGCCCCGTCCTGAACCGCGTTCTGCTGCCGCCCATCCTGGCGGCGCTCGCAGCCGCAGGTATCCCTACTGGGCGGACACTCATCCTCGTCGCCACCGGCACCCACCGCCCCAATCTGGGAGACGAGCTGGTCAGTATGGTCGGCGAGGAGGTCGTCCGCGAGTACCGGATCGAGAACCACGACGCGCGGGATCTCGCCAACCATATGGACCTGGGCCGCAGCCCGCGCGGCGTGCCAATGTTGGTAGACCGCCGCTACCTGGATGCCGACCTGCGCATCACCACCGCCCTTATCGAGCCGCACTTTATGGCGGGCTACTCCGGTGGCCGGAAGTCTGTTTGCCCGGGATTATGCGGACTGGAAACAGTGAAGGTGTGGCATGGACCGCACTTCATCGGCCACCCGCGCAGCGACTCAGGCATCCTGGACGGCAACCCCGAGCACGAAGAGGCCCTCTTCATTGCGCGCCAGGCGGGCGTCGACTTCATCGTGGATGTGACGATTGATGAGCAACGCCGACTGACGGGGGTGTTCGCGGGCGATTTGGAACAGGCCTGGCTCGCCGGCGTTCGCTCCGTGGAAGAAGCGGTCCGTGCGCCGCTTCCGGAGCCGGTGGATATCGTGATAACGAGCAGTGCGGGCTATCCGCTCGACCTCACGTTCTACCAGACGGTGAAGGGGATGGTCGCCGCATTGCCGATCGTAAAGCCGGGCGGCACGGTGATCATCGCGGCGCGCTGCGCCGAGGGGATCGGCAGCCGGGAGTTCCGCGACAGCCTCCTGGGCAGCGACGACATTGAAGCGTTCGTGGCGCGGACCTACGAAGCGGGATTCTTCGTCCCCGACCAGTGGGAGGTGCACGAGCTGGCGAAGGCAGTGCGCCAGGCGGAAGTGCTCTGCTACACAGAAGGCATTCCCGCCGAGACGCTGGCACGCTGCTTCGTGACCCCGATACCCTCCGTGGAGGCGGGGCTGGCGCAGGCGCTAGCGCGGCACGGACGTAACGCGCGCATTGCTGTCATCCCGCGCGGGCCGTACGTGGTGCCAGTGATCGAGCCGGAAGGGTGCCGACCGGCCGGGCAAGCAGCCTGAAGGGTCTACGGATGCGAGGGCGACGTCCAGGTCCACTCCCCGTGCCAGCTCGCCTTTCCCGACATCCGCGCCATCTGCCACCTCGCCCTGAGCGCCGGCGTCAGGCCGTCCCGACTGCGCAGCTCGGCCACCGTCACTTCCTCGCCACCGAACAGGAACGGCCGGCTGAACCGTAGCTCCTCCGCTTCACGCACGGGGACGGGCAGCTCCTCCCTGAAGGAACCCTCGAAGGTAAACGCATCCGGCCGCACACCCACTACGAACCCAGGCTGGATATCCACGCTCATCTGCACCGCCCCTGGCAGCACGGCGCTCCCAATGCCGCCCGGGTTATGAGCCCGGAGACGCACGCCTCCGTCCACCGCCTCGGCGCGCAGGACGGGCGGCGTCTCCCCCGGTTCCTGTCCCGCCGCAGCGGCCAGTTCCGCCGCGCCCAGGGCCAGCGGGTGAGATTCATCGGGGAGCGCCTCGAACAGCGGGCCCAGGAGGCCCGGCGTGCGGCCTTCGCGCAGCCGGCGCAGGAACGCGCCCAACGCTTCTGGCCTGGGACGGCGGAAGGTTACCCGGGTGCCTGCCGGGTAGCGCTCTCCCGCCAGATCCCCGGGCTCTGCGCGGCGAAACTCCACCTCGTCCTCGGCGGGCCGGCCACGCTCATCCACCCGCGTCCCCGCCAGGTCGAGCTGCCAGCTGGGGTCCGCCGGCATCCGCTCCGGCGAGAGGTTGGTGCCCGTACGGGCCCCTGCCGGATCGGTGATCTCGCTCTCCCCCGTGGTGGGCAGCAGAACGCGGACGCGTGCCCCGGCGGCGCAGGCGGCCTGTACCTGTCCCGTGGCACACCGCTCTGGCCCCGATGCCGTCGGGGTGGGTCGCCATTCCGTGGTGAGGAGCACCTGGTCTACTGCTGCCGCCAGCCGCCCGAAGCCCGGGTCGGAGAGCCACTCCGGCGCTGCGAGCGTGGAAAGCTGCACCTCCCCCGGCAAGGCGGAACGCAGACTGCCCAGCCAGCGCGCCAGCCCATCCACAGACGGGCTCCCGTCCACCTCTAGGTGCACTCCTACCGGGCGCCAGCCCTGACTCGACGCCCATATCCACTGCGGCCGTAGAGCGGACCACACGGCCTGCGCTTCCGCCGCCGGATCGGACTCTGCCGGCGGCGCGGCGATAGTAGCCGCCAGCCACACGACCGGCTCGGGGGCGCCGGGCCCCCAGCCTGGCGCGCCCACCAGGCTTGTCCCACCCACGGGCAGCGTCCCTACCTGTACGTAGACCGCGCTGATGCCCACCCGCCGCAGCGCCGCCCGCTCTGCCGCCGAGAGCCAGATCACACGCCGCGCCAGGCGGCACGCGGCGGACCACCCCCACTCGCTGCCCCGCGGCCAGGACCACACCCAGCTGGTCAGCATCACAATCGCCAGGACGGCCGCCACCAGCCCCACCCATCGGGCCGGGCGGTTAAGAGACGCGAGACAGCGTCCCGAGAGGGTTCGGGGCCAACGCGCCACTGACATAGACTGCTCCGTCTTACCGATAGAATCGGGTGCGGCACCGGGATTAGCCGCTCAAGTCGCCTACGTTACGGCGCTGTGGTCGCCCGCGGGTCTCCTGCGCTCCCCGTAGCCATTGGGGCCAGTCTGCGCCGTGAAGTTCGCCTCGCGCCGCCCGACGGTCAATGATGCATCTGCTCTTCTCGCTGCCCCACTTCGCAGGCGCGCTCCACCTGTTCGAGGGCAGCCAGAATCTCGCCTCGCACCGTGTCCAGGTCTGGGAAGGGATCGGTGGGCCAGCGATCCACCATGCTAAAGGCGGCCGTCCCCGCGCGACTGGTGTGATCGTACGCGGCGTGGACGGCCTCGTCCGTCTCGCCCCGCACCAGTTCCCGTTGCTCCAGCAGCCGGGAGCGCGCCATCTGCAGGTGGTCCACTGCCCGTCGCACGGCAGATTGCTGCACGTGGATATCGGTCTGGTCAAGCGCCAGCCGGATCTCCTCGTGGGCCGAGCGGAGGTGATCGCGAGCGACGGTGAGGCGGCGCGTATCTTTCTGCATCTTTGTTCACCCAGAGAGATGCCAACGCAGCGAGGAGCGCCCGCTATGCGCCGGACGGCTTCGCCGCGCCGCGGCTCCGGATTTCCCACTCTGGATTTACCCACTCTGCGGATGCCCGGCTCTTTGTTTCGTGAAGAAGATCGCCAATAATCCGTTCGCAAGCAACACGCCCTCTTCCGAGGAGATGGTGGATGGACATCAACGCGCTGCTCACGCGGATGGCCGAGCTGGGCGCATCCGATCTGTATCTGAAGGTTCCCAGCCCGCCAGCGTTCCGCATCGCGGGCCGGACCCAGCGGAGCGGGCTGCCGCCCCTGGACGTGCCCACGGTCGAGGATCTGGTGCGCCAGATGCTTGGCCCGCGGGAACTTGCCCTCCTGGAGCGAGACCTGCAGGTAGACCTGAGCTACAGCGTGGATAATGTGGGCCGCTTCCGCGCCAATGTCTTCCGCCAGCTTGGCCGGTCGGCGGCGGTGCTGCGCCGGATCCATACGGATGTGCCGGCCTGTGCTGAACTCGGCCTGCCCGACGTGGTCCACGCGCTGGTGATGGAGGCACGGGGTCTGATCCTGATCACCGGCGCCTCCGGATCAGGCAAGTCCACCACGCTGGCTTCCATGGTGGACTACCGCAACGAGCACTCGACCGGTCATATCGTCACCATCGAGGACCCGATCGAGTTCCTGCATGCCGATAAGGGTTGCCTGATTACGCAGCGGGAGGTGGGGCTGGACGTGCCCTCGTTCCACGACGCCCTGCGGGCCGCGCTGCGCCAGACCCCCGATGTGCTGCTGCTCGGGGAGATCCGCGACCTGGAGGCCGCCACCGCCGCCCTGCACCTGGCGGAAACCGGCCACCTGGTCCTGGGCTCGCTGCACTGCACGAATGCCAGCCAGACCATCGAGCGGCTGGTACAGATCTTCCCTTCCGAGCGGCAGGCGGAAATCTGCTCCCTGATGTCTCATAACCTGCGAGGCATCCTCGCTCAGCGATTGGTGCGCG
Organism: Armatimonadota bacterium; assembly: GCA_016199525.1. Taxonomy (GTDB): domain Bacteria; phylum Armatimonadota; class SYMT01; order SYMT01; family JACQGL01; genus JACQGL01. The sequence continues at coordinate 6,458 of JACQGL010000094.1, forward strand.
GCAAGGAGGGCAACCTGGTTCTTGCCTGCGAGGTGCTGGTGGGCACCCCGCGTGTGCGCGAGCTGCTACGAAAGAGCGACGTGGGCGAACTCCGTGAGACGATTGCCCAGGGCAATCGGGAAGGGATGCAGACCTTCGATCAGTCGCTCTACATCCTCTACCAGCAGGGGCGCATCGACGATGAAACCGCCCTGGCGAACGCCGATAGCCCCAACGATCTGCGCCTGAGGATGCGTGGGTTCGTGACCGCAGGCCGGTGAGCGCCGCGGCCACACACCGCTGGCAGGTTGGTACCTGCCGACCTTTTGATCCAGAGGCGAACCGTCAACGCCGGCAAAGGCGGTAAGGAAGATCGACCATGGATATGGCGGAACTGCTGATTCAGACCCTGGAACGCGGGGCCTCCGATTTGCACATCGCCGTGGGAACTCCCCCTGCTATTCGCGTGCATGGCGATATTGAGCGACTGGCTAGCTGCCCGGCGCTCACGGGAGATGATGCGCACGATTTGATCTACCAGGTGATGAACGACTACCAGCGGGCTCGCTTCGAAGAGACGGGCGACCTCGATTTCTCGCTCGACTTCGGATCCCAGGGGCGGTTCCGCGTGAACTCGTTCAAGGGAAGGTCTGGCTGCGGGGCCGTGTTTCGGGTCATCCCCTCGCGCATTAAGTCGATCCAGGAGCTGGGGATGCCGGAAGTGATCTCCCGATTGGCGGATTACGAACGCGGGCTGGTGCTGGTAACCGGTCCTACCGGCAGCGGCAAATCGACTACCCTGGCGGCCCTGATCGATCAGATCAACAGCAACGGCAAGGGCCACATCCTTACCATCGAGGACCCCATCGAGTTCGTCCATCAACACAAGCAGTGCGTGGTGAACCAGCGTGAGGTGGGATCGCACACTGCCTCATTTGCCACCGCCCTGCGCGCCGCGCTGCGGGAGGATCCAGATGTCATCCTGGTGGGTGAGATGCGCGATCTGGAAACGATCGCCCTTGCCTGCACCGCCGCGGAAACCGGCCATCTGGTGTTCGGAACGCTGCACACCAGCAGCGCCGCTCAGACGGTGGACCGCATCATCGACGTGTTTCCCACCCACCAGCAGGCACAGATTCGCACGCAGCTCTCGGCGTCTCTGCGCGGCGTGGTGGCCCAAACGCTGGTGCGCACTTGCGACGGCACCGGCCGCGCCGCGGTGGTGGAGGTCCTGGTCAGCACGCCTGCCGTGCGCAACCTTATTCGCGAGGGCAAGACGTTCCAGCTGCCATCCATCATTCAGACGGGAACGAAGGAAGGCATGATAACCATCGAGGCGTCGCTCTACGAGCTGCTGAAAAAGGGGCGCATCACCCGGGAGGAGGCGCTCTCCAAGGCTCCGGATCGCGAGCAGTTCATCAAACTGCTGGAGGAGCACGGGGCGGGCACGATCGGCGATCCTGACCGCGTAGGGACTCCCTCCCTGGAGCCACGCGGCAACTTCGGCTTTGTCGGCCTCAGCCGCGCGTAACCAGGTCATCCGGCGATGAGCCGCCTCTGGGGACCGCATCACCAGGCTATCAGGGCAAGCGGCGCAGAATGAATGCTAGCGAGGTAAGCCCGGTCACCCGCACTTCCACGTGGAATCTAACCCCGTGCTCAGAGGGTACTCGCTTTTCCGCCTTGAAAGAGAGCTCGCGGGAGGAGTACGCCGACCCCCGCATCGGGCACGTTATCTTACCAACTTCTCTCATCGCCTGGCTGACAGTAGGGTCGATCGCGGTGCGCCGGCAGCATCTCGCCCTGTGTTAGTAGGGAACCGACCGCCGGACGACGAAAATCCTGGTATCGAACAGTGGGGATGGCTCCGAGCCGGCCACTTGCGGAGAGGACTCCTGGTCACCCGCCGGGGCGCCGTTCGCAGCCCAGGAGGCACATTGACAGCCTCGATACCCTATGCTATACTCCCGGTCGTCCCCCGGAGGAGGGACCGATATGCCGAAGAAAATCCTGGCAGTGGATGATGAGCGCCATATCGTGCGCCTGGTGGAGGTGAATCTCCAGCGAGCCGGGTACCAGGTCATCACCGCGTACGACGGGCGGGAAGCGCTACAGAAGGTCGAATCGGAAAAGCCGGACCTGATTGTTCTCGACGTGATGATGCCCTTAATGGATGGCTTTGAGGTGCTCAGTACCCTGAAGAAGAATCCGGACACGAAAGATATCCCCGTCATTATGCTGACGGCTAAGGCGCAGGACGCGGACGTATTCCGGGGCTGGGCATCGGGGGTCGATTGCTACCTCACCAAGCCGTTCAACCCGATGGAGCTGCTGACGTTCGTGAAGCGCATCCTCGATAGCCAGGCGACCGATACCGCAGACACCGGGCGCTACAAACTCGGCTAGCAGGCGCCCGCCGAGCGGAGGCGCTCAGGCAATGAAGAAGTGGGTGGTGGCAGGTGCGGCGGCGGCCGTGCTAACGGCATCAGTGGTCATTGTCGTGGCGATTCAACGGTCCCGCCATCAGGACGCCCTGGATAGAGTCCCCGAGATGATTGCTGAATGCTTTCAGCGCATCCAGCAGCTGGAAGCGGAGTTGAGTCGGCACCGACCCGCTCCCAAGCCGATCCCCTGACGGGCACCCCCGGAATCAAGGTTCTACGAATGACGGGCGGTGGTGCACCGCCCGTCATTCGTCGGTGGCGATCTTGCACTCTCGCCTCGCTGCGTGTCCCTCGCTCCCATCTACCTCACGCGGCATGCGAAAGCTAAAGGGAACGGCGCGTCCTCGCCACCGCCGGGGCAGTGTTCGCGCCGTCTGGATCGCGAAAGATTTGGGGATGAGCGGCCCCTGCATGATCCCCCCGCCACACCATGCCGCCTTCCCCTGGGAAACACACCTGTCTCATCCCCTCCATCCGACCGAGAAGGATTTTGGGAGTAAAATATTACACCCCAAAGCAACGACCCGCGCGGATGGATAGCGCTCCGTCGCTCCGGAACTCAACCACTCGTGAAGGAAGAACTCCCGCAGGATACACCGTCTCTGGCCACGTGGTGGTACCTCGCGCGGGCCTACCACTCGCTGCTGCACGAACTGACCCGCTTCTTTGAAGAGCATGGCGTAACCGGCCCGCAGTTCGGGGTGCTGCGCTGTGTGGATGAAGCCGGTCCCGAGGGCCTGCCACTCAGCCATCTCAGCGAGCGCCTGATGATCAGCTGCGGCCACATCACCGGGGTGGTAGACCGCCTGGAGCAGAACGGATTCCTGCGCCGTGAACGTAGTCGTAGTGACCGGCGGGTGGTGCGAGCGCGGCTGACAGCGCGCGGCCGGGAGATCCACCGCCGGCTCGTGCCCGCCTATCGGGAGAAGATCGCCGCGCTCCTTGCGGCCCTCAACCTTGACGAGCAGCGGGAACTGGCCCGGCTCTGCGAACAGCTGCATTTCGCCCTGGAGGCCGATCGCCGCCCGCAGCAAGAGCCGATCGGCCCCTCGGAGCGCACGCAGGTGCACATCCACGGCGGGGCAGTGTGATGACCGCACGTCCGTCTGGTTCGGGGCGAGCGGCCCGGACGCCGGCCGTCCCGAACGCTGGTAGGGAGATGGTTAATCATTGGTGGGTGCGTCTTCTCCGGCAAGCCGCGAGGCCTCTGTTGCTAGTGGCGCTGGGGCTGGTAGCCGGGCCGGCGCGGGCGCAGGCTTCCGCTCCACCTGCGCCAATGACGCTCGAGGAGAGCGTGCGCTATGCCCTGGAGCACCATCCGGATATGCGGCTTGGCGAGGCGCAAGTCCGCCTTGCGAGCCAGTTCCTGAAGCAGCGCTTGGGGGAGCAGCGGCCCAACTTCGGCCTTTCGGGCGTGTTTCTGCGGCAGGGACCCACCCTGCCTTCGTTCCAGCCCGGGGGCGCGCCTATCATACCCGGCCAGCGCTACAACGCGAGCCTTGCCTTCCGGCAGCCCGTGTTCGACAGCGGCCTCCGGGAAGCGAACGAGAAGTCCGCGCGCATCGGCGTGTCCGCGCAGAACGAGGTGCTGTCACAGCTGCGGGATGATATCACGCTGGACGTGTCCACCGCTTACTACAACGTCCTCCGCGCACAGAGTCTGCTGCAGGTGGCGGACGCGCGGCTGGCGAGCGCGCGGGAGCAGCTGCGCGTGGCAGAAGCGCGCTTCAAGGCGGACGTGGCGCCGCGCTTCGACGTCGTCCGTGCGGAAACCGAGGTGCGTAACGCGGAAACCGACGTGATCGCGGCTCGCAACGGCGTGGAGCTCGCGGAGGCCAGCTTTAACTATTCCCTGGGCCGCGAGGTTACCACGCCGGTTCAGCTCGCGCCCGCAGCGGCAGCTCCTGCCGTCGATATTCTGCTGTCCGTAGCCCTCCAGACCGCTATGCAGCACCGCCCACGCCTGCGGGAGCGTAGCCATCGCCTCGATGCCGCGCGGCAGGACGTGCGCGCTGCCCGTGCGGCGAACCGGCCGTCGGTCGATTGGGTCGCTGAGTACGACCGGCGCAGCAGCACCGGTTTCTCACCCAACTGGGGCTGGAATATGGGGGTGTCGCTGTCCTTTCCGTTCTTCGATAGCGGGATCACGCGCAGCCGCGTCCACCAGGCCCAGGAGCGAGCGGAGGAGGAGCGCGCCCAGGGGGAACGAGACCAACAGCGGGTGGAACTGCAGGTGCGACAGGCGCTGCTTAACCTCGGTAACGCCCGCGAGCGGCTGGCCAGCGCCCAGCAGGAGCTGGTGTTGGCGCAGGAAAGCCTCCGCATCGCCAACGTCCGCTACAACGCGGGCGTGGGCACCACCGTGGAGGTTACAGATGCCCAGCTGGCGATGGCGCGTGCGGCCACGAATGTGGCCAACGGCAAGTTTGACATTCTCGTCGCTATCGCGCAGCTGGAGTACGCTACGGGAACACCCGTGGCTGAAATGCAGGCGCGGGCGGCGGGCACTGGTGGCCCCACGCCCACCGCACCTGCAGGCGCGGCGCCCCCCCGCGATCTAGAGAAGGACTCCCGCAAGGGTTAGCGGGCCAGGGGAAACAGGCAGCGGGCAAAATCTCGTCATCTTGCTATGATGTTAAGGATCGGACCTCACATATCGCACTCCTGTTTCCAGCAGCGAGCCGGTAAGGCAACCGCAAGATGAAACGCATCGTCGCCGCCGTTGGCATTCTGATCGTTCTGTTTGCGGCATGGCGGGTGCTAGGCCAGACTTCCGGACCTGAAGCAAGGCCGGTAACTGCCCCAGCAAACGCTCGATCAGCAGGCGTAGGCCAGGGGCCGGCGGCTATTCCCGTGTTTGCTGCCCGTGTCGCGCGCCGCGCCATGGTCCAGCGCCTCCAGGTAAGCGGCACCCTCCAGACGGATCAGGATGTGCGCATTGCCTCACGCCTGAGCGGTAAGGTGGTCGCCGTGCGGGTGAAGGAGGGCGATCGCACCTCCCCGGGCCAGGAACTGGTGCAACTGGACGACCGTGAGATCCAGGCGCAGCTCGCCCGTGCGAGGGCCACTCTCTCCGCGGCGCGGGCGCGTCTCTCTTACGCCCACAACTCCGCCACGGTCAAAGACGCCGCGGCGCGCTCGGAGCGCGAACGCGCACTCCAGGCGCTTGCCACCGCGCAGACGCAGTTGGAGCAAAGCCGCCGCCAGGCGAGCATCGTCGCCTCGGAGACGGAAACTCGCGTGCGCACCGCGCGGGCGAACCTGGAGGCAGCCCGCAACCAACTGAAGATCCTCCAGGAGGGCGCGCGCCGCCAGGAGCGGCGGGAGGCAGAGCTGGCGGTCCGCCGCGCCGAGGTGGAGTGGGAGAACGCTCGCCGCTACTATCAACGCCGCGTGGAGCTGTTCCAGCAGGACGCGGTCGACCGCGAGGCGGTGGACGAAGCCGAGCGGGCGCTCAGCGTGGCCCAGGCCGTCCTGGACGCGGCGAAGGAACGCCTGTCGCTCATCGAGGAGGGCCCGCGCACCGAGGAGATTCGCGTCGCGGAGGAGGGGGTCCGCACTGCCGAGGAAGCCCTCCTCCAGGCGGAAGCAGATCAGGCGCGCCGGCAGATCAGCGAGGACGACATCCGCAACGCCGAGGCGGAGGTGGAGCGCGCCCGCGCCGCTCTGGCCGCCGCCGAGGCGGGCCTGGCGCAGGAAGACGTCTCCCGCGATGACATTGCCGCCGCCCAGGCCACCGTAGATCAGGGGCAGGCGGATGTGGCGTTCTATGAGACCCAGCTCGCGGATACGCGCATTCTCTCCCCCGTAGCGGGCGTTGTCGCTTCGCGCACCGTCAATCCAGGCGAGATGATCACCCCCCAGAACGCCCTGCTAAACATAGTGGCGCTCAACTCTGTCTACTTCGAAGCCGAGGTGCCGGAGCTGGACATGGCGATGGTGCACTCCGGTATGCGGGCCGAAGTCACCGTCGATGCGCTACCGAACCGGCGGTTCTCGGGCAGCGTGCGGGAGATCATCCCCGTCGCGGATCGGGACGCGAAGAACTACCGCGTGCGGGTGGCAGTCGAGCGGGGCGCCGTGGAGCTGCCCGCGGGCGGCTTCGCGCGCGCCTGGATCGACGTGGGCAAGCATGAGAATGCCGTAGTGGTGCCCAAGGAAGCCGTCCGCAGCGAAGGCGGCGAGCGGTTTGTCTTCCTGATCGTGGATGGGAAAGCGAAGCGGCAGGTGGTCGAGGTAGGCCTGGCCGATGACCGCTACGCCGAGATCCTGCGCGGCCTGTTGCCCGGCCAGCAGGCGGTCTCCGCTGGCTCCCCCGCCATCCAGGATGGCACGCCGCTCAAGGTCCAATCGGTCCCCGGCGCCGCCCGCGAGCCGGCAGACAGCCAGCGGTAGGCAGCGCCAGGGTACGGAGTATGAGAGTGCGGTCGTGTAATCCTGCCGGAACACCGAACGCCGGGCCCATGCGGGCAAGATGCCGGGTTACGCCCTCCCTGGTCCGCAACCCAAGGTCCGCAATTCTAATGCCGCTATGTGGCTGACCAGACTCTCCATCCAGCGCCCCGTCTTCGTCATCGTGCTGTTGACCAGCTTCCTGGTGATGGGGCTGTTCTCACGCTCCAAGATGGAGGTGGAGGGCAGCCCACGGGTGGACATTCCCTACGTCACCGTCACCACCGTCTACCCGGGCACTGGCTCCGCCGAGATCGAGTCCCTAATCACCAAGCCGATTGAAGACGCGTGTAGTTCGGTTAATAACCTGCGTACCGTCAATTCCAGCTCGCAATTCGGAGTCTCGTTCGTGCAGCTGGAGTTCAGTGTGGGCACCAACTCGCAGTTCGCCGCGCAGGAGGTTCGCCAGAAGGTGGAGGGCGTCCGCCGCCAGCTTCCCCGAGACGTGGACCCGCCCGTGGTGGACCGCTTCGATATCAACGCCTCCCCCATCCTCTACCTCGGCCTCCGGGGGGACCTTTCGGTAAAGCAACTGCGCTTCCTATCGGACCACGAGATCAAGTACCGGCTATCACAGGTGCCCGGCGTGGGTCAGGTAGAGGTGAATGGCGGTGATGTGCGCGAGATCCAGGTGCTGGTGGA
>JACQGL010000095.1 GCA_016199525.1 Armatimonadota bacterium
GGTGGAGGCGGATCTGGGGCAGCTGTTTGGCGCGGCGCAGGGCCGGGTGCTGCTCCGCCTCGCCACCGCCCATGCCACTGCGGACGAAGTGTGCGTTCCCTGGCGCGCGGCGGCTCCCAACCAGCCGAAATAGTAGATCGGACGCCACCCGGCCGAGCCTCGTCTGGCCGGCAGGGCGCGCCTCACCGCAGGCGTTCCGCCACTGCCTCCCATCCCGGGTCTTTCCGCTAGAAGGCAATCAAGCTACTGGAGCTCAGGACGTCAATCATATACTTCTGGCTCCTCCAGCGGCGCTCACGCTCTTCTTTCGGGTCAATCTCTTCCTGCCTGCGCGAGCAGAACTCGTCCATGCTGGTCAGCGCAGCGGTGTACTTGCCCGCGAGGGGATCGATCGCGCGCCGTTCTTCGGGGAGAGGGTGGGCGACTCTCTGAGCTCGACCATGCTTTCCAGGGGGCTTCGCGCGTACTCCAGAACGGGCAGACCATGCTGCGCCGCTCCCCCCCGGAGCCATCTTTGGAGTTCCGACGGCACGTCGGACACTAGCAGAGCCATCGGTTTGCCTCCCCAATCGCATTCGGACCTGCCGCCTCGTCACACCGCACGCAGTGGGTGCGTTTCCCGAAGGCGGGTGGCACTCCGCGCTGACGGCTCAGGCACATCATCAGTCCCCGATCCTATTACAGCGGCCGTAATCGGGCCGTGAAAACGGAGGCAATGTGGAGCAGACATGCAGCAACTGTCGGATGGTGGCCATAATAGTAATCAGGAGCATGGCTGCTTGAAGAACAACCTGTCGGTATTTCCTGACACCAGCGTTGATTTGCGTCAAGCCAGGGGTTGACCACCCGGCCCGTTCACTGATGGCACAGATCTTGCCCCTTTCCACCAGGGCTAGATGGCTGTCGTTAGAACCTTGCCGATCCAATAGATATAGCCTAGTCCCCCGATAGTAGGCACGCAGCCGCCGTCTACCTTAAGCGCAGGCGCAGTACGGAAGGAGGCTGACATGCGCGACTACCTCCTCTTGCTATTGTTGTTGGGGAGCACGACTGCGTGCATGGGTGCCTCGGATGTCCACGGACAGGCTCTGGTGGGCGACAAACCCACACCCGACGCGGTCATCTGGCTGGATGCGCCCACCGCGCCAAAAGTCGCTCCCCGCCAAAGGGTGGTGTTGGACCAGCGTAATCTCACCTTTTATCCGCACGTGCTCGCGGTTTCCGTGGGAACCACGGTCGACTTCCCGAACAGCGACCGGGTCTTCCACAACGTCTTTTCATTCCATGATGGCCGGCGATTCGATTTGGGCCTCTATCCAGTGGGCACCAGCCGGAAGGTCAAGTTTGACCGACCGGGCCTGAGCAAGATATTCTGCAATATCCATCCGAACATGGCCGCCTACGTAATGGTGGTGGATACCCCCTACTTCGCCGTATCTGGGAGGAAGGGTGACTTCACACTGCCCAGCGTGCCGGCAGGCACCTACACGTATCACGCATGGCGACCGGGCGGTGCGACCTTGAGCGGCTCCATTGTAATCCAACCGGGGGTGCCTGTTGAGGTTCGGTGGCCATGAAAGCGAGCCTCGCAGGCGTGGGCATCCTGCTCTCCCTCTGGGGTACCCCGGTGGCAGCACAGCCGTTCGCTACCGAGTTGAATGTGACCGCAGGCTACTCCACTGAGGGGAGTTCGGTGGCTGCCACCCAACTACGGGTCTTTGGTGACCTAAAGTCAGGCTGGCGTCTCTATCTTGAAGGCGCCTGGGGGGTGCGTTCGGTGGATGATTCGGACGCCTTTGGCGCTGCGTATCCCTACTGTAACCGTCTCCAACCGGTTGAAACCTACGCAGAGAGAACCGTCCACACAAGACGGTTCCTTACGGGGGTCCGTATAGGGCGCTACCGGACGCCATTCGGCATCTATAGCCAAAGCGACCACGCCTATTCCGGATTTCTCCGCGCGCCTCTCATCCGGTATGAAGACCATTTCGGCCTCTCCAGTTTCTGGCTGGAGGGTGGGGCCGATTTCTTCATCGGCACGCCGAAACTGCAACTGGAAGCCAGCCTGGGTGTTCCGCAGGAGGGGGAGGATCCCAGGCGTCGTGGGCTGGATGCTGTCGTCCGCGTGCAGGCTTACCACGGGCCCTGGATCCTTGGCGCCAGTTACATCACCACCCGGCCATTCCAGCAGGGCCCTTCTGTTCACGGGCGCGCGAGGTACACAGGCCTCGATTGGCGCTGGATGCGGAGTGGCCTGCAACTACGCGGCGAGTGGATCACTGGCAGCCCTTTTCACGGCGCCACGGCAGATGGCTGGTATCTGGACGGCCTGCTACACCGCCCCTTTACGGGTCCTGTAACCTTTGTCGTTCGCTACGAGGAGGCGCATCATCGCGTGGGGTCCTACTCCTCTAGCCAGCGACGGTTTACCACTGGGGCTCGCGTGCACTTGACGCGTTCCGTGGCCGTCCATGTTAACCTTGTGCACCCGGTCGGCTCTGCCTACGCCGGGAACACAGCAGTTGATGTGGGGCTGACTTACACGGTCCGCCACTGACCTTGTCCGCCGGTCACTTCGCAGAAGGCAGGTTCGTCGTTATGGCGCAACTGGCGCCCATTCCGTCCTTAACCGCAGCGATACCGTGGCACCGCCGTCTGGAAGCGCGCGTGCTAATCATCGTCGTACTGGTTGCCGGTTTCTCCCTGGGAGCCACCCTGATGGCGGCCGAGCGCGTTGTGACCAACCATTCGCTGCTCCAGTCGGTTGACGATCTGGAGGCCGCTAAAAGAGCATTCGATAACTTGGTGGTACACCGGGCGGAGTTTGCCGCGAGGCAGGCCCGTTTGATCGCTGAGCTACCCGTGTTCCGGGCGAGCATGGACTTGCGTGATGTCCCTACCGCCAGTGCTATGGCGGAAGAGTACCGCCAGAAGCTACAGGCAGACTTCTGCGTGGCCACTGACACCAACGGTCATTGGCTGGGGCGCCCGGGATGGCCCAGGGGCGTCGATCCGCCGCCGGCACTGGTTTCGGATATCGAAAGGGCTCTCACCGGACAACCACACTGGGGTACCCTGGCGTTCGACGATCAGCTCTTTCTTGTGGTATGCGAACCCGCTCGCTTCGCGGAAGAAGTCCTCGGCACCTTCACCGCCGGCTACCGGGTGGATGATACCATGGCTCGCGAATTGGCCCGGGTTACTCACTGCCAGGTGAGCTTCGCGGTTGGCTCCCATCTTTGTGGAAGCAGCCTGCCTCCCGCCAGGCAGGGGGAGCTACAGGATGTTATGGTGACTCGACCGATCCTGTTGGGACAGCCAGGCCAGCCCCCCTCCCTCCGACAGCTGGGGGACGCGCGCTATGTGGGCGGGATCTATGCCCTCTTCCCACGCACTCAATCGCCAGCCTCTGGCACACTCATCTTGCTGCGAGCGTGGCAGCCGACACAGTGGTTTCTGGACGAAGTGAAGACAGCGCTTCTATGGGTTGGGATGATCGCCCTTACCATCACTCTCGGGGTCGGCCTCCTCGCCAGCCGTCGCATCACCCGCCCGCTGCGCGACATCGCTACAGTGGCCACGGCAGTAGCGGCTGGGAACTGGGAATGCCAGGCGCAGGTGCGGGGTACTGTCGAGGCAATGGAGATGGCGAGGGCCTTCAACCAGATGACCGCCAATGTCCGCCACTGGTACCAAGAGGCGCAATCGCACGCCCAGCAGCTGGCCGAAGCGCTGGAGGATCTGCGGGAATCGTATACGGCCACCCTGCAGGCGTTATCCCGTGCCCTCGACACCCGTGACAACGAGACCGAGGGGCACTCACTGCGCGTTACTCATTACGCATTACGCCTGGCCCAGCAAATGGCAGTGGACAACGAGGCCAGCTCTGTTCTGAAGCTGGGCGCATTGCTGCACGACATCGGGAAGATCGGCGTTCCGGACGCCATTCTGCACAAGCCAGGCCGCCTGACTGCGCATGAGAAACGAATCATGCAGCGCCACTGTGAGTTCGGGTTGGAGATTGTGGGTGGTATCCCCTACCTCGAACGCGCTGCCGATGTAATTCGCTGCCACCACGAGCACTTCGATGGCAGCGGCTATCCAAATGGGCTCGCCGGGGAGGCGATTCCCCTCATCGCACGCATCTTTGCCGTAGCGGATGCTCTGGATGCGATAACCAGTGACCGTCCCTATTGCCGGGCGCGCTCCTTTGCGGAAGCGCTCATCGAAATCCGGAGGTGCGCCGGAACGCAGTTTGACCCCCGGGTGGTGTCGGCCCTCGTCGTCATCATCGACGACCTCCGGCAGTGGCGGAATGGCATTGAAACGCACGGCGGGTTGCCGGCCCACTGCGTCGCTTAATGCGGGTGGTGCTGTTTGGAATCCAGCGCCCCTGTATTCCCCCACTCTCTCATTCTTCCCTTCCCTCTTCCTCGTTCCGCACTCCCTTGGACGCTTGGTTGCCTGCTTCTCGCAAATTGACTCCCCCCGGACCCCGTGGTAGAATACGCGCGAGGTATGCCAGGATGAACGCGCTGATGCGCCTGCTGGATGGCAACGAGCGGGAAGTGCAGCGGCTGCGGAAAACCGTAGCCGTTATTAATTCTCTGGAGCCGGAAATCGAGCGCTATACGGACGCCCAGCTCCGTGAGAAGACCGAAGAGCTGCGCGCCCGCATACGCCCCTACGTGGAGAAGTACGACGAGGCGCGCGAGCAGCGTCGCCTGGCGAAGGACCCCGAGACCGAGGCACGCACGGACGCGGCAGTGAAGGACGCTTACGCCGTTCTGGAAGAGGCCCTGAATGAGGCCCTCCCCGAGGCGTTCGCGCTGGTGCGGGAGGCCTCCCGTCGCACCATCGGGCTGCGTCATTACGATGTGCAGATGGTCGGCGGGATGGTGCTGCACCAGGGCCGTATCGCCGAGATGGCCACCGGCGAGGGGAAGACGCTGGTTGCCACCCTGCCGCTCTACCTGAACGCCCTCGCCGGCAAAGGCGGCCACCTGATCACGGTCAACGACTACCTGGCCAAGCGCGACGCCTGCTGGATGGGACCGATCTACCACCTGCTGGGCCTGCGGGTGGGCGTGATCCAGTCCCATCCTCACCTCGCCGCCTACGTCTACGATCCAGACTACCGGTCGGAGACCGATCCGAACATGCACTTCATGCGGCCGGTAGAGACGAACTGGTACGGTTGGCCGCTGCGACAGCAGGCTTACGAGTGCGACATCGTCTACGGGACGAACGCGGAGTTCGGCTTCGATTACCTCCGCGACAACATGGCCCACTCGCTGGATACTCTCAGCCAGCGGGACCTTCACTACGCCATCGTAGACGAGGTGGATAGCATCCTCATCGACGAGGCGCGCACGCCGCTCATCATTTCCGGGGAGCCGCAGGAGTCTTCCGACCTCTACTACCGCGTAGACCGTGTCATCGCCCGCCTCCAGCACGAGCGTGACTACACCGTGGATGAGAAGCAGAAGACGGCGATGCTGACGGACGAGGGCGTGCCCCGCGTGGAAGAGGGATTGGGAGTGGCGAACATCGCGGATGATGTGGAGCTGATGCACCACATCAACGCCGCGTTGAAGGCACGCTTCTGCTACAAGCGGGACGTAGAGTATGTCGTCAAGGATGGCCAGGTGATCATCGTAGACGAGTTCACCGGCCGTCTGATGTTCGGCCGCCGCTACTCGGACGGTCTCCACCAGGCAATCGAGGCCAAGGAAAACGTCAAGATCGAGGAGGAAACGGTTACCGTTGCCACCATCACCCTCCAGAACTACTTCCGCCTCTACCGGAAGCTGGCGGGGATGACGGGGACTGCCAAGACCGAGGAGGCCGAGTTCCGCAAGATTTATGGGATGGACGTCTGCGTCGTCCCCACCCACATGCCGATGATCCGGCAAGATCATTCGGATGTGATTTACAAGACAGAAGAGCAGAAGTTCCGCGGCGTGGTCCAGGAGATTCTTCAGCGCCACGTGCGCGGGCAGCCGATGCTGGTGGGAACGCGCTCCATCGAGGTGTCCGAGCGGCTGAGCGAGTGGCTGCTGAATGAGCGTCTCCAGTTGCAGTGCGCCATCCTGCTGCTCCGGAACCGCCTGTACCAGACCAAAGGTCTGAGCAAGGAGAAGGAAGCGGAACTGCACACCGCGCTCAACCAGCCGCTCGCGGAGATGGACATCGGTCGGCTATCCCCCGCGGCGCGCGCGCTGGGGATGAAGACCGATCCCCTCGCCGCCGAGAACTTCGAGGAGCTGAAGCGGCTCCTTCAGGTGGAGACCGAGGAGCAGGCGCAGGTGCTGCGCCGTGCACTGCGGGATGGCATCGCGCACGCTGTCCTGAACGCCAAGTACCACGAGAAGGAAGCGCAGATCATTCAAGATGCAGGCCGCAGCCACGCGGTGACGATTGCCACCAACATGGCGGGCCGTGGCGTGGACATCATCCTGGGCGGGAAGCCTCCCGAGGGGTTTAAGGGCACGAACGCGGACTACGAGTTCGTCAAATCTGTAGGTGGTCTTGCAATTGTCGGCTCCGAGCGACACGAGAGCCGTCGGATCGACCGCCAGCTGCGCGGGCGCTCCGGTCGCCAGGGGGACCCGGGTGCATCCCGCTTCTACCTCTCTCTAGGAGATGAGCTGTGGCGACTGTTCGGGGATCGCGGCCGCTGGGCCCTGGGGAGCTGGCCGGAGCACGAGCCGATTGAGAGCCGCATGCTCACCATGGCTATCGAGCGCGCCCAGAAGAAGGTAGAAGAGCGCAACTTCGGCATCCGCAAGCACACCCTCGAGTACGACGACGTGATGAACGTCCATCGCGATGTCATCTACCGCGAGCGGCGCAAGATCCTCGAAGGCGCAGATCTACGGGATACCATCATCGACCACGCCAGCCTGATGGCCGAGCGAATCGTGACGCAGCACTGCAGCACGGAGGTTCACCCGGAAGAGTGGGACCTGCGCGCCGTTTGTACGGAGCTGGAGAACCTCCTGGGGGTGCGGCGTCTGTTCACGCCCGCCGAGTTCGAGGGCCGCTCCCAGGATGAGGTTCTGGAGATCGTGGACGACCGGATCGAGAAGCGCTACCTGGAGAAGGAGCGGGAGTGGGCGGAGGCAAGCGGCAATATCCGCGACGCCGAGCGCTTCTACACGTTGCAGATCATCGATCAAAAGTGGATCGAACATCTTAACGCGATGGACTACCTGCGGGAAGGGATTTACCTGCGTGGTTACGGCCAGCAGGACCCGCTGGTGGCCTACAAGAAGGAAGCGTTCGAGATGTTCGAGGGACTCCAGAGCAGCATCCAGGATGCGATGGTCGCAGTGATGTTCCATGTGGTCCCGCAGGTCCAGCAAGCGCCCGCGCAACGACGGATCTTCGTTCCCGTAGAGGGCGACGGGGAGGAGCCGGAGGCCGTTGGGCCAGACGGGCGAAACGGGCGCGGCATGGCGGGACGCGGCGCCCGGAAGGTAGGGCGCAACGATCCGTGCCCGTGCGGCAGCGGCAAGAAGTACAAGCAGTGCTGCCTCAAGAGCGTCAGCCGCTGACGGCGGTATGGGTAGATAGCGATGGGCCGGCGCGCGCCGGCCCATTCCTGCGTCTGTGGGGATCGAATCGGAGTGCGGGGGGTCCGCGCAGCAGGCCCGCGTTGCCGCCTTCGGCGCTCGGACGTAGCGCAGGCATCCTTGCCTGCACCAAAGCGGTCCCGACGCGTCGGGACCGCACTCCAAAGCAGGCTTCCAGCCTGCGCTACAGGGGATAGGTGGTGCCATGATCCAGGATCTGGAAAAGAACATCGAGGTGCTGATGCACCGAGTGGACGAACTCGGGAGGCATCTTTGACATCGCCGGGAAGGAAGCAATGGCCGCCGGCCTGCGCGCCGAGTCGGTAAAGCCTGGCCTATGGGATGACCCCGAGCGTGCCCAGCGGGTGATGCAGGAACTGAGCCGGTTGGAGGCGCAGATCGCCCCCTGGCAGGATGTCCACCGCCGGCTGCAGGACGCCGCCGAGATGATGGCCCTTCTGCACGAGGAGGAGGATCCCTCGCCCTACGTCGAGGATCTCGAGCGCGAGATTGCTGGCCTCCAGAGGGTGGTCGAGCAGCTGGCAATGGCCGACCTCTTGGGCGGGGAGCATGACCCCTGCTCCGCCTTCCTGGAGATCAACGCCGGCGCAGGGGGAACCGAATCCTGCGACTGGGTGACCATGCTCCTGCGGATGTACCTGCGCTGGGCGGAACGCCACGGCTTCACCACGGAGATCCTCGACCAGACCGAAGGCGAAGTGACGGGTCTGAAGAGCGTCACCGTGCGTGTGAGGGGCAACTACGCCTACGGCTACCTGAGGGCCGAGCGCGGCGTCCACCGGCTGGTGCGCATCTCCCCGTTCGACGCCAACCGGCGCCGCCACACCTCCTTCGCTTCGGTGGATGTGCTGCCGGAGACCGAGGCGGCGGAGGAAGTGCGGATCAACCCGGACGAACTGCGGATCGAGACCTTCCGCTCCAGCGGCGCCGGCGGGCAGAATGTCCAGAAGAACGAGACGGCGGTGCGGATCACCCACCTGCCCACGGGGACTGTGGTGCAGTGCCAGAATGAGCGCTCCCAGCTTCGCAACCGCGATTTCGCGCTGGCGGTGCTCCAGGCGCGACTGGCGGAATTGCGCCGCAAGGAGCAGGAGGCGAAGATGGCCGAGATGCGCGGCGAGGTGCGCGCCATCGAGTGGGGTAACCAGATTCGCTCTTATGTTTTCCAGCCCTATACCCTGGTGAAGGATCACCGCACTGGCATTGAGACGGGCAACATTATCGCTGTCATGGATGGCGAGATCGACGACTTCATCCGCGCCTATCTGGTTCAGTTCCGCGCGTCGACATCGTAGGAGAACGGGGCACTCACCACGGAGAACCGGGGAAAGGGAGCGGCAGGATAGGTGTGTGGGTGAGAATGGGAGTGCTGGCGACCAGGTGCCATTCTCCCGTTCCTCTATCCTCCATTCATCTCCGCGGTGTTTAGGATTGGAGGTGGGGCGTGAGATCACGCCAGACGGATGCACGGGGCAGGCAGGCCATACGGCCCGAATGGGATGCCTGCGTTACATCCCTACGCTCCCCGCGCCCCACCCGGCGGGACCTCCTGGCTGCCTGCCTGGCGCTGGTGGGAAGTGGCGCTGCGGCGGCGTTGCTCGCGGCCTGCCAGTCTTCGGGGCCGGCCGCGGATGCCGCACCCGAGACGCCTGCCCTCCCGCCGGTTGCCTTCGACGCCGACCGCGCTTTCGATGATCTCAAGCGGCAATGTACCTTTGGACCGCGGGTCCCCGGCACCCAGGGCCACGTGCGCTGCCGCGCCTTCCTGGCCGAAGCCCTGCGCGCCACGGCGGATAAAGTGGAACTCCAGGAGTTTCGCTTTCGCGATGGCGACCGCTCCCTGGCGATGGCCAACATCATCGCCCGGTGGCAGGGCCGCGATCCGAAGGCCCGCGCCGTCCTCCTCGCGGCTCACTGGGATACCCGCCCGACCGCCGACCAGGAGCCCGATCCGCAGCACCGAAGCACGCCGATTCCCGGGGCTAACGACGGCGCCTCGGGGGTAGCGGTGCTCCTTGAGGTGGCGCGGCAGCTCAAACAACAGCCGCCCCCCGGCCCCGTCTGGATTGTCCTCTTCGATGGCGAGGACTACGGGCCAGGCGTAGAGCGCATGTTTCTGGGGTCTCGCCACTTCGCGCGCCATCTGCCCGCTGACGCGCCGAAGGTGGGGGTCCTGCTAGATATGGTGGGGGACGCGGAACTCTCCCTCCCTGTCGAGGAGAATTCCCTGGCGCGGGCCCGGGATGTGGTGGCCGAGGTCTGGAGCGTGGCCCGCGCGCGCGGCTACGGAATGACCTTCCTCAACCGCCGGGCGGAGGCGATCCAGGACGACCACCTGCCACTCCTCGACGCGGGCGTGAAGATGATCGACGTAATCGACTTCGACTACCCCTACTGGCATACGCTGGCCGACACGCCGGATAAGTGCAGTGCCGCCTCGCTACGGGCGGTGGGAGAGGTGATCACCGCGTGGGTACTGCACGGTGCGGCCCGCTAAGAAGGGGATGCCCTTACGGCCCTGGTCCACCACGGAGAAAAATGGAACAAGGAAGACGAGAAAGCATTTCCTGGTCTTTCTGCGACGGGTGAAGTCGGCGCGCACAACCGTCGCAGCCTGCCGCTGATATCGGCAGAGTCCCGGTGTGGAGGCTGCTGGGGCTCCTGGATTGAGGCAGGCGTTCGGAAAACGTCCTGTGCGCCCTCCTTTTTTCTGCTTTTTTGCGCTCTCTGCGCTTCTGCGGTGTTCACGTGTCTTTCGGCAGCAACCTTGGCTGGACGCTTTTGTTCGCGGCGCTCGCCGCCGTCGCTAACCTCATCGGCGGGGTCGTCCTGATTCGTCAGCGGCGGCAGGATCGCCCCTTCCTGGAAGTCGTCCTCTCTATCGGCGCGGGGTTTATGCTCGCGGCGGCACTGCTGGCGATGCTGCCGGAATCGCTCGCCGAGGTAGACAGGGCGCGCTGGGGGACGGTGCTGCTCACCTTCCTGGCCGGCTACCTGCTGGTGCAGATATCAGAGCACACACTCGTCCGGCACTTCCACTTCGGCGAGGAAACCCACCACGAGGAGATGCTCGGTCCGCGCGTCCATCTGGCCGCCCTGGCGGGCCTCGGAGTGCACACTCTGTTCGACGGCGCGTCCATTGGCGCGGGGTTCCGCTTCTCCCAGAGCCTGGGCATCCTCATTTTTCTGGCCGTGGCCCTGCACAAGCTGCCCGAAGGGTTCACGATGGCCTCGATTAGCCTGGCGAGCGGCCGGTCTCCGAAGGCGGCGCTGGGGGCGGTAACCATTCTCGCTGCCGCCACACTGATCGGCGCGTTCGGGGCAGGGGTTATCCCCGGGGAGCTGGCCCCCTATGCACTGGCGGCCTCCGCGGGCGTAACCCTCTATGTAGCCGCATCGGACCTCATCCCCGAGGTGAACGCCAGCGCAGGAGTGCGCTGCTCGATCCTGGTGTTTGTGGGTGTGGCGCTGTTCTGGGCCACGCGCGAGTTGCTGGGGCTGGCAGGCATCGGCCATTGAGCATGCGTTCGA
>JACQGL010000101.1 GCA_016199525.1 Armatimonadota bacterium
CAACCCGAGGGTGTTCCTGCTCCATAGGTACTGGGTGCTGGTGTGAACGCCGTCAGACAGGTTCCGGCCCAGCGCCGATCCAACGAGGTTGTTGACTGACAGCCTGGCAGCAGCGCGGCGGATGGCCCTGGCCGTCGCCATCCCGGGGCGCTCCCCTCCTGGTCAGCGGGCATCCCGGATCGCCCGGAGTAGCGCCAGCACGTTCTCCACGGGCGTGTTGCCCTGGATGTTGTGGATCGTATCGAAGACGAAGCCGCCCCCCTCCCCGAAGATCTCGATCCGCTCCCGCACCTCGCGGTAAACCTCCTCCGGCGTACCAAAGGGCAGAGTCTTCTGCGTGTCCACGCCGCCTCCCCAGAAGGTCAGGTAGCGGCCGAACTCTCGCTTGAGGGTGCGGGCGTCCATGCCCGCTGCGGAGCACTGCACCGGGTTAAGAATGTCGAACCCGGCCTCGATGAATTCGGGGATGAGTTCCACCACCGAGCCGCAGGAGTGGATGAACGTCTTCCAGTGGGTTTTCTGGTGGACCAGATTGTTGACCTGCGTGTGGAATGGCTTGAACAGGTCGCGATAGGCCTTCCTGGAGCTGAAGAGGCCGCGCTGCGTGCCAAAGTCGGTGCCGGTGAGGAAAACGGCCTGGACGCGGTCGCCCAGCAGCGGGATGAGCACCTCCAGGTTCTGGAGCGCGATTTCGCACTGCTTCTCGAACACCCGGTAGACATAGTCCCTGCGGGTGACGGTAGAGACGTACCACTCCTCCACGTCGCGGATGCCTCTGGGATGCTTGACCCAGGGGGCGGGCACCAGGGCGATGTCTCCAAACCCTGTGCCCGGCATCGTCAAAAGGATGCCGCGGTCGGTACCGTCGTACAGCTCCTGGATCTGCTGCTCGTAATAGCGGATGTCCTCGGCGCTGAAGAGGCCGAATTCCTCCAAGTTATCGGCCACATCGAGACGTGCCTCGTCCAGCGGCGGCTGGCGGATGATCGAGTCGAAGAAGTAGCCGCCGCGGGGCATCCGCCCGCTGGGCGGCACCAAGGTATCCCCTTCCGGGTAGATCAGCAGGTCACCCTTCTCATCCTGTGTGACGTTGAAAGCCCCTGGCACCAGCGCCTCCGTGCCGTCAAACAGGGTGAACGGCTTCCAGCCGGCGTTCTCGAAGCCGAAGAGCGTCTTGCGCGGCATCAGGCCCACCACGTCGATGTCCAGCGCGTCGCGCAGTTCCGCGTCTACCTCGCCGAGCATCTGGTAGGGCTCGATGACCTTGACACGGTAATCCGGGTTGCCCAGCACCGCCCGGCGGAGGCGGGAGAGCGCCGCAGCGTGGATGCCGGTCACCGCGCAACCGCCGAGATCCATCGGCACCCGGTCCGGCTCTTGATGGTTCAGGGCGGCTTGGAGGCGGTCGCGTGAGGTCATAAGGTGCTCCCTTCTCGGGTCTCTCACCTGGCCTTTGCCTTGCCAGGGGTGAGCATCATCTCGTGGGCGGCGCCGGGCGTAAGAGCTTCCCCGCGAGTTCTGCCGGCGACCCGTCCGGCTGCCGGAGTAGCGCGGCTATGCCTTACGGTCATCCAGGCTGATGAACTGCGGGATGCTCACGGAGTACGCCTGGCGACCCTGCCGCCGGAGAGCCCCAGGGCGTAGGTGCCGGAAGCAGTGAAGTCACGGTACCTGTTGGCGCCGCTGGCCCTGGCGTCCTCCGCCGTACGGCCCTTGTTGGGCAGGATAGGCGAACTGCGCGCTAACGAAGGCAATGGCCTCTCGCGCGACATCGCCGTCCAACTCGCGCCAGCGGGTGCGTGGCCTGGCGGAGTCCGGCGGGGATAAGAGGCAGGTCGCCGGCCCATCTGCCCCGCCGCACGGTCGGCAGGGCCGCAGGCCAGCCACCAGCCCCACAAACGCGACGTCCCTTCTCTTTGGCGGCGCCGCGCCTTCCGGGGCGAACCAGTTCGACGACGAGTAGGTCGCACACGCGACGGGACGGAGAACGCCCAGCCTCGAGCCCTGTTCGACGCACCCACCGCCGGGCGACGCGGACTCCGGCGAGACCTTGCCGCCCTGGCTCCGGACAGGGAGGGGGACACGCCCCCTCCCTGTCTCTGGTCCCACTCCCGCCGGATCCCGAACCTGCCCCCTATTGCTTTGGCCCGATGGTCGGCCCATCCCCGATCACGAATGGAGTGGGCGCGGAACCGAGCGGGGTGCAGAACAGCTCCGCCGCAGCCGCCTGCGCGTTCACGGCGGCGAGGGCCGCCGCGCTCTGGTTTCGCGGCACCACCACCGCGCAGCAGTCGAACGCGACGTTACCCGCGGCATCCGTAGCCGTCACCACGATGAGGTAGACCCGTCCATCGGCGTTTCCATTGCGTTCCGCACGCAGCCACAGGGTGCCCGGGGCGATGTTCTTCGCATCGGGCGAGTGGTTCCCGCCATCGGTCGAGTCCGCATCGTCCTCGTCCCCAAAGACCCTCACCCCGATGATGGTGCCGGGGGTTGCGCTGACGCCAAGACCGACGTTCACGAGGTTATGGTTCGGCGGCCAGAGTACGGCTTTCCGTAGCGAGCAAGCCACCGACGGCGCGGAGGTGCCTATCAGCGGTACTCCCGCGAGGGCGGAATTCGCAGTCGTTGAACCATCTGGGTTAATGACGAACAGCGCCGCACTGCCGGGCGGATCACTCTCATTAATGGGCGCTGTACCACGCTGATCCCCGGCGGCGAAGTCCCCCCTCCAGAAAGCCGGATTGGGGTCGTAGAGACCGGTCTCCGGATTGATGCCGGCAGCGGGAAACCCCGGGCCGAAGTTCGCGGGGATCCGCAGCGGCACCTCCAGCTCTACCAGAAGGTGCGGAAGCGGCGAAAGGGTCGAGGGGCCGAAACCCACAGCGGCCTCCATACCCAGCTGTACGGCCGGGAGACGATCTTGCTGGCCATCTCCGTTGAGATCCCCAACCACGAAGACGTCAAAGAACGAGTTGTCGAGGTTGTCGAGTCCCGAATTGGGCTTCGTGTCCGCATCGTTCAGGTTGCCGACCACCTGAACCATGATCGGCGTCCTGAACTCACCTACCATAATGGGGAAGCTGATGTCGGCGATGACTTCCCCGGGCTGGAAGTTGGGGTCCGTCCGGGGAAGGTAGTCGTACATCAGGTAGAGATCCTCGGCCATGCCTCTATCCACCTCGCCGGGGGCAATCGCGACGTACAGCAGGCTGTTGGCCAGCGGGCCGTCCAGCGTGGTGCGAAAGAGCGTACCGGTCGGATCCGTGGGACTGTTGAACGCGAGGGGCCTCACGTCCGACCACTCGCCTATCAATTCCCCACTGGCGTCGACCCCGTCGGTGAACTGTCCGTCAACTATCACCGGAAACTGGCTGATCGGGTTGGTGACCTCCTGATGGTTGGCCCCGAACGCTGGTGTGGAAGGCAATGCCCACGCCAGGCAGAGGAAGGTGGCCAGTCCCCACACGATCCGCGCCCCTTTTCGATGGGGGAGAGTAGGGAGCACTTTCATCTTTCATCTCCTTCTGCGCAAAGCAGATACACTCGGCCAGTAACTCCCTACAGGTAGAGCACCGCCCGCCTTCCCGCCTGTTGTGTGGCAGAGCAAGGACACTGGCGGCGTAGCCGTCGTCATTCACCAGGCACAGGATGCGGCATATGGCTTGGGAAGAATGGGCACGGCTGGTTTCGAACCAGTGCTAACCTTCGGTGGGATGAGGCGCGCGGGAGTCCCAAGTCCGTCTGAGCTGATATAATGTTACCTTCCCCTATCTCCGGGGATTTAAACCCCATGTTCTAACCCGCCACCTCGCGGGCAGAGAGTTCGCACCTGCAATGGCATGAGGCTGAGCTATTATACCGGCCGGGGCGGAGAAGGGCGGGCGTGGCTGCCGGATGTGATACGGGACCTAACGCACCCACACCCGCGTTGGTGAGCAGGGATCATCTGCCTCATAGGCTAACACACTTGAGAACCTTTGGCAGACGCCCGAACTCTTACGGCCTGGACCAGTCGAGACTCGGATCCCTTGCTGACTTCACCGTTCTGCCAGCTCCTAGGCCGTTCCAGATGAGGTTCGGCGAGGCCGGCTGTTCGCATCTGCGCTATACCCGGTAGGGCCAGCAGATCTCTGAACAAGACTGCGCCGCCCTCACGACTTCGGTGCCGGATCGGCTTTACCGCAGCGCGCCATCCAGGCCCCTCGTCAGACTCATACGCCTGGCCCGGGCGGATTGGGCCACTTATGCGTTTTCAGTGGAGATGAGCGAAGCAGCAAAACTGGCGGAAGAACGAAAGGAGTTTGATCATTATGACCCATCCATTGTTTGACCTGAGCGGACGCGTCGCTCTGGTATCCGGAGCGGCCAGCGGCCTGGGGCGGGCGATGGCCATTGGCTTTGCTGAAGTTGGCGCGGACTTGATGTTGGCTGACATCAATGCGGCAGGGATGAAGAATACCGTGGTGCAGATCGAAGCACTGGGGCGACGGGCCGTTTCTGTACAATGTGATGTTTCAGAGCCGGATCAGATCCGCTCCATGTTTGCCGAGCTGGATCGGGTATACGGTCGGATCGACGTTCTCGGCAACGTAGCGGGCGAAGGTTTTCTGGGCCGACCGGAGGAGATCACCCTGGAGCAGCTGGAACGAGTCATACGCAATCTCGTGATTGGGCGCTTCTGTTGCTGCCAGGAGGGAGGCAAGCGCATGCTGGCGGCCGGCAAGGGCAGCATCATCAACATCGGCTCCCTGGCCAGCATCACCGCCCTGGGACGCGGTCACGTGGTCTATAGCATGGCGATGGGCGCTGTGGTCCAGATGACCCGCGAGTTGAGCACGGAGTGGAGTGGGCGGGGGGTCCGCGTCAATGCGATCCTGCCGGCCCAGGTGATGAACCAGGGTCTGGAACAGCGCATCCAGGCCGATCCCAACTTGCTTGCCACTTTCCTGCGCGGCATCCCGACCGGTCGCATGGGCCGGCCGGAGGACATCAAGGGGGTGGCGATCTTCCTGGCGGCCGATGCCTCGGCCTGGGTAACCGGCGCGCTGGTGCCGATGGACGGGGGCAACCTGGCCATGAACGCCGGCGGTTCCTACCCCGGTGGGCCAAGCGTCACTTTCTGAAGAGGACTGGCCAGCCCGGTCCGCTATCCACCCGTAATACTGTGGCGACTGTCATGCGCCTTCCACCGGGGTGTGCGTCACGTGTTTGCGC
>JACQGL010000102.1 GCA_016199525.1 Armatimonadota bacterium
CCAAACGCCTGTGCGGCGGCGTGCCGGCCGGGGGCTTCAAGATGAGCGACATCGGCTCCAAAGCGGGCGGCCCCGACTACCTGCTCCAGTTCCTGGAGACGCGCACGGTCACGGAGAACACCCTTCGCCGCGGCTTCGCCCCCGAGCAGGCCCTCACGGGAGGCACGGGAGCGGGCGGGGAGGTATAAGCCGACGCGCCCCGGGATAGGCGGCGGAGCAGCGCCACGCGGAACACAGTCGCACGGTAGGGTACGGTCGGACAGCGAGAGCCCAGCCCGCGTGTGAAGCCTGCGGGGGTTGCCTGGCAGGCGCAGGGAAGGCGAAGACGACCCTTATATCATTCGGAGCTGCCCTGCGGCGTCCACCATGCCTCCAGCGGGAACGCTCGCACTTCTTGCATCCGTTTGAAGTCGCTGTCCGCTGAAACCAGCGTCAGGCCGTTGCGCAGCACGACGGCGGTGATCCACAGGTCGTTGTCAGTGAAGCCCAGGTGGGCAAGGGTGATCTTTCCGCGTGCGCGCCTTTCTTTGGGGCCGAAGCGCAGCAAGAGGGCGGCTTTGAGGTCACCATAGATATCGGCGGTCTCCTCGTCCACCATGTAGAGACCGATGCCCTCCAGGAACGCCCGGATCCGCTCGAGGTTCGCTGTCCGGTGTTCGGAGCGATGAGCCATGAACAGCAACTCCCCGCGTACGATAACGCACGTTGCGACGGGAGCGTCACCCTTGTCTGCCAGATGACGCAGCACCGACGGGTCCGCATCGATGAGCCGGCTGCAATGGTTCGTGTCGAGCAGGTACATGGTCAGAACCGGGTGTTGGTACGGTTGGCATATACCTCTTCCAGGCGTTCCTCCAGATCGTTACCTTCCCACGTCCCCGCGTACCTCAGGAGAGAGCGCGCCGTTGAGGGGCCCCGGGCGGGGCGAAACGCGGGCGCCTTCGCTTCCGGTGCGGACTCCATCTCTTCGGGGAGCACAGTGAGTCGCACCCGGCGCCCGGCCAGCTCGGGCGCGTGGGCGACGATCTCCTCCCATGTTCCTTCCAGTTCCAGCGGTCGTGCTGCCATCGGTGCCTCCAGCCTGTATTGTACCAGTCTCACTCTCTGGCCGTCCGCTCCCCCAGCAGCGTATATCGCAGCGCCAGCGCCAGCAGGATGAGACTTCCTCCCATGACCGTGGCCGCCGCCGGCCGCTCCCCAATCGCCAGCCAGACCCACACGGGATTGAGAAGCGGCTCCACCAGCGTGAGCAGGCTCGCCTCCGCAGAGGCGATGCGCCGCAGCCCCGCGCTCATGAGCGTGTAGGGCAGGGCGATCTGCACGCCGCCCATCAACACGAGCAGGAGGGCGCCGCGCATCGCCAGGCCGTCCCCTCCCAGGGCACGGGGCAGGAGGCCGATTTCCGCGGGCCGGATCGCCAGGAGCAGGGGGAGAATGAGGAGCGCACAACCGGCGTTGTTCAGCGCCGTCACCGCCACTGGATCGGCGTAGCGCAGCCGGCGCAGCCACATCAGATAGAGGCCGAAGAACAGCCCGCTGGCGGCCCCCATCGCCAGGGCATCCCGCTGCCATCGGGGCCCGCCCGGGGAACCGAAGAAGAGGACAGCGATGCCAGTAATCGCCAGCGCCAGCGTCGCCAGGTCCGCGCGGCGGCGCGGCTCGCGCAGCAGGTACGGCCCCAGCAGCACCACGTAAAGGGGCGCGGTGTACTGGAGGAAGATGGCATTGGCGGCGGAGGTGCCCTGCGTGGCAGCCACGAATAGCCCCAGCAGCGCCGTGAACA
This sequence comes from Armatimonadota bacterium, assembly GCA_016199525.1. Taxonomy (GTDB): domain Bacteria; phylum Armatimonadota; class SYMT01; order SYMT01; family JACQGL01; genus JACQGL01. Next base: position 1,784 of record JACQGL010000102.1, read on the forward strand.
GGACGACCGCGATGGCCCAGTCCGCCAGTCGGGGAAGGGCACGGCCGCGCACCAGCGGCGCCAGGCACAGGGCGGCGAAGGCGCTGCGGTAGAAGACAATCCCCGGTGCGGAGACGGAAAGTCGCGTCAGCTCCTTGATGAACCATCCGCCCAGGCTGAACAGGATGGCGCACACCACCAAGCAGAGCCGCGCTGTGGCCAGGCCGTCCTTCCCACCCGCCGATGGGCTGCTCTTTCGCGTTACTTCCACTCGGCGACCTGGAATACTGGCACAGCAAAGCATCTGAACGTTTCACCGCGCGAGGGTACCAATCTGCCAACTCACCAGTCCGCTCCCGAAAGCTTTCGGGACGGGCCAGCGCCCGTTAGGGCGGAAACAGGTCGTGGGGCCCATACGGGATGGTTTCGCCGCGTGCGTGCCCGCTCCTGCGCTGACTCGTCGCGCGGGCATCCGTGCCTGCCCGTACAAGCCAGCCGTATTACATCCCACGATGTGCTCGTGCACGCCCGCTGGAAGCCCGCGCTGCAACCGCAAGTCTGCGCCACGTCGAGGAGAGGAGGTGCAGGGTCCGGGCGACGAACCAGAAAGCGTGCTGGTGGGGTCCCTTCCCATGTGCCGCCAAACCGGAGGTTTTGTATGGAAACCGTTGCCTATGGCAACACCGGGCTGATGGTGTCCCGCCTCTGTATCGGCTGCGGGCACTTTCAGAAAGCCTATCCCAATGTTGAGGACGGAGGCCGCTTCCTGGAGCGCGTTCTGGAGCGCGGCGTGACGTTTTGGGACACGGCGGAGAGCTACGGCTCCCACCCCCACATCGCCGCTGCGTTCCGTCGTGTAGATCGCTCCCGCGTCATCCTGCAGACGAAGACGACAGAAAAGAGTCGCGCGGGCGCTGCCGCACGCATTGATGCCATCCTCCGCGAACTGGGGACGGATACGATCGACATCATTCTGCTCCACGCGATCGACTCCCCGCGCGATCTGCGCCAGCGTGCCGGCGCTCTCCAGGCGATGCTAGACGCCAAGGCAGCCGGTAAGGTGCGCCACGTCGGCTGTTCCACCCATGTCTACACCGGCCCGGCAATGGATGCCGTCACCGCCGGCGCGGAGATGGAAGTGATTCTCTGCCTCGGCAACAAGGGCGGGGTCATGCTCGAGGGCAGCATCATCGATCCGGATCCCGCCGCGCCCCGCGATCCAGAGCGCCCCTCCCTCGCGGCGCACATCGAGCAAATCCGGCGCGCCTACGAGGCGGGTAAGGGCATCAGCATCATGAAGATCCTGAGTGGGGGGCAGACGCCGGAGGCGGACCGAGAAGGCTGGATTCGCTGGGGCTTTGAGTTCCCGTACGCGCACGCGGTGAACCTGGGTATCACTTACGAACCGGAGCTGGAGCTGGACCTGCGGCTAGAAGAAGAGATCTGCCACGCGCGACGGGCGGCCGGCGTGTGATCGTGGAGGGTGAGGCGGGGGGCGCGTGGTCCCCGCGTGCGGGCTACCTCCCGCGTTGGTGAAGTGGCCCCACCGTCGCAGCGGGCGGCGGACACGGCGCCAACGCGGGAACCTATCCGGCCGATGGCTGAACGCGGGCCGCTTAACGCGTCCGGAAAAGCGATAGCCCCGCCCGCAGGCGGGGCCATGCTCCCTCAAGGAGGACCATTATTCAGTTGTGCTGTTATTCGGTTGTACCGTTACTTAAGTGGACGCTATTCGGTTATACCGCTATGCGGTGGCCCGTATGGGCTCCCGCTCGCCGGAACCCGGCGGGCGCGTGGAAAAAGTGAGTGTCCCTGCCAGGCGGCATTATCACGCGGTTGCCGACCTGTCCCAACGCAGTCGGGATGCCCGCACAGCCTTTGTGAAGACGTGGGTCCACTCCCGCGATGTAGAGACGTTGAGCGCACGCTCGCGTTCAGTCCGTTTGCTTGCGAGATGATGGGAGATTGGTTGTAGATTATGGCAGACGACGAGAGGGACTTGATATCCGGCACCAACGCGCTGGAACTCGATTGGGCTGGCCTGCAGGTGGAACGTGTCGGCCCGCGCTTCGGGATTACCCCGGATGAGCGGGCCACGCTGGCGCCCTGTATCTGCGCGCTGCACGAACAGATCCAGCAGGAGCGAGTTGATGCTGCCGCAGGTCGGTCCCGACTGCTTCGGGACAGCCCGGACGAGCCGCTCGACTACGGCTTTATGGATATGCCCGCGCGCTTGCTGGGCGTTGAGAGCGCTCTTAGCCAGCGCATTCAGGACCTTGCCGATCAGCTGGCGGAGGAGGCGGACGCGCACGTAGTACTCGGCATCGGCGGCAGCTACCAGGGCGCGCAGGCCCTCTTCGATGCACTGCTGCCCACCTACTTCAACGAACTTCCCCGGCAGGAGCGCGGCAACCGCCCTCGCATCTACTTCGAGGGCAATAATGTGGATGGCCTCGCTCTGCACGATCTCCGCCAGCTCCTGGACGTGCGCTACCACCGCTACGGCGCCACTCCTGCCGGCCGCTTCTCCCTGAATGTAATCTCCAAGTCGGGGAGAACGCTGGAGACAGAGGTTGCCTTCAGCGTGCTACGGGAGCGGCTACGCGCCCAGGGGCTCCAGGATTACAGCCGTCGCCTGGTGGTCACTACTGGGGCCGAAGGTCCGCTGGCCCAGGCCGCCCGTGAGGATGCCGTGCCCACTCTGCCCGTGCCCGATAACGTGGGCGGGCGCTACTCGGTGCTCACTGCCGTCGGTCTGCTGCCCGCCGCCGTGATGGGGCTGAACATCCGCCAGCTCCTCCAGGGAGCGGCTGATTTCCAGGCCTACTGCGATGCGCACCCGGACCCGACCGATAATCCGGCCTGGCTTTACGCCGCCCTGCACGTCCGCGCCTATGAGCGAGGCGCTACCACCCGCGTGCTCGCCGTCTGGACGCGCCGTCTGGAAGCCCTGGGTCGGTGGTACGATCAGCTGCTGGCGGAAAGCCTGGGCAAGGGGGAGCGCGGCGCCACGCCTCTAACGATCGTCGCCACACGCGAGTTGCACTCCCGCCAGCAGCAGCACCAGCAAGGGGCGCGAGACAAGGTAATCACCAACCTGCTCGTGCGCGATCCCGGTCGGGATGTGACGGTGGAGGGGCTGTCATTCGACCCGCGGCGCGCGCCAGAGGTCGTCGGGCGCCGCCTGAGCGAACTGGCCACGCTGGCCGTGGAGGCTACGAACGCGGCCCTCAACGAGGACCATCGACCGACCATGAACCTGTGCCTGCCGCGCCTGGACGAGTACCACTTCGGCCAGCTGGTGCAGATGCTGATGAACGCCACGGTGATGGAGGGGAAGCTGCTCGGCATCTGGCCCTTTGGCCAGCCGGGCGTGGAGGCGTACAAGCGGCGGTGGGACGAGCTCCTGAGATCCCGCCCGGCGGCGTGACGAGGGCACAGGGCACAGCCCGTACGGGCGCGGTACAGCGCCGCAGCAGTGGCATTGGAACCGTTATTCAGCGCTGGGCGGCTCGGGAGGCCGATCCGTCCAGTGCGAGGGCATAAGCCACAGCTGCGCCACGATAGCGTCGTAGCTGCCTGCCCAGGGCCGTACCACGACGTCTTGTCCCGACCGCTCTATCAAGTACCGGCGCAGGACTTCGATCTTAAACGGTCGGATGCGTCGGTAGAATGTCACCAGTGGGCCGTCGCGCAGGCGCCATACGAACGCCGAGGCCCGGGAGCGAGGAAACTCCTGGCGCAGCAGCCTACGTGTCCAATTGCACCTCGTCCCACTCTTGATCGCTCAGCAGCCACTCGAGGGCCCGCCTGCGCTCCTCCACGACATACGGTGCCACGCGACCAGGTGCCCTCTTGCGCCGCAGCTCGGCCTCGCGTATCCCCCAGTGCAGGCAGTAGGCAAGGTCGAGGGCTTCTACCAGCTCAATCAGAGGGCGGAGCCTTGCCTGCTTGCGCAGACTGCCACCCCCTGCCCCTGCCTTCAGGTCTGGTAGCATCTCCACGAAGTCATCCGAGCAGACGGTCCCGAAGTCAAGCCTGGGAACGATGGCCAGTGCCCACGCCAGCGCCCAGAGAGCCTCAACCTGTACTTGAAAACGCTCAGCGGATCCTCTCCCATGGATGAACGCCGCTTCGAGAGGGGTCAGCTGTGATACCAGCTCCTCTCGCTCCAGCCAATCAAGCGCTCTGCGCCGATCAAAGCCGAAGGAGACGGCTGCTACTGCGTGCAAGCAGAGACATCGTGATATGACGTCCTCAAGTCCACGCGGTTGCAGGTCGCCTTCGAGTAGCGGTAGAGGCGCAGGATCAGGGAACCCTGCCTGCCGTGCGGCCTGTTGTGACTTTTGGAGGATTACTTTGGTGTCCATCATATGGGTTATGGGCGATAGTACCAGGCGTACCCTCCCAGCCTGTCTGGGTGGAGTACACCTTGGAGCCTGGGGTCCCTATGTACCGACCGGCGTAGGAGTTCCAGGGCCTCCGGAGCATTCACGGGGTGGTGCCACTCAGTGCCCGGTGGATTCCGAAGGGCGCCCTTCCCACTCTTCATCTCGTTCAACACATCACACCCCAGCGCCCTGTTCAGACGCCAGCGCGCCAGGAAGTTGCGCTCCAGGCTGGCCACGAGCGCGGCGGCATAACCTGCGATGCGCCAGGGTCGTATCATGCCAATCTCCCGGCGAGTAGAACTGCACGATCTCACCTCGCCTGGTCACGAACGGATATAGTTACTACTCCACCAGCCGCCCGGCCGCTTCCCACATAGAACTCACCAGATGAACCACGTGCGCAGATGGACGGGGATCGAAGGGGAAGCGAATGCCGAAGCGCGGGTCAGACCCAGTGGGAGCTGTCTTCATCGGCGGGGCGGCGGTCGCCACGGACGCGATCGGGGTCGGAGAACCAGAAGTAAAGCCCCAGCAGGATGGCCCCTGCCACCGCGCCGACGAGGAAGCCGCGCAACCCACTCCTTATGGCGGTGCCAAAGGAGGTCCGCGCCACGTCGATGAGCGCGTCGTGGTCGCTTGCCATCTGCCGCTGTGCAGCAGCGGAGGCGCAGGTGATGGCGATCCAGGCTCCGGC